>CAVFLH010000007.1:0-23835 GCA_963622995.1 uncultured Eubacteriales bacterium | reverse complement strand
TAAAAATACTGAACTGGACTATAATTATCTGGTTGTTATGGTGTGACTGTTTCTGGTTCTTACTGATACCCTATTGTAATTCCACCTGTATTCCCTTAAAATATGCATATCTGCCGATTTCATAAATACTTGGATCTTCTATGATCTGATTATAACGTGTAGCAGTCCTATCATCAGAAATTTTACAAATATACAGGAGTTTCACCATGAAAAAAACAGTCCTCGTCACCGGCTCATCCCGCGGGATCGGGCGGGCGGTGGCTTTAAAATTTGCTTCCTGCGGATACCGCGTCGTGATCAACTGTGCCCGCAGCACAGAGCGGATGGAAGAAGTGAAAAAAGAAGTGGAGGCGCTGGGCGCGGAGTGTCTGGCGGTACAGGCGGATGTAGGTAAGCCGGAAGACTGCCAGCGTCTTTTTAAGGAGATCGAATCCCGCTTCGGCCATGTGGATGTCCTCGTAAACAACGCCGGAATCTCCATCATCGGCCTCTTACAGGACTTAAGCTTTGAGGACTGGAACCGAATTCTCTCCGCAAACCTGTCCTCCGTCTTCCACTGCGCAAAACTCGCGATCCCCGGCATGATCCACAACCACAGCGGAAAAATCATCAATATCTCCTCCGTCTGGGGTGTCTGCGGCGCCTCCTGCGAGGCGGCCTACTCCGCCACAAAAGGCGGCGTCAACGGTCTCACCATGGCCCTCGCCAAGGAACTCGCCCCCTCCGGCATCCAGGTGAACGCCATCGCCTGCGGAGCCATCGACACAGAGATGAACAGATTCCTGTCCGAGGAGGAACATGAAATGCTCTTGGACGAGATCCCCGCGGGACGCATGGGAAAACCGGAGGAAGTCGCAGATCTTGTCATGAAGCTTGTAGAAGCCCCAGATTACCTGACCGGTCAGGTCATTAAAATGGATGGGGGCTGGATCTAACCTATCTCCAACCAGATATTCCATAATATTCCAGACAGATTCGATACATTTTTGAAATATCACTTCTTCGCTTCTCTCTCCTCGCGCTCCCGCTCTGCCTGGGACTTTCTCAGGTAGTCCGGCTTGTGCTCCATGGCGGTCTCTGTCTTTCCTTCCGCGAAGTAGACAGCGCCCAGAGCGGCCACAGAAGCGGCTCTCTGGCGGTTTACATGGGCCGGGGCAAGATCGTAAGGCACGGTCATTTTCTCCGCGATCTGCTTCTCGTAGACCGGCACACCGTCGCCTAAGAAGATCACCCGCTCTCCCATTCCGTTTAACTTCTCGATCAGGTCTCTCATATCCATGGCATCCTGGTCCATCACGGTCTCAAACTCTCTCTCAAAGCGGTAGATTCCCGTATAGACCTGGTTTCTTCTTGCGTCCATGATCGGGCAGATCAGCCCTGATGCACCGAACAGGTTGTACGCCGTCGCAGCCAGGGTCGGAACATGAATTAACGGCTTATTTAACGCCAGTCCAAGTCCCTTTGCCGTCGCCGATCCGATCCTCAGCCCCGTAAAGGATCCCGGACCGCCGGATACCGCGATAGCGTCGATCGTATTTAAATCGATTCCCACAAGTTTTACCATCTCATCGATCATCGGCAGCAGAGTCTGCGAATGGGTCATCTTAAAATCCACCGTATATTCTGCCATCGTGATCCCGTCCTCATAGATGGCTGCCGATGCCACCAGTGAGGAACTTTCAATTCCTAAAATCCGCATCTATTTTTCCTCCACTGTGATCTTTCTGTAATCGAAGCCCTTTTCCAGGTTCTTCTCGATGGTGACAGTCTTCACATGTTCCGGCAGGATCTCCTCGATCATGTTGGACCACTCGATGAGCGTCACGCCTTCCCCGTAAAAGCAGTCCTCGTATCCGACCTCATCCATCTCGCTGATGTCACCGATCCGGTACACATCGAAATGGTACAGCGGCATTCTTCCGCTGTCATACTGCTGGACGATCGTAAATGTGGGGCTGTTTACCGGCTCCGTGATCCCAAGTCCCTCAGCAAATCCCTTCGTAAAGACCGTTTTTCCGACTCCCAGATCGCCGTTTAAGCAGATCACATCGCCGGGCTTTGCCTGTTCCCCAAGCATTTTCCCGAACGCGAAGGTCTCCTCCGGTCCGTTTGTTTCCTTTATCATGCCTTTAATCCTTTCGTCTTCTTCGGCGGAAGATTCCGCTTGCAGAGATCGACAAACTCCTGTTTTCTTCCTTCGATAGAGCGGAATGGAACAAGATATCCGTGTGTCGGTCCGACTTTAACAATATACATGCTCGGGATCCGGACGATCTTCCATACCTGATCCCACTTTAACTCTCCTGTCACGCCTGCCTGCTCGATCCCGATCTGCTCATCGGAAAAATCGAGGTTGATCGGCGTGGAGTATCCCGTCGTCTTCGCGCGGGCAGCCGCTTTTGTCCAGAGCATGATCGGCTGAACCACCACAAAGAGGATGATGCAGCCTAAGAGCATAACTCTCTGCATCACAGACACTGAGTTCCAGGCATATCCGAGGATTCCTATGACCAGGATCAGGAACACGAATGTAAAGATCCCGGCAAATCCTGAATACGCGCTGTACATGGAGAAATCAAAGATGTCTCTCGCTGTCATTTTTACCTGAATTTTCATACCAGTTTTTCCTCTTCAAATGCCGTCCGGATCCGGTTCATGCACTCCTCGATGACGCTGCGCGGGGAAGCCACATTGATCCGCTCAAATCCGCGTCCCGCTTCACCGAAGATGCATCCCTCGTCCAGGGCGACCTTTGCTTTCTTCTGCATCAGTTCTTCCAGTTTTTTCTCATCCCGGTCAACGTATCCATTGAAATCGAGCCATGCGAGGTAGGTTCCCTCGGCCTTTACGAGATGTGCTTTCGGAAGATATTTCTTTAAATATTCGCCGATAAACGCGAAGTTGCCATCCAGATAGTCCTTTAACTGCTCCAGCCACTCCTCGCCTTCAGTGTAGGCCGCGATCATCGCTGTCATGCCAAGGGAGGAGGCGCCATCCATGGACAGGCTGCCGTTCACGTAGTCTCTCCACTTTTTCTGGAGATCCTTATTGTGGATCACGATGTTGGAGGTCTTCATTCCGGCAAGGTTGAAGGTCTTACTCGGTGCCGTGCAGACAACGATCCGGTCCGCGTACTCCGGAGCCGCCTTCATGATCGGTGTGAATGTCACGCCACGGCGGATCAGGTCGCAGTGGATCTCGTCGCAGATGATCCATTTGTCATATTTTTTACAGATCTGGGCGGTCTTTTTAAGCTCATCCTCCGTCCAGACACGTCCTGTCGGGTTGTGCGGGCTGCACACCACAAGAACCTTGTTCTTCGGGTCCGCCATCTTTTTGTCTAGATCCTCAAAGTCGATCCTATAAGCGCCGTTCTCATAGATCAGGGCGTTGTCCACCGGGACACGGTCGTTGCTATTGGCCTTGTTCGTAAATGGATAGTAGATCGGGCGCTGAAGGACGATTCCGTCACCCGGCTCCGTGAGGAGGTTGATGAGCGCCGCGTAGGCCGCCACAACGCCCGGGCAGAAGAATAGATTCTCCCTGCTCTCCTCCCAGCCGTAGCGCTTCTTCATCCAGCCTGTCACCGCGTCCATGCACTCGTCCGCCTCGTACATGGTGTAGCCGAAGATTTTCCGGTCGATCCGCTCATGGAGAGCCTTTAAGATCGGTTCTGCGCAGGCAAAATCCATATCTGCCACCCAGAGGGCCAGGGAATCCTTGTCGGCTCCCTTCGGCAGGCATTCAACTTTCACTGCGTGGGTTCCCTTACGGTCGATCACTTCATCAAAATTGTACTTCATGAATGACTCCTCCATTTCTTCGGCTCACCGGAATCGCTTCCGCCTGACCTGTGTATTCATTTTTCTATCATCTGCAGAACTTTTAAGGCTTTTCGCCCGGCTAAAACTTCCTTCGTATCGACAATTCCGAATTTATTCGTTATCTAAGATCATAGACAGAGAAATTCTCTTCTTCGCCATATCCACTCCAAGAACCTTCACCTCAACGATGTCCCCAACGCTGACTGCCTCAAGCGGATGCTTGATGTACTTCTTGGATAGCTGGGAAATGTGTACGAGGCCATCCTGGTGGACACCGATATCCACGAACGCCCCGAAATCGATGACGTTTCTGACAGTTCCCTTTAAGATCATTCCCGGCTTCAAGTCCTTCATGTCAAGGACATCCGTTCTAAGGATCGGCTTCTGCATCTCCTCACGCGGATCACGGGCCGGTTTTTCCAGCTCTTTTACGATATCCTTTAAGGTCTCCTCGCCGACTTCAAACTCCTCGGAGAGTTTCTTGTAATCCGTGATCTTCTTGCTGATTCCGGCTGCGCCGCCCTTTGCGATCTCTTCCGGTTCTACCTTGGCACGTTTCAAGATCTCTAAAGCCGCCTTGTAGGATTCCGGATGTACGGAAGTTCCGTCTAACGGGTTATCCCCGCCCGCAATTCTCATAAATCCTGCGCACTGCTCAAATGCCTTCGGGCCTAGCTTTGCGACCTTTAAGAGCTGGCGTCGGTTTGTGAACGCGCCGTTCTCCTCACGGTATGCAACGATGTTCTTTGCGATCACCTTTGAGATACCGGAAATGTACTCCAAGAGGGATGCTGACGCTGTATTTAAGTCAACGCCCACCTTGTTTACGCAGTCCTCAACCACGTTGCCGAGGGCCTCGCTCAGGTGTTTCTGGTTCATATCATGCTGATACTGGCCGACACCGATGGACTTCGGATCGATCTTTACAAGCTCCGCAAGCGGGTCCTGGAGACGTCTCGCGATGGAGACGGCACTTCTCTGTCCCACGTCGAATTTCGGGAATTCCTCTGTGGCGAGCTTGCTGGCAGAATATACGGAAGCTCCCGCCTCGTTTACGATCACGTACTGGACGTGTTCCGGGATCTCCTTGATAAACTCTGCAATGATCTGCTCGGACTCTCTGGAAGCTGTTCCGTTTCCGACGGAGATCAGGGAGATATTATATTTCTCGATGAGCTTTTTTAAGGTCTTCTTCGCGTCCTCCACCTTGTTCTGCGGTGCAGTCGGGTAGATGACCACGGTATCCAGGACTTTTCCTGTGGCGTCAACGACTGCTAACTTACAGCCGGTACGGAACGCCGGGTCCCATCCCAATACCACACGACCTGCAATCGGAGGCTGCATGAGAAGCTGCTCTAAGTTCTTTCCAAAGATCTTGATGGCGCCGTCCTCCGCCTTCTCGGTCATGAGATTTCTCACCTCACGCTCGATTGCCGGGGCGATCAGGCGATTATAGCTGTCCGCGATCGCCTCCTGCAGCACCGGAGTTGTCACTGGGTTCTCCCTCGTGATCACCATCTTATTTAAGTAGCGTAAGATCTTCTCCTCCGGAGCCGCGATCTTTACGGTCAGGATCTTCTCCTTCTCACCGCGGTTTAAGGCGAGAATTCTGTGCCCTGCGCATTTTCTCACAAGCTCCTCGTAGTGATAGTACATCTCGTAGACGGACTCTGTCTTTTCGTCCTTCGCCTCGGAGACGATGGAACCTTCCTCTTTTGTCACGTTACGGATATAGGCGCGATATTTTGCAACCTCGGAGATGCGCTCCGCGAGGATATCCTTCGCGCCGTCGATGGCCGCTCTGGCGTTTGCAACGCCTTTTTCCTCAGAAACATACTGGGCTGCCAGTGTCTCGATCGGCTCTTTCGTCATCTGCAGCATGATCGTATCGGCTAACAGCTCCAAGCCTCTCTCCTTCGCCATGCTGGCTCTCGTCTTTCTCTTCGGGCGGAACGGCAGGTATAAGTCCTCCACCGCCACCATGGTCTCGGCTTCCTCGATCTTCTTCTTTAAATCAGCCGTCAATTTTCCCTGATCCTCGATCGACGCGAGGACCTGGGTCTTGCGGTCTTCAAGACCTCTCAGATATTTTAATCGTTCATCCAGGTTTCTTAATACTTCATCGTTTAAGGAACCGGTTACTTCCTTTCGGTATCTGGCAATAAACGGAATCGTGTTTCCCTCGTCAATGAGCTTTACAGCCGCCTCGACCTGACTCCGTTTCACTCCCAATTCCGCTGTCAGTACGCCTAAAATGTCCATGTTCTTTCTCCTTCTAGTTCTTCCCCGGAAAGCAAAAAGCCGCCGGAGATGTCATTCTCCATTATAATTCAATCCATGCTCTTATGCAACTTAAATGTGGACATGGGGGGCTTTTCATGTTAAACTATACGGTAACTGTTTCATGTTGTTTTTTGTAAACTTTCCGGATCCGACCGATCCCTTTTTACCAGGAAACAGCATTTTAAACATTTTTGCGGCATCCCCGCAAAATTACATCAGGAGGAATTTTCATGGCAGATTACGAAGATCAGAATTCATCTGAATATAAAGATATGAACCAGGAAGCACCATCTGCAGATCCGAATCCACAGAACGCTGGAAACACTCCGCAGGATCCAAATCTGACACAACCAGATCAGCAGATCCCGCCTCAGAATAACGGACAGGATCCGTACTGGCAGAATCAGCAGAACGGCGGACAGATCCCGCCTCAGAACGGACAGAATCCATACTGGCAGAATCCACAGAATGGCGGACAGATTCCACCTCAGAATCCTGGACATAACCCATATTGGCAGAATCAGCCAAACAACGGGCAGTTCCCGCCTCAGAACGGACAGCCGCCGTATTGGCAGAACCAGTACAATAACGGACAGCCGCCCTACTGGCAGAACCAGCCGCAGCGCCCGAGACGCGAAAAGAACTCCTTCGCGACGATCTCCCTGATCAGCGGAATCTTCGCTCTCTTAACGCTCTGCTGCTTCGCCTTCCCGCTCGCTATCATCTGCGGCGTCGGGGCCGTCTGCTTCGCCATTATCTCAAAAAAAGGTCAGGCCTTCAGAGGCACCGCAGTAGCCGGAATCATCCTCGGCGTCATAGCCGTTCTTCTCGGTATCGGCGAGTTCTTCTATGTACTCACCATTACAAACTTAATGAAGGACCCGGCAAACGCCGCAGCCTTCAACGAGTTCTTCGAACAGTTCCAGCGGCAGCTCGGAATAAACTAAAGCCAGCAAATAATAGAGACCACAGACATCTGCAAAAATGCCCGTGGTCTTTTTTTCTATGAATCGCTCAACTTGGCCACCCGTACACTCGCAAACCCGCGCTTCGCGCACTAAAAGAAGACCGGCAGAACACGCATTACACACATTCTACCGGTCTTCACCGATTTCGTATTAAATTAGAATTAAACGAGTTCGATCAGAACTGCCATAGCGCCGTCGCCCTTACGCTGTCCGATCTTAACGATTCTTGTGTAACCACCGTTACGGGAAGCGTACTTCGGAGCGATCTCGTTGAACAGTTTGTTTGTGAGATCGATCTTCTTTGTGTTTTTCTTCTTACCAGCAGCTGCTGTCGGAACTTCTGTTACGTCATAAAGAGCTTTTACCATCTGTCTTCTTGCATGAAGTCTGGACGGCATGTCCTTCTTGATTTCCTTCTCAACTTCGTCGTAAACAGTAACTTTCTTACCGTCAACAACTTCTTTTACTCTCTTGCCGTCAGCGTCCTTGCGGGCAACCTTAGCTGTAACTTTAACAGTCTCGAAATTATCTTTCTCTTTTACCGCAAGAGCAATCAGGCTCTCAACGATCTTTCTTACTTCTTTAGCTCTAGCCTCAGTTGTAACAATCTTTCCATGATATAAAAGGTTTGTAGCCTGGATTCTAAGTAATGCTTTTCTCTGACTGGAAGTTCTTCCGAGTTTTCTATAACCTGCCATGATTTAATTTCCTCCATTTGTGGAACAGCCGCCCACGCTTCTTTGGACTTACTGGACTGCCGCCTTTTTCTCCATAATGAGTCGCTCTACGCCCTTCTGTGCTCTTCGGACTTACCTTCCGGGTGAATGTATCACAACCAAAAATTTACTGTTCGTCGCTGGAATTGAGCTGTAAGCCCAGTTCTTTTAACTTTGCAAGTACTTCCTCGAGGGACTTACGACCAAGGTTTCTAACCTTCATCATATCCTCAGAAGTGCGGCTGCAAAGCTCTTCAACGGTATTGATACCTGCTCTCTTGAGACAGTTGTAGGAACGAACGGATAACTCCAGCTCGTCGATATTCATCTCAAGAACTTTTTCTTTCTCGTTGTTCTCCTTTTCAACCATAACCTCTGCAGTCTTTGCATTCTCAGAGAGGTCGATGAAGAGATTCAGATGCTCGCTTAAAACTTTAGCAGCAAGGCTGACAGCCTCGTCCGGATCAAGTGTTCCGTTTGTGTAGATCTCCAGTGTGAGCTTATCGTAGTCTGTCTGCTGACCAACACGGGTGTTCTCAACGGACATGTTTACACGCTCAACCGGTGTGTAAATGGAATCTACTGCGAGAACTCCGATCGGAAGATCGTCGCTCTTGTTCTTATCAGCGCTTACGTAGCCACGGCCGTTGGTGATCGTAAGTTCCATGTAGAACTTGCTGTCTGCACCGCCGCTTAAGGTTGCAATAACCTGGTCCGGGTTAAGGATCTCGATGTCAGCGTCTGTCTGAATATCAGATGCGTGAATCACACCTTCGCCCTCGAACTCGATATATGCAGTCTTCGGCTCGTTTGTATCACTGTTGTTCTTAATTGCTAAGCTCTTGATGTTCATGATGATCTCAGTTACATCTTCCTTAACACCGGCGATGGAACTGAACTCATGAAGTACACCATCAATTTTCACCTGGCTGACAGCAGAACCCGGTAAAGAAGAAAGCATGATTCTTCTCAGGGAATTTCCCAGAGTTGTGCCGTAACCCCTCTCAAGCGGTTCTACGACAAACTTTCCGTATCTTTTATCTTCGGAAATCTCAGCAATCTCAATGTTTGGTTTCTCAAAATCGAACACAAAAAGCCCCTCCTTTTGGGTATGCTTTGACAAATGCCACGAAGCGTTCTTTTAGAACACAAAGCATCCGGCCGGAAAAGGCCAGATACTTTGTTAAAAACCGCTCCGGTGAATTATTTGGAGTATAACTCGACGATCAGCATCTCGTTTACAGGAACGTCGATCTCTTCTCTTGTCGGAAGAGTTTTGATCTCGCCCTTTAAGTTCTCATGGTCAGACTCTAACCATGCCGGAACAAGACGGCCAGCTGTGGTCTCGAGAACCAGCTTGTAGTGGTTGTCGCCTTTGTTCTTTTCTCTGATCTCAACAACATCGCCAGCCTTTACAAGGTAGGACGGGATGTTTACGCACTTGCCGTTTACAAGAACGTGCTTGTGGTCAACGATCTGTCTAGCTTCCTTTCTTGTTCTTGCGAAACCAAGACGGAAGATAACGTTGTCAAGTCTGCGCTCAAGAAGGATCATAAGGTTTTCACCTGTCTGTCCGTTTAAACGCTCAGCCTTATCGTAGTAGTTACGGAACGGCTTCTCCAGAACGCCATAGATGAACTTAGCTTTCTGTTTTTCTCTTAACTGAAGACCATACTCGCTGATCTTCTTGTTTGCTCTTTTAGATTCTCTGTTGGATTTTTTATCTATTCCTAAATAAATGGGATCAAGGTCAAGGGATCTGCATCTTTTAAGAACAGGAACTCTATCAACTGCCATTTTACTTCCTCCTAATTAGACTCTTCTACGCTTTGGCGGACGGCATCCGTTGTGCGGAACCGGTGTTACGTCCTTAATGCTTGTTACTTCAAGACCACATGCCTGAAGGGCACGGATAGCAGCCTCACGGCCTGATCCCGGTCCTTTAACCATAACGTCTACGGATTTTAAACCATGTACAAGAGCTGCCTTAGTTGCAGTTTCTGCAGCCATCTGTGCTGCATATGGAGTAGATTTCCTTGAACCTCTAAATCCCAGACCGCCTGCACTTGCCCAAGATAAGGCATTACCCTGTGCATCTGTTAATGTCACGATTGTGTTGTTAAAAGATGACTGGATGTGCGCCTGTCCGCGTTCAACGTTTTTCTTTACACGCTTTTTTGTCACTTTTTTAGCAGTGGACACTTTTTTAGCCATTTTAAACTAACCTACTTTCTCATTTACTGAACCCTGTTTCCTGTTTTTAAAACATGCAACGTGATTCATAACATTTGTTACTTCTATAATGATGTTCTGTTCGCTTACGCTCCCAGAACGGCTTTCACACTAAATTTGTCAAAGACTCATTAAGTGTTCAATGCCTATTTCTTCTTGTTTGCAACAGTCTTTCTCGGACCCTTGCATGTTCTTGCGTTTGTCTTGGTCTTCTGACCACGGCAAGGAAGACTCTTTCTGTGACGAATACCTCTGTAGCATCCGATCTCCTGAAGTCTCTTGATGTTTAAAGCGATCTCACGACGTAAGTCACCTTCAACTGTCTGAGTCTCAGCGATTACTGCTGCAATGTTCTTTACTTCGTCATCGGTTAAATCCTTTACACGAGTGTCAGGATTTACACCAGCCGCAGCAAGAATACGGTCTGCACTTGCTCTACCGATACCGTAGATATAAGTTAAGCCGATTTCGACACGTTTTTCCCTTGGTAAATCAACACCTGAAATACGAGCCATGAGTGGTACCTCCATTTAAATATTGTAGAAATAGTTATTGCCGACACGACAACGCACTCTCGCGTTTCATGTCAAAGCCGCGCGAAAAAATACAGGCAAATTGCGGCATCAGCCCTGTCTCTGTTTGTGCTTAGGATTTTCACAGATAATTCTGATACTGCCTTTTCTCTTAATAACCTTGCACTTCTCGCAAATCGGTTTTACTGATGATCTTACTTTCACAGTAATTCTCCTTTCCTTCGTAGTCCGCTTCCCTTTACTGCCGGAAACACACCGATTCCGTGCCATTCGGGAACGGCATTACGGGTTGCATACCTGTATAAAAAGCACCTGAAAATAGGCATAATACAAGCGTTCCAACAAAGTTCGCTTGAGCATTATAACACTTCCTTACAGGAAAATCAAGCATTTTTATTGGTTTTCTTCACTTTTTTTGCCCGTCTTCAAAGATACTATTTATCTCTCCAAATGATACGTCCCTTGGATAAATCGTACGGGGACATCTCTAATGTTACCTTATCTCCCGGAAGAATGCGGATGTAGTTCATACGCAGCTTGCCGCTGATGGTTGCTAAAACCTTGTGGCCATTTTCAAGTTCAACCTGGAACATAGCGTTCGGCAGCTTCTCGACAACAACGCCTTCGATCTCGATTACGTCAGCCTTAGACATAAAATTTACCTCCTGTTTGGTTTCTTAATGATCTGGACATGCTTCTTATTTTTCCGGAGGACCCGGCCGTTCTCTGCAAGCAGAGAAACGTATGTTCCAAGGTCCTCCGATATGACATAGATTTTATCCTTGTCATTTCCGGCAAGTGATCTTGCCAGGAATCCCTGTGTCATCTCCATGCCGTCCTCCTTTATTCAAGGCCCGGACGCAGGGAGAGGATCTCCGGCTCGCCCTCAGTGATGAGGATCGTATTCTCATAGTGAGCGGACAGGGCATGATCTGCTGTAACAACGGTCCAGTCATCGTCCATCCAGATTACATCAGGAGTACCGGCATTGATCATCGGTTCGATGGCCAGTGTCATACCCGGCTGTAAAAGGATTCCCCTTCTCTTTGTCGCAAAGTTCGGGACTTCCGGATCTTCATGAAGGTGGGTACCAATTCCATGTCCAACCAGCTCGCGGACAACGCCATAGCCGAATTTCTCGGCATATGCCTGGATTGCCGTGGAGATATCATTGAGATGATTGCCGGCTTTTGCGAATTTAATACCTTCGTAAAAGCACTGTTTTGTGACATCCATCAGTTGCTGTGCTTCCGGGGAGACGTTTCCTACTGCCCAGGTGCGGGCTGCGTCGGAATGGTATCCCTTGTAGATCGTACCTGCATCAAGGCTGACGATATCGCCCTCCTTTAAGATACGGTGTTTGTTCGGGATTCCATGTACGATCTCATCATTTACGGACACGCAGATGGATGCAGGATATCCCTGGTAATTCTTAAAGGAAGGAATGCATCCATGGCTGCGGATCAGGCGCTCGCCCAGCTTATCGATGTCCAGTGTGGACATTCCCGGGTGAACAGCCGCATGCAGCTCCTCGTGTACCTGTGCCAGAATTTCTCCGGCTTTTCGCATCAGTTCGATCTCTCTCGGCGATTTAATTGTTACTGCCATTATTTTAAGCTCCTAAAATCTTTGTGATAGCCTCAAATACCTGTTCCATATTCTGTGTTCCGTCTACAGTGTAGAGAACGTGCTTATCCGCATAGAAGCTGATGAGCGGACGTGTCTGCTCGTGGTAAACAGACAGACGTTTTGTAACAGTCTCCGGCTTATCATCATCTCTTAAGACGAGTTCAGCGCCGCACTTATCGCAGATGCCTTCCTTCTTCGGGGCAGCATATACGATATGATAAGTCATTCCGCACTTTACGCAAGCACGGCGGCCTGCCATACGGGTAACGATCTTCTCATCCGGTACGTCAACGTCGATCGCGAAATCGATTGCCTCTCCCTTTTTCGCAAGAGCCTCTGTGAGTGCCTCTGCCTGCGGGATCGTACGCGGGAAACCATCGAGAATGTATCCCTCTTTGCAGTCCGGCTGGCTGATTCTGTCCATAACAAGGTCAACAGTCAGTTCGTCCGGAACGAGAAGTCCCTGGTCCATGAACGCTTTCGCCTTCTTGCCAAGCTCTGTTCCGTTCTTAATGTTTGCCCGGAAAATATCTCCGGTGGAAATGTGCGGGATTCCGTACTTTTCCGCGATTCTCTGTGCCTGGGTGCCTTTTCCGGCGCCCGGTGCGCCCAACATAATGATTTTCATAATTGTAATTCCTCCACTCGTCCTAAAAAACCGAAAAAGCGGGCGAAAAGCATCTTTCCGCCCGCTCCGATTTTCAGCACGCAGCTGCTGCTATTTCTCTATTTGATCAATCATTTAAGAATCCCTTGTAATTTCTTACAAGCATCATAGACTCCACAGCCTTGATGGTCTCGAGGATAACACCTGCGATAATGATCAGGGATGTGCCGCCGAAGGAAAGATTGCCTACGGAGAAGAGGCCGGATGCGATGATCGGGATAATGCACACGATCACGAGGCCGCAGGCTCCGATAAATACAATATAGTTTAAGATATTGTTGAGGTAGTCCGATGTTGGCTTACCTGGGCGAATGCCCGGGATGAAGCCGCCGGATTTCTTCATATTATTAGCAACTTCCAGCGGGTTAAACGTAATGGACGTATAGAAATACGCGAACAGTACGACTAATACGATATATACGAGCATACCAATGGAGTAAGCCGGAGCTTCCGGTTTAAACCAGTTGGATGAGCTCAACGCTAACAGGATCTTTCCACCGATGGTTGAGTAATCAACCTGGAAGAACTGAGCGATCATAACCGGCATTGACATGATGGAAGAAGCAAAGATGACCGGAATAACGTTTGCGGTGTTTACCTTCAACGGAATGTAGGTAGACTGTCCGCCGATCATTCTGCGGCCCTGCATCTTCTTGCTGTACTGTACCGGGATCCGGCGCTCTGCGTCATTTAAAATGAGGACAAAGACAACGATCGCAACGATAATTGCCAGTACGATGATGCCAGATACAGTTGCGACTGCAACTGATTTGCCTGCCATAAAGCGCTCATATAATGTCATCATATCCTGCGGAGTACCAGACACGATATTGATCAGAAGTACGATAGAAATACCGTTTCCTACTCCATTGTCTGTAATCCTCTCGCCAATCCACATCAGAAGAGCAGAACCTGCGGTCATAGCTGCTACGACCGTAAGATATCCCCAGATGTTTCGGTGGTCTTCGAGAAGAAGTCCCTTTCCGCCAAGGCCAACTGCCATTGCGCAGGACTCGAAAAGAGCCAGGCCAACGGTAAGATATCTGGTGTACTCTGCAATCTTCTTTCTTCCGTCTTCGCCGTCCTTCTGCATTTCCTCAAGCTTGGGAATTGCAATCGTAAGTAACTGAACAATGATGGAAGACGTGATATACGGGGTGATACTCAGTGCGAAGATCGACATGGAGGAGAATGATCCTCCTGTGATCGCATTAAAGAATCCCATTCCTGAAGTCTGCAGATTTGAAAAGAAATCATGCAGGTAACTCGGATCAACGCCCGGTATCGGAAGACAGCAACCGATTCGGATGACTACAAGCATCATAAAGGTGTAAAGAAGTCTGTCGCGGACTTCTTTCACCTTAAATGCCTTCTGTAAGGATTTTAACATATTAGATCACCTCGCAGGTTCCACCTACTGCCTCAATTTTAGCTTTTGCGCCTTCACTGAATGCATTGGCTTTAACGACAAGTTTCTTTGTTAACTCTCCGTTACCAAGAATCTTAACGCCGTCCTGCGGGTTTTTGATTACGCCTGCCTCCAGTAATGTCTCTACGGATACTACGGAGTCATTCTCAAATCTCTCTAATGCACTTACATTAATTCCAACGATCTCCTTGGAGTTGATGTTTGTAAATCCTCTCTTCGGAAGACGTCTGTATAACGGCATCTGGCCACCCTCGAAACCAGGTCTCGGTG
Organism: uncultured Eubacteriales bacterium; assembly: GCA_963622995.1. Classification (GTDB taxonomy): domain Bacteria; phylum Bacillota; class Clostridia; order Lachnospirales; family Lachnospiraceae; genus Pilosibacter. Next base: position 9,284 of record CAVFLH010000007.1, on the reverse strand, counting down.
CGCCGGAACGTGCCTTCTGGCCCTTATGTCCCTTACCAGCTGTCTTACCATTTCCAGAAGCGTGGCCACGGCCTCTTCTGAAACTATCACTATGCTTAGATCCTTCAGCAGGATGTAAATTAGATAAGTTCATCACTGCACCTCCTTACTTTATATCAATTAGATCTCTTCAACTTTAACCAGATGTCTAACATTCTGGATCATGCCTCTAACTGCACCATTATCCGGCATCTCGACAGTCTTGTGCATCTTCTTTAAACCAAGTGCCTCGATTGTCGCTCTCTGCTTCGGAACAGCGCCGATAGGGGATTTTACTAATGTGATTTTTAACTTCTCTGCCATTTTATTATCCTCCTATTAGCAAACAACGTCTTCAACAGATTTGCCGCGGTTCTTAGCAACCTCTTCCGGAGTCTTTAACTTTGTAAGACCTGCGATTGTTGCGAGAACTACGTTTGTCTTGTTGTTGGAACCTAAAGACTTTGTACGGATGTTCTTGATGCCTGCAAGCTCTACTACGGAACGAACTGGACCACCTGCGATGATACCAGTACCTTCCGGAGCTCTCTTAAGAAGTACGGAAGCGCTTCCGAACTCTCCAAGGAAGTCGTGCGGGATACTGTTGTTCTCATCCATCGGGATCTCTACAAGGTTCTTCATAGCAGCCTCTTTACCCTTACGGATAGCTTCCGGAACCTCACCTGCTTTACCAAGGCCTGCGCCTACGTGACCATTGCCGTCTCCTACTACTACCAGAGCGGAAAATCTCATGGTACGTCCACCTTTAACAGTCTTGGATACGCGCTTAATGGCAACAACTTTGTCATTTAACTCTAACTGACTTGCGTCAATGATTGTACGCTTCATGCTGTTTTCTCCTCTCTATTAGAATACGAGACCAGCCTCGCGGGCTGCATCTGCTAATGCCTGAACCTTACCCTGATAAATGAAACCGCCTCTATCGAAAACGACCTCTTTGATGCCTTTCTCGATTGCTCTCTTAGCTACTACGGTTCCGATATATGCAGCTGCATCAACTGTGTCGGTGTTCTCTAACTCTGCCTTGATCTCTTTCTCAAGAGTGGAAGCAGATACTAAAGTATGTCCAACGGAGTCGTCGATGATCTGAGCATACATATGATTATTGCTTCTGAACACTGCTAAACGCGGTCTCTCTGCTGTACCAGCAAAGCGATTGCGTAATCTATAGTGCTTTTTTCTGCGGATTTCGCTTCTTGACTGCTTGCTAACCATTTTTACACTCTCCTTAAATTATTTCTTACCAGTCTTACCAACTTTGCGTCTGATAACCTCATCAGCGTACTTGATACCCTTGCCCTTATACGGCTCCGGTCTTCTCTTCTCTCTGATTTCAGCTGCATACTGGCCGACTTTCTCTTTGCTGATGCCCTTAACGATGATGATGTTCTGACCCTCAAGAACAGTCTCGATACCTTCCGGATCTTCCATCTCTACCGGATGGGAGTAACCAAGGGAAAGTGTGAGCTTCTTGCCCTGCTTCTGAGCTCTGTAACCAACACCGTTTACCTCAAGCTTCTTCTCGTAGCCTTCAGTAACACCCTGGATCATGTTATGGATTAGCGTTCTTGTAAGACCGTGTAAAGATTTCATCTTCTTTAAATCGTTCGGTCTTGTTACGACGATGTGTCCATCTTCTTCTTTGATTTCCATCTCTACCGGTAAATCTCTTACCAGTGTTCCCTTCGGACCCTTAACGGTCACATTGTTGTTCTCTGCGATTGTTACAGTTACGCCTGCTGGAATCGCTACCGGCATTCTACCAATACGTGACATGCCTTTTACCTCCTACTTAGATTCTCGGAAAGTGCTTTTACACTTTCTGTTTTCAGTTTCTATGTTATATATGGTCCGGAGTTACCTCCAGACGCACGCAAACTCCGCCCTGCTGGATCAATGTCTAGCTTTGCAGGCGGGGTGCGATAACATCAATGGGAATAAAAATAAATTACCAAACGAACGCAAGAACTTCGCCGCCGACACCAAGCTGTCTAGCCTGCTTGTCAGTGATGATGCCCTGGTTTGTGGATACGATAGCGATACCAAGTCCGCCAAGTACTTTCGGCATATCTTCCTTGCCAGCGTATACACGTAAGCCCGGCTTGGAGATCTTCTTGATTCCGGAGATGATCTTCTCGTTCTTGTCTGCGCCATACTTTAAGGAGATGCGGATTGTCTGGAATGCACCGTCCTCAACGATGTCATATTTCTTGATGTAACCTTCTCTTACAAGGATATCAGCGATAGCTAATTTCATCTTGGAAGCCGGAACATCTACTGTATCGTGTTTAGCAGTGTTTGCGTTACGAATTCTTGTAAGCATATCTGCAATCGGATCGCTCATTGTCATGATTATATTTCCTCCTAATGGATTGTTGGTTTGTCACTGTGGTTCGCGAATCATTCGCGCTGCACAGGAGTGTTGTTCGGCCTGGGGAAAACAAGTTTTCCTTATAGGCGTTGTTACGATGTATAGGGAAGTTCTTTTCCCTGTGGTCGAAGAACGGGACCAGTCAGCCTATTCAAGCGCTTCTCTGCACGGTCAGGCGAGGGAACTCGATGTTCCCACCTGACTTCTGACGCTTTTCTAAGCAGCTAGATCCTACCAGCTTGCCTTCTTTACGCCCGGGATCTCGCCCTTGTAGGCAAGCTCACGGAAGCAGATACGGCAAATGCCATATTTTCTCAGATATGCATGTGGACGACCACAGATTCTGCAGCGGTTGTATTCTCTTGTGGAGAACTTTGCCGGACGCTGCTGTTTAATCTTCATTGAAGTTTTAGCCATGGATAAATCCTCCTAATTACTTTGCAAACGGCATGTTGAATAATGTTAACAGTTCACGAGCTTCCTCGTCAGTCTCAGCGGTTGTAACGAAGATGATATCCATACCTCTAACCTTGTCAACTTTGTCATATTCAATTTCCGGGAAAATTAACTGTTCCTTGATGCCGAGTGCGTAGTTACCTCTGCCGTCGAATGCGTTAGCGTTAACGCCGCGGAAGTCACGTACACGCGGAAGAGCGAGGTTGATCAGACGATCAGCGAACTCGTACATCTTCTCGCCGCGAAGGGTAACTTTGCATCCAATAGCCATGCCCTCTCTGAGTTTGAAGTTTGCGACAGACTTCTTAGCCTTTGTAAGAACTGCCTTCTGACCTGTGATGATCTCAAGGTCACGAACTGCAGAGTCAAGGACTTTCGCGTTGTCTTTTGCTTCGCCTACGCCCATGTTGATAACGATCTTATCGAGCTTCGGCACTTCCATGATATTCTTATAACCAAATTTCTTGATCATTGCTTCAACGATCTCGCTCTGGTACATTTCTTTTAATCTAGCCAACTTGTGTTTCCTCCTCTCTGCTATTAGTCAATTACTTTACCGGTTGCCTTAGCAACGCGGACTTTCTTACCGTCTTTAACTTCGAAGCCAACTCTTGTAGCTTTTCCGTCAACGAACAGCATTACGTTGGAGATGTCGATCGGAGCTTCCTGATGAACAATTCCGCCGTTCTGGTTTGTCTGGCTCGGTTTGGTATGCTTTGTTACCATGTTGCAGCCTTCAACGACAACTTCGTTCTTCTTGGTGTCTACGCTCAGAACTTTACCAGTTTTATCTTTATCTTTACCTGCGATGATCTTTACCATATCATCTTTTTTGATTTTATGCATTACCTGGCACCTCCTTATAATACTTCCGGAGCCAGAGATACGATCTTCATGAACTGTTTCTCACGAAGCTCTCTTGCAACCGGCCCAAAAATACGGGTTCCTCTTGGAGTCTTGTCATCTTTGATGATAACTGCTGCGTTCTCATCAAATTTAATATAAGAACCGTCTTTACGACGTGCGCCTTTTACAGAACGAACTACAACGGCTTTGACTACATCGCCCTTCTTAACAACGCCGCCTGGTGTTGCTTCTTTAACGGAGGCTACGATTACATCACCGATGTTAGCATATCTTCTTGTAGAACCACCCATAACGCGGATACAAAGCAGTTCTCTTGCACCTGTATTATCGGCAACCTTTAATCTGGATTCCTGCTGAATCATGCCTGATACTCCTTCCTCGAATCAATTATCTTGCTTTCTCGACGATTTCAACAAGTCTCCATCTCTTATCCTTGGATAACGGTCTTGTCTCCATCACTTTAACTGTATCGCCGATATTGCACTCATTCTTCTCATCATGAGCTTTTAACTTATATGTCTTCTTAACGATCTTTCCGATTAACGGATGTTTTACGTGGTTCTCGATAGCAACGACGATTGTCTTGTCCATCTTGTTGCTAACTACCTTACCAGTACGTGTTTTTCTAAGATTTCTTTCCACGACGGATAATCTCCTTTCAAAATCGATTTGTTACACGCATCGGCGTGTGTCATAATGACAACTAATCAACCCGCAAGTATGCCTTGGGGGTTCTTCACCGATACGGGATTAGTTAGCAACTCTTGCCTTCTCTGTGATAACAGTCTGAATTCTTGCGATGTTCTTGCGAACCTCTTTGATTCTGCTTGTGTTATCTAACTGGTTGGTTGCGTTCTGGAATCTCAGGTTGAAGAGCTCCTTCTTTGCTGCAACTAATTCTTCATTTAACTCTGCAGCGGTTTTCGCTTTTAATTCTTCTACATACTTATTAGTTTTCACTGTTATCACCGCCTTCTAAATCTGCCTTGGAAGCAATTTTACACTTACACGGAAGTTTGTGCATAGCAAGACGAAGAGCTTCCTTTGCTGTTTCCTCCGGAACGCCAGCGATTTCGAACATAACACGGCCCGGTTTAACTACTGCTACCCAGTACTCAAGAGCGCCCTTACCGGAACCCATACGAGTCTCAGCCGGTTTAGCTGTTACCGGTTTGTCCGGGAAGATCTTGATCCAAACTTTACCACCACGTTTGATGTAACGAGTCATGGCAACACGGGCTGCCTCGATCTGATTAGATTTGATCCAGCACGGCTCAAGGGCAACAAGGCCATACTCACCGTTGGAGATTGTATTTCCTCTTAAAGCTTTACCGGCCATAGTTCCACGGAACTGTTTGCGGCGCTTTACTCTTTTCGGCATTAACATTATTTATCGCTCCCTTCCTTATTTCCCTTAGTCGGAAGAACCTCGCCTTTGTAGATCCAAACTTTAACGCCAAGCTTGCCGTAAGTTGTATCTGCCTCAGCGAAACCATAGTCAATATCTGCTCTTAATGTCTGAAGCGGGATTGTTCCCTCGCTGTAGAACTCTGTACGTGCGATATCAGCGCCGCCAAGACGTCCGCCAACAGCTGTCTTGATACCAAGAACGCCAGCCTTCATGGATCTGGACATTGTGGACTTCATAGCACGACGGAAGGAAACACGGTTCTCAAGCTGCTGAGCGATGGACTCTGCAACGAGCTGAGCTTCACGGTCCGGTCTCTTAACTTCCTTGATGTCAACAAATACCTTCTTAGCTGTCATCTTCTGAACTTCTGCTTTGACCTTCTCGATCTCAGATCCGCCCTTACCGATAACTACGCCCGGTTTTGCTGTGAAAACGATAATTTTTACTCTATCAGATGCGCGCTCGATTTCGATCTTGGAAACGCCAGCGCTGTATAATCTCTTCTTCAGGTAAGTTCTGATTTTGTGATCCTCGATGAGGTTGTCAGCGAAATCAGCTTCAGCGTACCATCTGGAATCCCAGTCTTTGATAACGCCGACTCTCATGCCGTGTGGATTAACTTTCTGTCCCATAACTGCCTCCTATTATTTCTCGTTCAGCACGATGGTGATGTGGCTCATTCTCTTTTCGATTCTGTAAGCTCTGCCCTGTGCTCTCGGTTTTACTCTCTTCATAATCGGTCCCTGAGATGCGTAGCACTCCTCCACATACAGGTTCTCTGCGTTCATGCCGTTGTTGTTCTCAGCGTTTGCGATTGCAGATTTTAATAATTTCTCGATTAAGCTGGAAGCATATCTAGGATTGTAAGTTACAATACCAAGTGCTGTCTGAACATCTTTGCCTCTGATGGCATCTAATACGAAACAAGCCTTCTGAACGGATACTCTTGCGTAAGACAGCTTTGCAGACGGTCTTGTATCCTTCTGGGCATTTCTCTCTCTCTTAATCTGACTTCTATGTCCCTTAGCCATTACTGGAACCTCCTTTCAAAGCGTATCTATTATTTACGTCCGGACTTTTTCTCGTCTTTGCCGTGGCCTCTGTAAGTTCTTGTAGCAACGAACTCACCAAGTTTGTGACCAACCATATCCTCTGTTACGTATACCGGTACATGCTTTCTGCCGTCATGTACTGCGATTGTATGACCAACCATCTGCGGGAAGATTGTAGAACGGCGGGACCAGGTCTTGATAACCTGTTTCTGTCCTGCCTCGTTCATAGCGTCTACCTTCTTCAGTAAGCTAGCGTCTGCAAATGGTCCTTTTTTAAGTGAACGAGCCATCGTTTTACCTCCTATCGATTATGAAATCGCCTTACCATTTCTTCTTCTTACGATCAACTTGTTAGACTGTTTGTTTTTCTTTCTAGTCTTAAGACCAAGAGCAGGCTTGCCCCACGGTGTGCACGGACCCGGACGGCCGATACCAGTCTTACCTTCACCACCACCATGCGGATGGTCATTCGGGTTCATAACGGAACCGCGGACTGTCGGGCGGATACCCATGTGACGTTTTCTACCTGCTTTACCAATCTTAACAAGGTTGTGGTCGCCGTTGCCTACAACACCGATTGTTGCGCGGCACTCGATCGGAACCATTCTCATCTCGCCGGACGGTAAACGAAGTGTAGCGTACTTTCCTTCTTTAGCCATTAACTGTGCAGCGTTTCCTGCGGAACGAACCATCTGGCCGCCCTTACCCGGGAAAAGCTCGATATTGTGAACCTGTGCACCAACCGGGATTAAGGATAACGGTAAGCAGTTGCCGACCTTAGCCTCTGCGTGCTCACCGCTCATAACCTTCATGCCGTTTGTAAGGCCCTGCGGTGCAAGGATGTAAGACTTCTCACCATCTGCGTAGCAGATTAATGCGATGTTAGCGCTTCTGTTCGGATCGTACTCGATACCGATTACAGTTGCCTGAATTCCATCTTTGGAATTTCTCTTGAAGTCAACCATTCTGTATTTCTGTCTGTTTCCACCGCCCTGATGTCTAACGGTGATCTTACCCTGGTTGTTACGACCAGCGTTCTTCTTTAAAGAAACTACTAAGGACTTCTCCGGAGTTGTCTTTGTAATCTCGGAGAAATCAGAACCTGTCATATTTCTTCTGGAAGGTGTATATGGGTTATAGGTTTTGATTCCCATTTCTGACTCCTTTCAACGCCTTCTGGCGTTTCTATTTTTCGTATCGCGGCTTTGGTTGCCGCATAGTTTCAAAAATTACAGACCCTGGAAGATCTCGATGTCTTTGCTGTCTGCTGTGAGCTTAACGATTGCTTTCTTGGTCTTAGCAGTCTTACCAACTACCATACCACGTCTGCGGTTCTTACCGTCAGCGTTCATTGTGTTTACGCTCTCGACCTTTGTGCCCGGGAACATCTTCTCAACAGCTTCTTTGATCATGGTCTTGTTTGCTTCCGGATGTACAAGGAATGTGTACTTCTTCTCGCTCATAGCGTTCATGCTCTTCTCAGTTACAACCGGTTTGAGGATTACGTCGTAGTACTGTACGTTTGCCATTATGCGTATACCTCCTCGATAGATGCTACAGCAGCCTTAGTAGCTACTACAGTGTTGTATTTCAGAATGTCGAATACATTGATTGTGTTAACAAGGGAAGTCTTAACTTCCGGAATGTTTCTTGCGGAAAGAACTGTGTTCTGATCGTTGTCAGCAAGAACTACGAGAGCCTTGGAAACTTTGAGGTTGTTCATAACAGCCTTGAAGTTCTTTGTCTTAACTTCGTCGAACTTTAACTCGTCAACAACTACGAACTTGTTCTCGTTTACTCTGCTTGTAAGAGCGGACTTGAGAGCAGCTCTCTTCTCTTTCTTGTTAAGAGTGATTGTGTAATCTCTCGGAGTCGGAGCGAATACCATTCCGCCGCCTGTCCACTGTGGAGATCTTGTGGAACCCTGTCTAGCGTGACCTGTTCCTTTCTGTCTCCACGGCTTTCTGCCGCCACCGGAAACCTCAGAACGTGTTTTTGCTTTCTGTGTTCCCTGACGTTTATTTGCAAGCTGTGCAACAACAGCCATGTGTACGAGATGCTCGTTCACTTCAACGCCGAATACAGCGTCGTTCAGCTCGATTGTGCCAACTTCTTTACCTTCCATATTATATACGGATACGTTTGCCATTTCTGTTTCCTCCTTTCCTGTAAAAGCTTACTTGTTAGCCTTTACTGTTTCCTTTAATGTTACTAAGGACTTCTTCGGTCCCGGTACAGCGCCCTTAACAAGGATCAGGTTGTTCTCAACGTCAACCTTGACAATTTCGAGGTTCTGAGTGGTAATCTTCTTGTTACCCATCTGACCCGGCATGCCTTTACCCTTGAATACGCGGCCCGGAGTTGTTGCGGAACCATTGGAACCCTGATGACGGTGGAATTTAGAACCATGAGCCATCGGTCCTCTGCTCTGTCCAAGTCTCTTAATAGCGCCCTGGAAACCTTTACCTTTGGAGATAGCAGTTGCATCTACCTTATCGCCAGCAGCGAAGATATCAGCTTTGATTTCGTCTTTTACGTTGTACTCTTCGGAATTCTCAAAACGGAACTCTCTAACGAATCTCTTGTAAGATACGCCAGCCTTGTCGAAGTGACCCTTTACCGGCTTGTTTACAAGTTTCTCTCTCTTATCAACAAAGCCAACCTGTACAGCTTTGTATCCATCGTTCTCCTCTGTCTTAACCTGTGTTACTACACACGGACCAGCCTGAAGAACTGTTACCGGAACAAGAACGCCTTCATCGTTGAAGATCTGAGTCATTCCGACTTTTGTAGCTAAAATCGCTTTCTTCATTTTTTTACCTCCTGTTACTAATCTACAGCGGAACGCAAAACAGAATTTTCTGTGCGTTCATCCTAGAGCAGCCCAACATAGGTGGAACACTATGACATTACGTTTTGTAATGATGTTGATTCCCTTTCAGGATGAGTAGTGTTGCTTTTATATCAGAACCATTCAGGATTTCTAATTTCATGACGAGTTCTTTGTCTCACCCCGGCCATGGCATTGTATCACTGTGCCCCCGGGAAAACGCGAACTCCGCTTCGCTACGTTTGCGTAGCATGAAAA
>CAVFLH010000006.1:0-37205 GCA_963622995.1 uncultured Eubacteriales bacterium | reverse complement strand
ATACAATTACGTTATCCGAAAGGATAACCTGCCTTTGTTTCAAGTGTTAAACTTGAACACACAAAGCTTTTTCATACTCATACCTGCCGGAGGTGACTCCGGCAGGTCCCCCCTGACAAAACCAAAACAATCCATACTCCCTTAGGAACCGCAGGAACGGCTGCGGTTCCTTTTTTATACACGCAAGCCTTGCCATTTTCCTGCTTCTGTCGTATGATATGGATAATTATCGCTGCAGTACATGACGAAGGAACTGTACTGATTATATGTCACCGTCATGTGGCATTTGCATTTGAGAGGAGAGATATGTACAATTACACCTGGTATCAATGGTTTACATTTTTTTATCTTTATTGCTTCTTCGGCTGGATCTTCGAGTCCGCATACGTTTCCGCAAAAGAAAGGCATTTCGTGAACCGTGGCTTTCTGCGGCTGCCGATGCTACCCTTATATGGAAGCGGTGCGGTGATGATGCTATGGGTCTCGATTCCATTTCTCGACAGTCTTGTCCTCACATATATCTCCGGTTTTATCGGTGCTACCGCCCTGGAGTATGTGACCGGATATATGATGGAACGACTTTTTAAGGTCCGTTACTGGGATTACAGCGATAAGCGCTTCAATATCCACGGATATATCAGTCTGGGTTCCTCCGTCGCCTGGGGCTTCCTCACGATCTTTATGACGCACCTGGTCCACAGACCCATTGAGCGTGCCGTTCTCGCGATGCCGCTTTCATGGAATCTGTTTTTTGTATACTTTGTGACAATTATTTTCGTCTACGACTCCATTGTCTGCACGAAGGAGGCGATTTCCTTCGGAAAGTCCCTCGAGGCTATGAAAAAGCTCCGCGCCGAGCTCAATAACCTCCAGGTACAGACTGCCCTGTTGAAAATGAATGCCGGAGATCATTTACAGGCCGCAAAAGCCGGTCTTATGGAACAGCTTGAGTCAAAAAGAGTTCTTGAGGAACTGAAAGCGAAGGCCGGAGGAAAACTGGACGGTCTTAAGGACCTCACCGGAATCCATCTTGATGGTCTCAGGGAAAAGACGCTCGACCAGCTCACCGAGATGCTGAAGGACCGGGAAACCCGCTTCATGGCGATCTTAAAAGAGCACCGGCCGTTCCGCAGGGACCGGATCCGCTCAAATCCGTCTGCCGTTTCCCCGGATTACGCGCAGGAGTTTGAGACACTGAAAAAATATTTTGAGGATGAAAAAAAAGAGGATCAGCTCCCACAATAGGAGACTGAACCTCTTTTTTCGTTTTCAGAACCTTACGCCTCCGGTTTCTCAACCTGGACGATCGCCTGTTTCTGCATCGGAATACGGCAGTTCTTATTGTTTCCGAACTCGACGATAACGGTATCGTCCGTCATATCAATGATCACTCCGTAGAATCCGCTGGATGTAAGCACGCTGTCACCGACTGCGATGCTCGCCATCAGTTCCTGCATTTTCTTCTTTTCCTTCTGCTGCGGTCTGATCGCAATGAAGTACATAAAAGCGAAGATTAAAACAATATATCCAATCCAAAATGCCGGGCTGCTTGTCATATCCGTTGCACCTCCTTTTCTTTATACCTTGTCTTTATAGTTCCCTGTCACGCCCTCCAATTTTTTCTCCTTGTACTCGGCGTAGCAGTGGTTCTCGATAGCTTCCCTGATCTCCGTCATCATTGTGTTGTAGAAATAGAGATTGTGGAGTACGCATAAGCGCATTCCAAGCATCTCTTTTGCCTTCAGAAGATGGCGGATATAGGCCCTGCTGTATGAACGGCAGGCCGGACACTGGCATCCCTCTTCGATGGGGCGCATGTCCTTTGAGAACTGCTCATTAAACAGGTTGATCTTTCCGTGGTTTGTATATACATGACCATGACGGCCATTTCTTGTCGGGTATACGCAGTCAAAGAAATCGACGCCGCGGTCCACCGACTCGAGGATGTTCGCCGGAGTTCCGACTCCCATCAGGTAAGTTGGCTTGTCTTCCGGAAGATGAGGAACCACCACATCAAGAATGTGGTACATCTCCTCGTGGCTCTCGCCGACCGCAAGTCCGCCGACCGCGTAGCCGTCGCAGTTCATCTTGGAGATCGTGTCCGCATGTGCGATACGGATATCATCGAAGGTTCCGCCCTGGTTGATGCCGAACAGAAGCTGTTCTTTGTTGACGGTATCCGGCAGTGAATTTAATCTCGCCATCTCCGTCTGACATCTCGCCAACCATCTCGTGGTTCTCGCAACGGAATTCTCCATATACTCCCTGGTACACGGATGCGGCGCGCACTCATCGAACGCCATCGCGATCGTAGAACCAAGGTTTGACTGGATCTGCATGCTCTCCTCCGGTCCCATGAAAATCTTGTGACCATCAATATGGGAGTTGAAGTACACGCCCTCTTCCTTGATCTTTCTGAGTCCGGCGAGGGAAAATACCTGGAATCCACCGGAATCGGTGAGGATCGGGCGATCCCAGTTCATGAACCTGTGGAGTCCGCCGAGCTCCTTGATCAGCTTGTCGCCGGTTCTTACATGAAGATGGTAGGTGTTGGAAAGCTCCACCTGTGTCCCGATTCCGCGGAGGTCATCAGTGGACACAGCGCCCTTGATCGCGGCGACGGTTCCTACATTCATGAATACCGGCGTGTGGATCGTGCCGTGGACTGTCTCTACGTCAGCCCGTTTGGCACGTCCGTCTTTTGCCAGAATTTTATATTTCATAGTTCACTTGCCTTATAATTGTTCCCGGAGCAGCGTGGCACCGTTTCGTTTTCCACTATTACTTTCCGGATTTCTTTGTGTCTTTTGCTGCTTTTTCAGCGTTCTGTTTTGCCTTCTTCTCAGCTGCCGCCTTCTTCTGCTTATTTGTAGTCATTACATACCACATTGCGCCGGTCAGGCATACGGATGAGTAAGTACCGCAGATGATACCCGCCATTAACGGGAGAGCAAACTCACGGATGGAAGATACACCCATGACAAACAGGACAAATACCATGACAAATGTTGTCAGGGAAGTGTTGATGCTTCGTGTAAAGGTCTGGGTGATACTTAAATTTACAATATCAGCGGTTTCAGCCTTTGCCCCCATGAGCTTGATGTTTTCACGGATACGGTCGAAGATGACGATCGTCGCATTGATGGAATATCCGACGATTGTGAGCAGGCAGGCGATCGCTGTGGAACCAACAGACCACTTCGCGAGAGCGTAGCACGCAACTACAACCAGTACGTCATGGACAAGGGCCAAAACAGCACTTGCGGCGAAGCGGATGTCCTTGAAGCGTACCCAGATATAGATAAGCATGAAGACGGTAGCGATTGCTGTCGCCATAACCGCATCGCGTTTCATCTCGGTACTTACCGCACCGGAGATACTCTCCGCGGTGATCTTGGACTCGTCAACACCAAAGTTCTCGACAAGCGCCTCATCTAACGCCTGGCGCTCTTCCATGCTCAAGGTTCTGGTCTTGATGATAACCTCATTTGTTCCCGCAACCTTCTGGGTCTGTGTATCCGCACTCTTTGTGATAGACTCAACGACCGGAACGACCTCACTTGAGATCTGTTCAAGTGTCATATCCTCGTTGAAGGTCACGCTCGTGGACGTACCGCCCTGGAAGTCAAGGGAGTAGTTGAACGCGTTTCCGATTGAGGATTTGTTCATTACCATTCCCGCAACACCCGCGAGGATCATTACAGCGGAGATCGCAAAGCAGATCGTTCTCTTGCCGAGGAAATTGATTGCCTTTTTGTCTTTTCTCACACCATAGAACTTCTTATCCTGAAATCCCAGGGAATAAAGGGTATTCAGTGTAAATTTTGTAACGAACAGTGCTGTGAACATGGAAAGAACGATACCGAGGGCAAGAGTTGTAGCGAAGCCCTTAACGGTACCGGAGCCTCTCCAGTAGAGGACAGCCGCTGCGATCAGAGTCGTCACGTTTCCGTCAACGATCGCGGACAGCGCTTTCTCAAATCCTGCCTTGATCGCGGAATGAACCGTCTTTCCGAGACCGATCTCCTCCTTGATACGTGTGAAGATGATGACGTTCGCATCAACCGCCATACCGATAGAAAGGATGATACCGGCAATACCCGGAAGTGTTAATGTAACCTCAAAGGCTGCGAGCAGAATCAGCATCAATGCCACATAGAGGCAGAGTGCGAGAGATGCCGCAAAACCCGGAATAAGGTAAACAACCATCATGAATACGCATACGATTCCGAAGCCGATGACACCGGCCTTTAAACTTGTTGTGATCGCTTCCTGTCCGAGCTTCGCGCCTACAACGTTGGAGCGGAGCTCTTCCAGCTCCAGGGAAAGAGAACCGATACGAATCGTGGAGGCAAGATTCTCAGCTTCCTCGTAAGAAGACATTCCCGAGATAGATGCCTGTCCGCCTGTAATTGCCTGCTGTACGGTCGGGTTGGAGTACATCACGTTGTCATAAACGATTGCAATCTTCTTTCCGACATTTGCGGCAGTCACCTCCGCGAATTTCTGGGAGCCTTCATCTGTAAATGTAAGGGCTACCTCATAGTTGTTCGCGTTCGTCTTATCGTCCTTGTAGATTACGGCTTTCGCGGAAGCCACATCCGTTCCCTCCAGCACGACATTCCAGTTTTCGTCGTAAAACTGTAAGGAGCCCGGTTTTCCGAGTTCTTCCAAAATCTTGTTTGCGTCTGTGACACCCGGAATATCGACATTGATACGATTTCCGCCTTCCTGGTAGACCTCCGCCTCAGAGCTGTAGTTCTGGACTCTCTGCTGCAGCTTGTACTGGGTATCGGACATATCCTCGGCGCTCGGATTTTCCTCCTTCGCCTGGTAGGTAATGCTGACACCGCCCGCCAGATCCAGACCGAGCTTGATTCCGCCATTCTGGGAGGTTACACCGTTCTCGTCGGTGACTAATTTACTCTTCTGAAGAGTATCATAGCCGAAGTATCCGAAAATACCGAGCACGACGAGCAGTCCCAAAAGACCGAGCAGTCCTTTTCCTTTGTTGCTCTTCATGATAAAATCTCCTTCTTGATATGATTTCGGGGTCAAAAAGCTTTTCCCCTCGAATCCGGATCCCGCGTTTTTAAGCACGTTCCCTTCATCATTATAATAACAGCCCGGGGCTTCCCGTCCCTGACCGCTACGATCGATTTAGTTGTTCTCCTCGTCCTCTGCCAGAGCGGCACGGATCATAATTGCGCACTCGATACGCTTCTTCTGCATCTCGCAGCCGATATCATAGGCGTCTGTGATACAGCCATGAAAGTTAAAGGAATTCGCCGCGCATCCGCCGCTGCAGTAAAATCTCGCAAAACAGTTTCTGCATTTTTCCTTCGCGTATACGTTGCAGAGCTTGAACTCATCGCGGACCTTTGTGTTGACCACGCCGGTATCCACATTTCCGAGCAGGAAGTCTTCGTTTCCTACGAACTGGTGGCACGGATATAAATCACCCCACGGAGTTACCGCAAGGTACTCAGTTCCTGAGCCGCAGCCGGACAGACGTTTCGCAACGCACGGTCCCTGGCTTAAATCGAGCATAAAGTGGAAGAACTTGAAGCCTCTTCCCTCTTTCTCGCGCTTTACGAACTCTTTCGCGAGTCTGTCGTACTCGTCCATGATCTGCGGAAGGTCTGCCTCACGGATGGAATACGGCTCTTCCGGAGGTGCAACAACCGGCTCCATGGACAGCTTCTCGAATCCGAGATCTGCGTAGTGGAGTACATCGTTTCCGAAGTCCAGATTGTTTCTCGTGAAGGTTCCGCGGACGAAGTAGTCCTTCTCCCCACGGGATTTCGCGAATTTCTGGAATTTCGGAACAATAAGCTCGTAGCTTCCCTTGCCGTTTCTGAACGGGCGCATCCGGTCATTGACTTCCGGACGTCCGTCAAGGCTTAATACCACGTTGCTCATTTCTTTGTTGCAGAATTCCATGATCTCGTCGTTTAAAAGTACGCCGTTTGTTGTCAGGGTGAAGCGGAACTTCTTATTGTGCTCCTTCTCCTGGGAACGTCCGTATTCAACAAGCTGTTTTACCACGTTCCAGTTCATAAGCGGCTCGCCGCCGAAGAAATCCACCTCAAGGTTGATGCGGTTTCCGGAGTTCGCAATCAGGAAATCAAGTGCTTTCTTTCCGACCTCAAAGCTCATGAGGGCACGGCGTCCATGGTACTCTCCCTCTTCCGCGAAGCAGTACTTGCAGGCAAGGTTGCAGTCGTGGGCGATGTGCAGGCAGAGTGCCTTTACGACCGTCTGGCGTTTCTTGAAATCGATCACATAGTCTTTGTAAATATCCGCAGCGAACAGCTCTTCCGCATCGATGAGCTCCTGAATATCGGAAAGCGCGTCCTCGATGTCCTCCGCGGAGTACTTACAGACTAAAGCCTCTCTCACCGCTTTTTTCCGGTCTTCCGTAAGCGGCACCGGTTTTTCCATGTCCGGGACGATCTTTGCGAGAACTTCTACGGCGTCGTAGAGCAGCGCGTCCACGGAGTGAACGGATCCGCTGTTTACGTCCAGAACGATGTGGTATCCATTATTTATATACTGATGAATCAAAACTAAATTTCTCCTACTGTCAAAAATTACAAGTAACTGTTCACTGTCTTTCACCCTATATTTTCTCATAGCCAGCGCAATGGGCAGGGCTGCTGAACAGTTACAGTCACAACTTACCGGTCTCTCAACTATTTCCTGCTGTCTGTCAGTGATGGCTTTTCCGGAATCGACCTCCGGAAGACCCGTCACCGGCAGATTTCTTACGACAAGAAATAGCCCCTACAATCATACGACCGTAGGGGTCTCTTTAAAAACTTCCGTTTATACGAAGCCCCGCATTAGCGGTTGCTGTTTTCACAGCTCTGGTTTCCTACTGTGCAGGATGTCTTACATGCAGACTGGCAGGATGTCTGGCACTCGCCGCAGCCGCCCTTCTTCATGCTGTTCTTTAAAGTGTTGGAACTTAAAGTCTTTACATGCTTCATGGTGTCATCTCCTCCTGTTCTCTTTATCAGGGCATAAACCCCCGAATTTAAATGAAATTATACCATACGATTTTCTAATATGCAACGAATTTTATTGATGCTGGGCAAGAAACAGGTACAGGACTTCGCTTTTTGCCTGTGGAGGGAGTGTTTTCCATCAACGCTGTCGGCACGCGAAGCATAGAATATGCCCTATCATGCATATGCATGGCCTTTCCTCACATATCCTGTATGGAACAGATATTCACACCTTCATATCAAGAAAGGAGCTTTCTCATGCAGACTATCCCGGTATGGCGCATGATCCGCGCCCTGATCGTCACCTATATCCTCTCCGGCATTTTTCTCGCGGCTCTGTCCTTCGCCCTCTTTAAATTCCGGCTCCCGGAAGATCAGGTAAACCTCGCCGTCTATGCTGTCTACATTCTCTCCTGCTTCTTCGGCGGCATCATCGCGGGAAAAGCAATGAGGACCAGACGCTTTTTCTGGGGTCTGGTCCTCGGCATACTCTATTTTCTGTTTTTGTACCTCATGTCCCTCGCCCAGAAGGACGGCGTCACAGCGGACGCCAACCGTCTCCTCTCCATCCTCGCCATGTGTACCGCAAGCGGCATGGCTGGTGGGATGGTGAGCTGATGTCAGTTAAATTGGGAACATAGTCATAACAACAAGTGTAGACACGATTCCACGCACAACTGCCGGAATCATTCCGACCTTAAATACGGTCTTAGTGCTCTCCATTCGTCCTTTGAGTTCATCTTTTGCATTTTCCGGGACGGAAAGGACGTCCTGTCCTCTTCTTCAGACAATTTTTTAAAATTTTTCAGCGTCCTCCCACCTTTGCAAGAATGGACACAGCCACCGCCAGGATCATCATGACTATAAAGATCCCCAGCATTCCCTTCCACATGATTCCTAAAGCGAGTATTGTATTTGCGTTCATATTCCTTAGCCTCCTACATAAAAAATCCAAGTACGATGCCGCCTGCGACCGCCGAAGCGACCTGGCCGGAGACATTCGCGCCGATTGCATGCATCAGGAGATGGTTCGTTGAATCCTCCGCAACGCCCATCTTCTCAATGACGCGGGCAGACATCGGGAATGCGGAGATTCCGGCAGCCCCGACCATCGGGTTTACCTTGTTCTTGCTGAACAGATTGATAAATTTCGCGAATAAGACACCACCGACGGAGTCGAAGATAAATGCCACAAGACCTAATGCCATGATCATGATCGTCTGGGGATTTACGAACTGCTCTGCACGCATGGAGAAGGAGATCGTGATTCCCAGAAGCAGGGTGATCAGGTTCGCGAGAGTCGTCTGTGCCGTCTCTGACAGGCTGTTCAGGCATCCGCACTCACGGATCAGATTACCGAACATCAGGAATCCGACGAGGGCAACCGATGCCGGAGCTACAAAGCCCGCTACGAATGTCACGATGATCGGGAACGCGATCCTTGTAAAGCGACTCACTTTTCCCGGCTGGTACGGCATACGGATCATCCGCTCCTTCTTTGTCGTACATGCCTTGATTGCGATCGGCTGGATGATCGGAACGAGCGCCATATAGGAGTAGGCGGCAACCGCAATCGGTCCGATATAGTTGGACTTTAATACCTGGGAGACGAGGATCGAGGTCGGTCCGTCCGCCGCTCCGATAATGCCGATGGACGCTGCGTCCTTGATATCAAAGCCTAATAATGTGGCTGCGAAAATCGTGAAGAAAATACCGAACTGGCATGCTGCGCCGAAGAGGAACATCTTCGGGTTTGAGAGCAGCGGACCGAAGTCGATCATCGCGCCGATTCCGATGAAAAGTAAGAGTGGGAATGCCTCGGAAACACCGATGCCCACGTTGAACAGCCACTCGATGATGCCTTCAACCTCCCCGACACCCTCCATGACCTGATTCAAGACGCCGCTGGACGGCAGGTTCACGAGGATCGCGCCGAATCCCATCGGCAGAAGAAGCGCCGGTTCATAGTCCTTCTCGATTGCAAGATAGATGAGCAGAATTCCCACCGCATACATGACGATCTGCTGCCAGGTGACTGATAACAGTCCGTTCCATAAAAATTCCATAAAAGTCCTCCTTGAAGATAGTATGTGCAGGGATTTCACTTTCCCTGTCAATGGATTCCGAGAAATTTTACAGTCCGCCTTTTTTCGCTGCTATACCGGATTGCTCCGCGCTTCGTGCTCCACGATTCTCAACAAAAAAAGACTTTCTGCAGGAATTTCTCTCTGCAAAAAGTCTCGTTACCATTTTACCGGTATGCACCACCAGACGTTTCCGCCGCGATTGTTGACAGTGCATTTGAACTACTCCCCTTTTGGATAGTTACATATTAAAGGTTTTGGGAAAAATTGTCAAGGACGAAAACCGTTAAATTTTCTTTGCACCGTCATGCTTTTTTCCGTCACCAAGCGTATCCCCGGGCTGCATCCGGTCTTTATTTTCCCTGCTTTCCTCGTTTTCCTTTGTCTCATCAAGGATATAAAGATGAACCTTGTCGATCCGGTTTCTTTCCACCGTATCCACAACAAATTTCAGATTTCCGCTGACGACCTCCTCGCCCGCCTGGGGGAGATGATCCAGAAGACCGATAATATAACCGCCAACGGAATCGTAATCCTCCGACTTGAGATCCAGCCCGAGCTGGTCATCAAGGTCATCAAGCTTCATAGCACCCTCGATCACATATTCCTTCGGATTGATTTTCTTAATGCTGTCTTCCTCGTCCTCGTCATACTCATCGCGGATCTCGCCGACAATCTCCTCCAGCATGTCCTCCAGCGTGATGAGTCCCGCCGTCGCTCCGTACTCGTCGAGGACAATCGCGACGCTGTTCATCGTCTTTCTGAGTTCAACCATAAGCTCCGTTGTCTTCTTGAACTCATACGTATAGTACGGCTCGCGCAGGTAGTCCCGGAGCTTAAATTTCTGATCCTTCGGGATCAGGAACAGATCCTTGATATTTACGATTCCGATGACATTGTCCGTCGTATCCTCACAGACCGGATATCTCGTATACTTCTCCTCCCGGAAAATATCCATGATCTCCTGATATGTGGCATTCACATCAAGGAATGTCATATCGATACGCGGAACCATAATGTCCTTCGCGACAGAATCCCCGAAGTCGAATACGTTGTAGATCATCTTTTTCTCATCCGACTCGATCACGCCCTCCTCATGGCTGACCTCAACGATCGTCCGGAGCTCATCCTCGGTGATTGCGTCCTGTTTCTTGTTCGGATCCACATGAAGGAGCTTTAAAACCCCCTTTGACAGCAGATCGACAATCGCGATTAACGGTGTCAGCACCTGCATGATCAGGTAGATTGGCTTCGCAAACTTAAATGCGATCGTCTCGGAATAGATCGTAGCGGATGTTTTCGGGGTAATCTCACCGAAAATCAGTACCATCAGTGTCAGAACACCGGTTCCGATCCCGACATACTTATTTCCGAACGCATCCGTGACCAGCACAGTCATCAAGGAGGACGCCGAAATATTAACAATATTGTTTCCTATTAAAATTGCACTGAGCATTTTGGGCTGATTGCTTAAGATCTTCTCCAGCACGATCGCATGGCTGAGTCCCGCCTCCGCGAGATTCCGCACACGAATCTTATTTACCGTCATCATTGCCGTCTCCGCCGACGAAAAAAAAGCGGATAACGCCAGAAGTCCAATTACAATCAGCCCCTGCAGGGCATGCCCTGAATCCAAAAAAATCAGCTCCTTTCTAACTTAACTCATCATCGTCCTTCTCGATCAGCCGCATTCCGGCCGTCTCTGTCACCGGCAGAGAGAACACGATAGCCCCGGCTTTGCTTCCGATCCCGGCTTCCTTCATAATGCTCTGCATGATTCCGTTCTTATCCTTCCTCTTCGTGACCATAAAAATCATCTCTTTTTCCTGTGCCAGGGAGACACCCAGGAATTTCTCCGCCTTCTCCATTCCCGTTCCCTTTGCGTGGATCACGGTTCCACCGGTTGCGCGTGCCTTGCGCGCGGCATCCATGATCACATCTGTATAACCCTGGTTTGCGATTACAATCAGGAGCTCATAGTTTGTTTCCTTCAAGCTGCTCTCCTCCTTTTTCTCAAATCCTCGGTCCTCGGTCAAAAAACGAAGCTGCCTCTTTCCGCCAATACTGCTTAGCGGAATCACGAATGCGATTCCCGTTCCCGGAATATCGATCTTAATTTCCTGCTCCAGACCTTTTTTTACCTTTTTCCATTCGATATCCGTCACAACCGCAAACTGGAGCGCCTTCTCCGACGCCTCAAGTCCAAACGAGTCAAGAATCTCCGACGCCGCGGTTCCGCGTCCCAGCGTCAGGAATGTGACGGAAATTCCGTACTCCTTATAGAAAGCGAGGAATCTCCGGCTCTGGTTCCGGTCGCTGATCGTCGCCATTAAATATAATTCGCCCATAAAACCTCCTATGGTCAGCGCAATACACGCGCAAACCTGCCAAAAAGCTGCCTACAGCTCAATAATCGCATCATCATCCAGCAGCTCGAACGCCGCGTATGCCGTTGTCTGTCCATCTGCCACGGACATTCCCTCCTGCGCACTGCTCTTCGCCTTCATTCTGGATACAAGTCCCATGACCTGGATTGTGATAAGCGGGGTCATCGCCACCATCGCTACAACTCCGAAAGCGTCCGTTACGATATTTCCGCCGAGTGCGGAACAGGCGCCCTGCGCCATCGGGAGCAGAAATGCCGCTGTCATCGGTCCAGACGCGACTCCACCGGAGTCAAAGGCAATCGCCGTATAGATCTTCGGCACGAAGAACGAAATCCCCAGCGCAATCGCATAACCCGGCACAAGAAACCACAGAATCGAAATTCCTGTAAGAACACGCACCATCGCAAGTCCGAGGGAAACTGCGACACCCAATGAGAGTCCCATTCCCATCGCCCTCGCTGAGATCGCTCCATCCGTAATCTCCTCTACCTGTTTATTTAAGACGTAAACCGCCGGCTCCGCTTTTACGATAAAGTATCCCATAACCATAGCGATCGGGATCAGTAGCAGCGGATGGGCGGAGGTTGCGAGCACCTGACCGAGATAATTTCCCGCCGGCATGAATCCGACATTGACTCCGGTAAGGAACACAACGAGTCCCACATAGGTGTATGCAAGGCCGATTGCGATCTTCTTTAATTTTCTTTTTGTCAGTTTTAACATGAAAACCTGGAAAATCATGAAAAACAGAATAATAGGCAGCAGGGAGACAGCGATCTCTTTCATGTACGCCGGGAGTTCCTGTGCGAAGAGAAGGAATAATTCCTTTGAATCTGTAATTTCCGGAATCACAGGTGCCGTGTAAGCGCTGCTGTCCGCTTTAAAGATCATACTCAAAAGCATGACCGCAAGGATCGGTCCGATCGAACAAAGCGCTACGAGACCGAAGCTGTCGTTTGCCGCATGGCGGTCACTACGTGTCGCGGAAATTCCGACACCGAGCGCCATGATAAACGGTACGGTCATAGGCCCCGTCGTTACACCTCCGGAGTCAAAGGCCACGCTCAGAAAATCCTTTGGTACAAATACTGCCAGGGCAAAAACCACACCGTAAAATACAAGCAGCAACGGCGGCAGTGCCACGGAGAACAGCATTCGCAAAAGTGCCACGACAAGGAATGCGCCGACTCCGCATGCAACGGACAGGATCAGCGTCATGTTCGGCACAGCCGGTACCTGGTTCGCAAGGACCTGGAGATCCGGCTCCGAGATTGTAATAATAAAACCTAAAAGGAATGATAACCCGATCACAACCGGAAGCTTCCGGCTTTTCGTGAGGCAGCTTCCCACGCGCTCACCCATCGGTGACATGGCAAGCTCAGCCCCAAGGGTGAAGAGCATCATTCCTACGAGTAAAAGAACTGCCCCAAGAAGGAAGCAGAGAAGAATACTTGGGGACATAGGCGCGATCGCAAAGCTCAATAACAGCACGATCGCAATAATCGGCAGCACCGCCTGCAGCGCCTCATCCCACTTTTCACGCAATTTTTTCGTCATTCCCAATAAATCACTCTCCTTTTTAATGTAAAGGTTTCCACCGATTCCACTGTATGTACGGAATTCTCAGTTCAGATAATTCCTGCCCGTATACAGCAACGAATTGTATCTAGTATAACATGACTTGTGTGAGAAAAGTATGTTTTGTCCGCTAAGAATGTGCTAATATTATAATTTGAAGAAATCCCACCGGTCTGCACCTGTGGGATTTTTCGATTTCTGATATTACAGGTTTCTCTCTACCAGATTCTTTAAGGTTCCCTCAAACGGTCTGAACGGAATATCCTTATCATAGTTTAAGAAGTCCTTTACATATCCAAGTGCCGCCGCAACACCGTAGATCATGCCGCGTTCATCCACATCGAATTCCGGTGTGTGATGGTTCGCGCCGGAGCCGACTTCGTCGCTCTGGATACCGGTGAATGTGATGATTCCCGGCCAGAGCTTTAAGTATGCCTGCATGCTCTCAGATGCCATCCACGGCTGAGCGACAGTAACCGCGTTCTCGCCGATGTACTTTCTTACCGCGTTCTTCGCAATCTCGCTGCACACTGCGTTGTTCTGGCACTCAAACAGCGGATCCGGCATATGAAGAACCTCATAAGTACACTGGCAGAGCTCGCACTCTTTCTCAATGACATCCATCAGCTGTTTTACGAACGGTGTGCCTGCGCCGTCAACGTTGAAGGTACGTACTGTACCGCCGAAGGTCAGCTCGTCCGGGATCACGTTACGGACCGTTCCGCAGTTTACGAAGCCTACGGAGCAGGTCAGGATATCGGTCGGAGCTACATATTTCATGCGGATCATGTTCAAGTGGTTGTAGATATTGTTGAAGCAGTCTAAAACGCTGTGAGCAAGATCCGGGCGGGAGCCGTGGCCGGCCTGTCCGTGAAGCCTGATGATAAATCCGTACGCGCCGGAGAATACCGCGCCGGGCTCCGCAGAGATCGTTCCTGTCGGAACATCCCATTTTACGTGTGTTGCCATGCAGGTGTCGATCTTTAACTTCATTTTCTCTACGGCATACGGGAGAAGCTCCTTGATGTTTCCTCCGGCTTCCTCACCGCGCTCGAAGCAGAGAACGATGTTTCCGTTTAACTCGTCCCTGTTCTCGTTTAATATCTTTGCCTCAGCGAGAAGCATTGCTGTGTGGGCATCATGTCCGCAGGCGTGGGAGATTCCGTCATTCTTGGAAACGCAGACTTTTTCCTTTGTGAGGTTCGTCCTGCTCTCCTGAATTGGAAGCGCGTCCATATCCGCGCGGAGAAGAACGGTCTTTCCCGGTTTTTCTCCGTGGATCTGTCCGATAATTCCGCCCTCCGGAACGATCACGTACTCGATTCCCAGGGCGTCGAGTTCCGAGGCGATATATTTTACTGTCTCATACTCCACACCGCTGTTCTCCGGATATTCGTGCATATGTCTTCTGAGTCTTACCATGTAGTCGAAATTTTTCTTAGCTTCGTTTAAGATATCCATGTTTTCTCCAATCTGGTGGAAAATTATCCACCCTGTTTCCAGATGCCTCTATATTAGCACGCGCAGGGAACTAATTCCAGTCCCCTGCGCAGCATATTTTTTATAATATCATTTAACGGTAACACGGCGGAAGTTCTTCTTACCGCGCTTTACAACAATTCCGTCGCCGGAAAGCTGCTCTTTCGTATATACAGTCTTTATATCCTTCACGATCTCACCGTCTACGGAAACACCGCCCTGCTCTACGTTTCTTCTCGCCTCGGAGCGGGATGCGCAGAGACCGGATTTCTGTACGATGGAGAGGATGTCGATGGAACCGCCAGCAAGATCCGCGTCGGAAAGCTCTGCTGTCGGCATCTCTGCCGCGGCGCCGCCTGCGAATAACGCCCGTGCGCTCTCCTGTGCTTTCTTTGCTTCCTCCTCGCCGTGAACAAGGCTTGTAAGCTCGTATGCAAGGATCTCCTTCGCCTGGTTTAACTGGCTGCCTTCCCACTTGTCCATCTCGTCGATCTGCTCAAGCGGCAGGAATGTGAGCATCCGCAGGCACTTTAATACGTCCGCGTCGCCGACATTTCTCCAGTACTGGTAGAACTCGAACGGGGATGTCTTGTTCGGGTCAAGCCATACGGCGCCGGACTGGGTCTTTCCCATCTTCTTGCCCTCGGAGTTTAAGAGCAGTGTGATCGTCATCGCGTGGGCATCCTTGCCGAGTTTTCTTCTGATGAGCTCTGTACCGCCGAGCATATTGCTCCACTGGTCATCGCCGCCGAACTGCATGTTGCAGCCGTATCTCCGGAACAACTCGTAGAAGTCGTAGCTCTGCATTAACATGTAGTTGAACTCTAAGAAGCTTAAGCCTTTCTCCATTCTCTGCTTGTAGCACTCCGCGCGGAGCATGTTGTTGACGGAAAAGTGCGGTCCGATCTCTCTTAAGAAGTCGATGTAGTTTAAACTCATAAGCCACTCAGCATTGTTTACCATCATGGCCTTTCCGTCGGAGAAGTCGATGAAACGGCTCATCTGCTTCTTAAAGCAGTCGCAGTTATGCTGGATCGTCTCGACAGTCATCATGGTTCTCATGTCGGAACGTCCGGACGGATCGCCGACCATACCTGTGCCGCCGCCGATCAGCGCAATCGGTTTGTTTCCTGCCATCTGTAAACGTTTCATTAAGCAGAGTGCCATGAAATGTCCAACATGGAGGCTGTCGGCGGTCGGGTCAAAACCGATGTAGAATACGGCTTTTCCTTCGTTTACCATTTTACGGATCTCTTCTTCGTTTGTGACCTGCGCAATCAGTCCGCGGGCCTGTAACTCTTCGTAAACTCCCATTTTGTTTACTCCTTTTCTGTAATTTTCTGCGGATGTTCGTTTCTTCCGCCTGTGTTGGTCTTACTTTTCAGAAGACCTGCTATCCGGACGAAGCGCTCTTTTTCCTGCTGCCTGACTTATTCAGTCTCTGTCCGGCCCGGCAATTCCGACGCTGGACGTTCTCCTTACAGGTACAAAAAAGCCCCGTCCTTTGTCGTTCAAAAGGACGAGGCATACGCTCGTGTTACCACCTGATGTTCCCGAAACGCTCGCACGCTCCGGCTCATGGAGTCCTCATCATAAAAGACCCCGGCAATTCTAACGGGTGCCAGTTCCGTCACAGCCTACTCATGTTTTTCAGGATATCTCCCCATACTTTCGGTGTGCAGCTCCGGGATGTATTCAGAAAAAGATGTCCGCGCGCCTCTCATCCACCGGCAACTTTCTGTGCGGAGCAGATCCGATTCCTACTTGTTCCCTTCATCGCTTTTCTCTTATATACCGCATATTGAAAAGCGGTTATTATAACTGTGAATGCAATGAACAGTTACGCTCATTATATGGAGATTGCAGAACTTTGTCAAGCCCACGCGCACAATATTTTTCCATCTCCGTGCGCCTGTTTTATTTTCTGCTGATATTCTCACCGTTAATATACAATACTCCAGGACCTGAGAACACCATGGAATCCATTCCTTCCTCTGTGTCAAGGTCGAAATATGTATAGCCATCGTTCGTCTTTCTACAGTACTCAAACTCATACGTGTAGGAATATGCACCGCTGTATACAGCCTTAACAAGGAGTGTCTTTGTATTCTTATCATATCGGATCATGTAGACTACTCCATTTGAAGTCTCATAAGTTCCGCTGTAATCATCACTTCCCTTGATAATCTCAATGGTCTCACCCTTTTTCTCTACATGCTCGTTCTCATATACCGGATCTGCTTCTGCTTTCTTCGTCTGGACGATACCATTTACTGTCCATGCACCATCTGCGTTTACGGTGTAGCCGTCCGGAGTTGTCGTGTTTGTGTAGAGATATCCGTCGTAATTGAAGCAGTAGCTCTCAGCGGTTCCATCATGGTTTCCGTCCAGCCACTGCCATGTGTCTGCGAGGTATCCGCCGTCATCAAACTCCCACCACCAGCCTTTTGCATTGCTTTTCCAGCCATCAGCAAAGGCAGTAAAACCAGAGCCGACTGTCAGTGCTGCCGCCAATGCAAGCACTGCGCCTTTTTTCATAAATTTCTTCTTCATAACTTTCGTACCTCCTGATCTCCATACTGTTTCAATGCTATCATCCGCATTCAATGATGTTGCAAACCTTTCTTTTTCGTGCACAGCAAAAAACAATACTCGCAGACATCACAGCAAGGAACCGGATCACCGAAGTGATCGGTCCCTCGAAAGCTGATACTTCCACTAAGCAGTAGTATACCATTTTCTGCCGCGGTTGTGAATCCCTTTAGCTGTAAAAGCACCGGAAAATACCCTTCTATCTTTACGACTTTATGATTTTATTGACGCTCCGGTCCTTTTTTTCGACATTTACGATATTCTTCTCATTTGCGGCTTTCTCGCGTTCCTTTGCAATCTTTGATCCGTCGATATACAACTCATTTAATACCCCGAGAATCCGTTTTGGAGTGATCTTGTCCTCACCATTTATAATGCGGTCGATTGATTCGCTAAGTTGCGGAGCATATTCTTTGATCTTATTCAGATCCTTGCAGATCTGGTCTTCATTCGGCAATGCATCCGCTTTTTTGAGTTGTTCCTCTCGCAGAAGCTGTTCCAGCGGAACAAGTTTCTTTTTTTCTGACTCTTTCAGCTCTCTTTTTACATTTACAGCATTCTGACTGTAGTTCCACAGACGCTCATGGGCTTTTAGAGCCTGACGTCCCTTTTCACGTAATGGGTCATTCAACTTGAGGGCATTCACATTGTCAAGCAGGGTATTTTTCATCATGCTGTGAATCTGATTGGTAAGATAACGGTTCTGTTCAAATGCGTCCTGCGCGCTTTCCCTTTTTCTCTGGGTATCCTGCACAGTCTTGCTGCTCTTGTAAAACTGTTCACTGGACGGAACGTCCATTACAATGCCGGAAAGCTTTTTAGCTGTATTGATCCGCTTCTGATTATTCTCGGAGGGTTTCCTCTTCCAGTGCCAGATATCGTTATAGATATCAATGGCCTGTTTTAAGCTCTGGCGTCTCTGCTCGATTCTCTTGTAGCATTCAGCCAGATTCTGATCCCGTTTCTGCTCCAGTTCCTCCTTTTCTCCCTCGTTGATCAGAATTTTAGACGGATCAAGACTACGCATTTTCTGATATTCATTCACAAGAGCATCCAATGCCGCACGCATAGTCTTAAATTTTCTGCTTCGTTTTGCGTCATTCATACTTCCGTGCGCATCATCAAACTGCTTCTGCATATTTTTAAGATCCGCAAGCTCTTTTTCCTGCAGATTGGCAAGCTTTTGATAATCTACCTTATCTGCCTGTCTGGTATACCGGATCGGACCTGCTTCCTCTTCCTGTTTATAGTTTACCAGATTTCCTTGTTCATCTATCTTGATTTCGGGATGCATACTCTTCCACATGCTAAAGAGAAATTGTTTATCCAGCTCCGTTTTCGCGTTTTTCAGGTCGTCCTGCAAATTCTTATAATCCGATAAAAACGCTTGTTTCTCTTTAAGTTTACCTAGATGTGCGGCTGCATAGACAAAGAGATTACGTTCTTCCTCATCGTCAAAATTCTGAACGGGAACGAGCAGTCCCAGACTCAGCTTTTTCCACTCTTCATCCTTCACAATGTGGATCGTCCCCTCAGGATTTAAAAGAGTACGCGGTTCTTTATCTTTACCGTAATCGAAATGCAGCTTTTCATCCATTCTTCCTTTTTTGATCATGGACTGAAGTTTCTTTAAACGAATCCCCGCCGCCTCAATCTGCTTCTCTGACAGATGATAAGGACTCAAAATTTCCTGAAGCTTCTCTTCCGTCATGCCCTCGACTGCGTCTGCCATTTTAGGAGTTATGATCTTTAGATTTTCGCTCCCGGCAAGCTTAAGCACTCCCCCGTCATTCAATTTTCCGAAAGAGTTGTCATTATCAATTCCCTGTACTCCCAGAAGCTTCGGATGATCATTTTCAGAGAGGTCCATTCTGAGGAAGAAATTCATACGATGCCGATCCGTATTTGCACACAGATAGTCAAGGATCTGAAGATCAGCCAGAGATGAGAGCATCTCACGGCTGTCGAAATCCTTTTCATTGACTTTATAAAACGGATGATCATCATTCAATATCTTTGCCGGGTCGATCAGATCCATATCGGTCGGATCCATCATGACTCCTGTTTCTTTTTTATCTCCTCTCATTACGGTAACGCGCCGCGTTCCAACCAGCAGATCCGGATATCCTAATGAATGGGCCACATCGTTCATGGCACTGGCCCGTTCTGCCAGACGATCCCCGGTGTCAATACCGGAGCTTCTCATGGTATCCTGCATACCGGCACTGTTTGTCATCTCTATAATCATAGGGATCATCGTATCGTTCCAGAAGTGCTCCTGCTCCCTGTCGGTACTGCTCATCCAGTTTTTGTCTTTAAAGCAGGCTTTTACCGGCTCAGTTTTTACTTTTTTTGATTTTTTCACATGATACTCATAAGTATCTACCAGCAGGGACTGGAATTCTCTTGTATTTTTGATGCTTTTTATTCTTTTGAAATAGTCGGCATATTGCGGATATTGTTTCTCATATTGGTTGGCGATCGCATCGATTCCCTTATCTTCATCTACCAGAATTTTTTCCGCCGTAAAAAAGCCGCGCCGGATATTTCCGTCCGCATCTGTATATTCAACTGCTTCACGGCTGCTTAATGCATCACCGATGGTTTCTTTTTCCTGTGCGATCAGCTCGATCGTCTGGGCATGTGACCCCCGGACAACATCAGCAAATGGAGGAAGGTTATCTTCAGGAGCGTTTCTTAACTGTTCTTCGTTCTTAAGCAGAAGTGTATGCAGTGTTTTATATTCCTGTTTTTTCTTAAGTTTTTCCGACAGTCTCTGGCAATCTCTTAAACAGTCACGGTAAAGCTCCAGAAGCTCTCCTCGCTCCTCCACGGTCATTGGGAATACTGTTCCCTTACTGTTGCGGCGCAGGTAATGGAGCTGCATTTTCGTCAGCAGCTGATCCATATCTGAGGAGAGCATTCTGTCAGACAGACTCTTTCCCGGGCGGAGCTGCGGCTTCAGGTCCCGGTATAACTGATATATTTCACTGTAAACGCTGCCCCTGATCCGGTCTGCATATGGAGATTTCTCATCGACCAGTGGGATTTTCTGCTCCTGGTCACGCTCCGGCTGAAGCTCCGCAAGTCCCTGTCTGTTGCGCTGATCTCTCAAATTCGTATCATACGCGCTTAGTGCGGTATCATATTCATCCTTGTGTTTCTTGTACCTCTCGCAGGAGGTCAACAGAGACGGACTTTTTTCCTGGGCATACACCTCCAGGATTCGCCATAGCTGATTGAGTTCATCTTTGAAGTTTTCTTTCGTCCGACTCGGTTCCGGAAACAGGTCAGATTCCTTTCTTCCGCCCGTGATGCCAAGCATTTTATAGATATCATACAGCTTGTCGTAGTTTTTTTTTCGATATTCGACCGTTCCGTTCGCACAACCGAGCAGCCATTGCAACGCCCGGTTTATCTTCTGAAGCTCATCGTCTGTTGCAGCCGCATGAAGAATACGGCTCACTTCAGCTTTCTGGTCTGTATCTTTTTCTGGAATCGTATATCGCATATAATATTCTCCTTGTATTATTTTATTTGTTTAGAGACAGCCCGGACTCTTTCTTTCTGCCAAAGCTCTGGCTGTTCGCCCTTGGACGCTGAACTCCTTTAATTTTTTCTCCCGTAGGATTCCCCTTTTCATTTTCCAATTCATTGATGTTTGTCAGGGTTGCGTTTCTCCGGAATCCATTTTCGTTCTTCGCTTCATTCCCGTTCTTTACGTTTTTTTTCTCCTGAAGCAGATCCTTTTTCTTTTCCAGAGTGTCGATATATTTCTCGGTTAGATCAAGAACCTCCATTTTTTTCTTTGTAAACCTCAGAATAGACTCTGCAAGCAGAATCCGTTTTTCCTCGTAGTCGTTCTTCGCCAGCCGGCTGTGCTTTTTATAACCGCCTTTCGGTTCCGGTATGTTACGTTTTCTGAAATCCTTCTCTTTGTGTTTCAGATATGCATTTGCCTTACTCTGTAACTCTTTAAATACGTTCCTGTACTGTTCCAGATCTTCTTTTGTAATATCCTCTTTGATATTTCCGCTCATATCCCTGACAGCATTCAGCGATCGTTCCAGTTCGTTAAAGGTTTTGGAGCTTTTCCATTTATTCCGCTCCTTATACTGCTCAAGAGTCTCTATGATCTCGGAGGAAAGCTTTTCTTTTAGCAGCTCATTCGGCTTTGCTTCCCTCAGCTCAACTGTACAGGGTACCCACGATTTTATCTCATTTTTCGTAATCAGGACATCTTCGTCCTTTTTATATACAGTCAATCCATGCCCATATGGGATACTCTTTGCCCCGCTCATTCCCGCTTTTTCAAGCTTTCCTTTTTCATAGTTCGTATTATTTTGAGCGGTCTGTAGCATATAATTGGTCCACAGCTTTCCGGTATCTGCTACATATTGAACGACCAGGCTGAAATCATCAGGCTCTACGTTACTTACCGCACCGCTGTGTGATTGCATGTAATCAATGATGTCTTCCGGAGATATGATCGCAGAATAGGGGTTTGCAATAACCGGAGTTACATAATATTTGCTTTCATTTTCAGATCCAAATTCGCTCAGATTCTCTTTTGCCCATTTCTTCTCATCCTCGGTCGCAGTCTTATTCCAACCATATGTGCTGTTTGTGAACATTCTGTCACCGGTATCAAGCAGATAGCTGTGGGAAGCTCCAATTGCGCGATATGCCTTTTTCAGCTTTTCAGGATCATTTTCATTAACGTTTAAAATATCCGAAACGAGATTTTCTGCACCCTCTGCTTTTTTCTTCAGGGACGTAACCTCATCCCGGACCAGATTAACCAGCGCCTTCTTTTTATCTTCAACTTCGGAATCAACAAGATCCTTTCCTGGCTTCTTTGCCTTGTCCAACTGTCCCGTGCGAAGCTTCCTGAACTGCTCTTCTTCAATCAGCCCCTGATTGTAAAGCATCAGGGATACAACCTGATTATTGTGCAGTTCTGCCTCAGGTGTATTCCCAAGATGCATCAGATCATGCAGGCAGCGGAAATCTTCTACCTTTTGCTTTTCCTTAAGTACGACATTTGCGCTTTTCAGCTGCTGTTCGATTATATTTTTCAGGAGAACCCTTTTCATTGCAACTTCCTTTGTATCCTCCAGAATTGCATCAAAGCAGGCATCCATATGCTTCATTTTCTGTTTCAGTTCTGTTTTTGAAGCTTTCATTGTTTCAGGCAGAACGTTGTAATTCTTTCGGAATTCCCGCACAGATTTTTTCAGATTCTTTCTGTCCGGTCCTGTAGAATAATATTCTTTCTTGATAATCGCGGCAGCCTTTTCCGGAGTCTTGGTTTCTAAAAGTTCCTGAAATTTTTTTATGAGAGCATCGTATAATCCCGTCATATCTCTTTTACCTCCTGCAAATGTGGTCGTATGGCAGTTGAGTAGCTACTTTTTCTTGTATAACTGTATTTTATCACACCATGTAGGACAAATGTGGGACAATTTACAGGATATCAGTGCCTAAAATGACGCTTTTTTATTTTCTCTGGACAAATCATCAGAATATGGTAGAATGAAAATAATGTCTGAAGACGGGGATATCCGGCACAGATGCAAATACTAAAAATTATTTCTAAGGAGGTCATGTATGGAAAGCCATAAGATTATCCAGGTGGACGAGAGGGTCCCTTTTAACCTTTTACTTCCCCTGAGTATCCAGCATATGTTCGCCATGTTCGGCGCATCCGTTCTCGTTCCGTTCCTATTTGGACTCAATCCCGCTGTTGTTCTTTTCATGAACGGCATCGGAACTCTCATGTTTATCTTTATCACAAAGGGAAAAGCTCCTGCCTATCTCGGTTCCAGTTTCGCATTTCTCGCCCCGGCCGGTATCGTTATAGAAAAATTCGGTTATGAATATGCCCTTGGCGGATTCGTTGCCGTCGGTTTTGTCGGCTGTATTCTCGCCTTTATTATTTACAAGATCGGCTACAAATGGATCGACGTGGTTCTTCCGCCGGCCGCCATGGGACCCGTTGTAGCCCTCATCGGATTGGAGCTCTCTTCCAGCGCCGCAAGCAACGCGGGACTCTTAGACGAGTCCATTGATTCGAAAAACCTGATCGTGTTCCTCGTGACACTTGGATTTGCCGTTTTCGGCTCCGTCCTGTTCCGGGGATTTTTATCTGTCATCCCGATCCTGATCGCCGTTATTGCAGGTTATATCGCCGCCATCGTGTGCGGAATCGTTGATTTCTCTGCTGTCGCCGCCGCACCGTTCTTTGCACTCCCGAATTTTTCTTCCCCGAAGTTCAATATGGAGGCGATCATGATTATCATGCCGGTCATTCTGGTCATCACCTCCGAACATATCGGGCACCAGGTGGTAACCAGTAAGATTGTCGGTCGCGACCTCTTAAAGGATCCGGGACTCCATCGCAGTATTTTCGGTGACAATTTCTCTACCATGGTTTCCGGTCTCATCGGTTCCGTTCCGACGACCACATACGGTGAGAACATTGGTGTTATGGCGGTCACAAAGGTCTACAGTGTCCAGGTCATCGCCGGTGCAGCCGTAATCTCCATCATCTGCTCCTTCATCGGAAAATTATCGACCCTGATCCAGACAATCCCGGGTCCGGTTATCGGAGGGATTTCCTTTCTGCTCTACGGTATGATCGGAACATCCGGTCTCCGCATTCTGGTTGATTCCAAGGTCGACTACGGCAAAAACCGGAACCAGGCTCTGACCGCGGTTATCTTCGTAACCGGGCTCTCCGGCATCAAGGTGAATTTCGGCAACGTACAGCTTACCGGTATGGTTCTGGCATGTGTTGTCGGCATGATCTTAAGCCTGATTTTCTATATCTTTGACAGAATGAGGCTCACAAACGATCAGTAAATAGTAAAAGTGGATCATGGAATCCGTCAGGAATTCATGATCCACTTTTTTACCCACATACTTATTTTACAGGTGTAAAGTTCACCGGTGTCTTTCCTTCTGTTTCCTCAAAGAGCGCATAGAAGTCATCCTTACTGCTGAGATCGGAAGCAGAAATATCTCCCTTTGTCTCGAAGCTTTCCTCGCCTGCGGAATTGTAGGTAATTGCGGCAAACTTAATGTAATTGAGCTGATATTTACCATCCTCATTTTTTGTCACATCGGCCTGTGCGAACTGGGTTCTTGTGTTGTAGTAGAGGATTCCATCCTCAACTGTTACCGGGTATGCCGTACCGCCTGTCTGAACGGAGGCAAGCAGCTCTGCTTTTCCGTTATTTTCTGCATACAGAGTTGCGTCGATCGAACAGTTTGTACCCTCATCCTCGTATGTTGCGGAACATACGGCGAGAATATCTCCCTCATAACCGTTCAGTTTGATATATGCGTAGCCTGCGCCTTCCGGAAGACCGGAGATAATTTCATCGTAGGAACCATATGCCGCTCTGGTGAATTTAATTGCCGGCACATCGGAGATCGCGTCAAAAAGGGCCGCAAACTGTTCATCTGTCTCAACATCCTTGACTTCTGTGCTCTCCTCATCTGCTTTTTCGCGGACAAAGCCTGAGTAAGTGCCGTCGGACTGGTTCTTCGTTACATTCTTCATGTATGTAAGCCCATGGGATTTTGGATTGATCTGCATCTCACCGTATTCCGTATCCGAACACATATAAAGGGTCGTTCCGTCACAAAGCAGCGGATGGTTCTCGTCACCAAAGGCAAGTCCTATATTGACAAGCTTGTTATCATCGTTGAATGTGTAAAAATAAGCCTCGGTGGATGTATTGTTTTCTGTGGATACCTTGTCGGAAATCGCAAGAAGATACTCCGTAGAACCATTGATCTGGACATAGGCAAAGCCTTCATTTTCGCCGTCAAGATAATTTATAATATCCTCATAACGGTCAAACTTATTTGTAAGGGCGCGCTCCTGGACGAAATCATCCGGGATGAACTCAGAATCGTCCTCACTCTCGCCGTCATCGGCAGACGCAGCCGCCTCCGTTGTACTCTCCTGCGTTGTTGTCTCCCCGGCAGTATCCGTTGCCTTTGCTGTAGTTTCCGCAGTCGATGCAGATCCACATCCTGCAAGAAGACTGCTCGCCATTGCTGCTGCGAGCACGAATGGTAAATATCCTTTTTTCATTTTAAATTCTCCTCTCTTTATGACTGCCCGCCTATATCTGCGTTTCTGTGTACAGCGGTCTCTGTTAATTCAGCATCTCAGCCTACATCGCCCTGAAGCGGAACAAAAATATTCTCCGCATAATACTGGATATCCATACCGTCGAGGTCGGAGCCCATAGCAGAAAGCGAATACATGACACCCGGCACTACATCGTACCAGTTTACAGTCTGGACACTGTCTTCCACGTCGGAACCCACATACGCGTAATATTTCGCCTCTCTTCCGGAAACATCCCCGTCATCCTCGCTGTCCCATTGGTACTCCATACCGGAAATATCGGTAAATTCGTCGGTCATCTGCATCCGGTACACAAAGGTCATGCCATCAAGTACATAGTCCATCTGTGCGAGCTTATCCTCTTCGAGATAGGAATAGATCACGTCGGTAGCGCCTTCCGGAGCTTCCATCTCAAAACCGGTTGCCGCAAGTACGCCTTCCTTATCCGAGGTTGTCCACGGATTCGCGATCTGCATATCGCCCTCTGCAGCTCCGGTCTCCGTTGTTGCCTCTGCCGCTGTTGTTGTCTCTGCAACTGTTGTTGTCTCCTGCGCGGTTGACTTCCCGCATCCGGTTACAGCCGCCGCACCGATTGCCAGTGCTGTAAATGTCAAAACAATTTTCTTTTTCATAATAATACTCTCCTCTTTTCTTTTATAAACACATTCTAGCATACCATGTAGGACAAATGTGGGACAAAAAAAGAGGATCTTGAAAAATTCAAGATTCCTCTTTTCCCGTACTACGGTTCATGTCATCTTCACGATTCCGTTTGTTTGTTATTTTTCATCCGCCAGCGACAGCCGTACCAGTGCCCGCTTCAAAGCGGCTTCCGCACGGTCGATATCGGTCTGGGGATTTTTTTCCGCCAGACGTCTTTCCGCACGGATTCTGGCTTCGTTGGCTCTCCTGCCGTCGATATTTTCCGGCCACTCACAGGCTTCCGCGAGGATCGTCACCTTTTCCGGAAGTATCTCAAGAAAACCGGAGAGCAGAGCCGCCTTTTTCACGCCGTCCGTCCCGTGGATTTTAAGAATACCCGGTGCCACCGCAACGACCGTCGGGATATGCTTCGGATAGATTCCGGCTTCCCCGTTTGCCGTGTTAAGCTCTACCATCGAAGCCTCTCCGTCGAAAAACGCCTCATCCGGCGTAACGATCTGAAGTCTCATCATTTCCGCCATGTTCACACCCCCTATTTCACGCGGGCGAGAACATCATCGATATTTCCTGCGTTGAGGAACAGATTCTCCGGAATGTCGTCGTGTTTGCCTTCCAGAATCTCCTTGAAGCCCTGAATCGTCTCGGAAAGCGGTACATATTTTCCTTCCAGACCGGTAAACTGTCCGGCAACGAAAAACGGCTGGGATAAGAATCTCTGGATCTTTCTCGCTCGGGATACGGTGAGCTTATCTTCCTCGGAAAGCTCATCCATACCGAGCATGGCGATGATATCCTGGAGTTCCTTGTATCTCTGCAGTACTTCCTGTACGCCGCGGGCAACCTTATAATGTTCCTCGCCGACGATACGCGGATCAAGAATACGGGACGTAGACTCAAGCGGATCTACCGCCGGATAAATACCAAGCTCGACAATGGAACGGCTGAGAACCGTTGTCGCATCCAGATGTGTGAAGGTATTCGCCGGAGCCGGGTCCGTTAAGTCATCCGCCGGGACGTATACGGCCTGTACGGATGTGATGGAACCGTTCTTCGTGGAGGTGATACGCTCCTGGAGAGCGCCCATCTCAGTCTGTAACGTCGGCTGGTAACCTACGGCTGACGGCATACGTCCAAGTAATGCCGATACCTCGGAACCTGCCTGGCTGAAACGGAAGATGTTGTCGATGAACAACAGCACGTCCTTTCCGCCCTCGTCACGGAAATACTCCGCCATGGTAAGACCGGTAAGTCCAACTCGCATACGGGCTCCCGGCGGTTCATTCATCTGACCGAACACCATGGTGGTCTTATTGATAACGCCTGAATCGGACATCTCATAATAAAGGTCATTTCCCTCACGGGTACGCTCACCAACACCGGTGAATACGGAATATCCGCCGTGCTCTGTGGCGATATTTCGGATCAGTTCCTGGATCAGGACTGTCTTACCTACACCGGCACCGCCGAACAGGCCGATCTTTCCGCCCTTCTGGTACGGGCAGAGAAGGTCAACGACCTTGATTCCTGTCTCTAGGATCTCGGTCTCTGTAGACTGTTCCTCAAAGCTCGGGGCTTTGCGGTGGATCGGAAGCTTTTTCTCCGTCTTCGGCGCCTCTTTATTGTCGATCGGCTGTCCCAGAACATTGAAAATTCTTCCAAGTGTCTGTTCACCGACCGGCACCATGATCGGTCCGCCGGTCGCTACGGCATCCATGCCGCGGACAAGACCGTCTGTGGGACCGAGAGCGATGCATCTTACCGTATCGTCACCGAGATGCTGGGCGACCTCAACGGTGAGGACCCCGCCATCTTTTGTGGTGATCTCAATGGCGTCATTGATCTCAGGCAGCCCGCCCTGGGGGAATTTGATATCCAGAACAGCACTGATGACCTGAGTAATTTTACCAATGTTTTTCTCTGCCATCTCACTTCTCCTTGTCTCTATCGTAACAGCCCGCCGCCTGCAATGCCATTCAGCATACACATGGCACCGGACAATTACTTATATTTCTAACTAACCATCGATGGCGTTCGCGCCTGCGATGATCTCTGTCAACTCCTGTGTGATGGATCCCTGTCGTGCACGGTTGTACTGCAGCGACAGCTTTCCAATCATCTCCTCCGCGTTGTTCGTCGCCGAATCCATCGCGGTCATTCGTGCCCCGTTCTCACTGGCAACGGCCTCCAGAAATGCCCCGTAGATCAGGCTGCTCACATATTTCGGTATGATCGCGTCCAGAACCTCGTCCTCATTCGGCTCGTAATTCATAAGCAGAAGATCCTTTTTTTTCTCCTCCGCTTCCCCCTTCAGCCCCGCTGCCGCGAGATCCACCGGGAGAAGCTTTAAGAACGTTGGAATCTGGCTCACGGTGTTCTTAAATGCTGTGTACGCCAGGTAGATCTCACCGATCTCATTCTTCTCAAACATGGCTAAAAGCTCTTTCGAGATATGCTGCGCGTCGGAGTAAAGCGGTTCGTCGATCACATCGGAATAATCCGCCTTGATCTCATAACCTTTTCTCGCGAGTCCGTCGCGTCCTTTCCGTCCGATTGCGAAGATAAGCGCGTCCTCCTTCGGGATCCCGCTCTCCGTGACAAGACGGATGACGTTGGAGTTATATCCGCCGGCAAGTCCGCGGTTTGAGGAAATGACGATAATTGCCTTTTTCTTCGAATCCCCGGCCTTTAAATACCGATGCTGGATCCCGGTGGATTTCTTTAGCATCTCCTGAACCGTCCGATACATCAGATTGAAATACAGTCTGGAATTCTCCGCCTTCGTCCTGGATTTCTGGAGTTTGACAGTGGCAACAAGTTTCATGGCTTTTGTAATCTGCTCGGTACTCTCAATACTGGATTTCCTTCGTTTAATATCTCTCATGGTTGCCATGATACATCACCTGCCTTATCTTGCTGCCTTGCAC
Organism: uncultured Eubacteriales bacterium; assembly: GCA_963622995.1. Classification (GTDB taxonomy): domain Bacteria; phylum Bacillota; class Clostridia; order Lachnospirales; family Lachnospiraceae; genus Pilosibacter. Next base: position 8,342 of record CAVFLH010000006.1, on the reverse strand, counting down.
TCTTCAAGGGCTTTTTTCAGCAATTCCTCCGTTTCCGGTGTCATCTGCTTTGTCTCGCGGATGTTCGCCGGAATTTCCGGATACTTTGTATCGATAAATTTAAACAGTTCTTTTTCAAAATCAAGAACCTGGTTTGTCGGAATATCAAGAAGATATTTCTTCGTTGCCGCGTAGATAATGATAACCTGGTACTCAACCGGCATCGGCTGGTACTGCGGCTGCTTTAAGACTTCTCGGATGCGTTCGCCCTGTGCAAGCTGTTCCTTTGTGCCGGTGTCAAGCTCGGAGCCGAACTGAGCGAAGGAAGCAAGCTCACGATACTGGGCAAGCTCCACACGGATCGGGGCAGCGATCTTCTTCATCGCCTTGATCTGAGCCGCACCGCCAACCCGGGATACGGAAAGTCCCGCGTTGATTGCCGGACGGAAACCGGAGTTAAACATCTCGGTCTCTAAGTAGATCTGTCCGTCTGTGATGGAGATGACGTTTGTCGGAATATATGCCGATACGTCGCCCGCCTGGGTCTCGATGATCGGGAGCGCGGTAAGAGAACCGCCGCCGAGGTCATCGGAAAGTCTGGACGCACGCTCCAAAAGTCTGGAGTGCAGATAGAAAACATCACCCGGATATGCCTCACGTCCCGGCGGTCTCTTGAGCAGTAACGAAAGTGTACGGTAAGCCGCGGCATGTTTACTTAAATCATCGTAAACAACAAGTACGTCCTCGCCGTTCTCCATCCACTCTTCGCCGATGGCACAGCCGGAATACGGGGCAATATACTGTAATGGAGCAAGGTCGGAAGCCGTGGATACGACAAGTGTCGTGTAATCCATCGCGCCGAACTCCTCAAGAGTTTTCACGATTGTTGCAACTGTTGATGCTTTCTGTCCAATTGCAACATAAATGCAGTGAACTCCCTGTCCCTTCTGGTTGATAATCGTATCGATGGCGATCGCCGTCTTACCTGTCTGACGGTCGCCTATAATAAGCTCACGCTGGCCGCGTCCAATCGGAACCATGGCATCGATGGCCTTGATACCGGTCTGGAGCGGGGTGTCTACGGATTTTCTCTCGATAACACCGTGGGCAACTCTCTCGATCTTTCTGAATTTATCCGTAAGGATCGGACCTTTTCCATCGATCGGCTGTCCTAAGGCATTTACGACACGTCCTGTCAAGGCATCGCCCACAGGAACCTCAACGACACGTCCTGTCGTCTTTACGGTGTCACCCTCACTGATGCTCGAGGAATCACCGAGCAGAACCGCGCCGACATTGTCCTCCTCAAGGTTCAGCACCATGCCGTAAACCTCTCCCGGAAATTCCAGAAGTTCTCCCTGCATGGCATTCTCAAGTCCGTGGATTCGTGTGATGCCGTCCGCTACCTGGATGACCGTACCCACATCAGAGACTTCCAGCTTCGTCGAATATCTTTCGATCTGCTCTTTGATGACCGAGCTGATCTCTTCTGGTTTTAAATTCATTTGAGGTCTGCACCTTCTTTCTTTTCCAATTACATCACGTCTTTGGCCGGGCTTACGCCAGCTGCAGCTTCATCAGGTCTCTCCGGATCTCTCCGAGTCTTGTCCTGATGCTGCTGTCCACCACGCGGTCACCGATCCGGATCACGAGTCCTCCAAGGATCGCCGGATCAACGTTGTAGGTAGCCTCCAGGCTCACAAAAGACGTGGTCTCCAGTATCTTCGCCTCCGTATGCGCTTTCTGCTCCGCGGAGAGTTCAATCGCGCTCGTAACGGTTACGATACCGATCTTTTTATATTCCTTTACACGATTCACAAAATATTCGAGGATCTTTGGGAGTTCCTTCTGCCGTCCCTTTTCGATCACGGTCTCAAGGAATCCCATCATGTCATCGGAAACTCTTCCTTTAAAGATATTTTCCATGACCTTTAACTTCTCTTCTTTTATGATCTGCGGATGGTTCAAAAATTGTACAAGGTCTGCATTCTCCATGAGGATCGTCTGCAGTGACTTTACCTCCTCATATACGGGCGACAGCACATTCTGCTCCATGGCAGCCTCAAACAGTGCGTCGCCGTAGACCTTTGACACTAGCTTTGCCATGTGCTCTCACCCATTTCCTTTAAAGTCTCCTCGATCAGGGAATCCTGGATCTTCACATCCATGGAAGCGGCAACCGCCTTCTCTGCCATCAGGGACGCAATGGAAACGATCTCCGTCTTCATGTCCTCAAGCGCTTTCTTCTTCTCAAGTCCGATCTCCCGGTTTGCCCGGTCAACGATGCGGTTTGCTTCCTCTCTCGCTTCCGCCAAGATGTCAGCTTCCTGCTTTTTCGCTTTCTTTCTCGCTGCGTCGAGAATTTCCTGCGCCTCTTTGTCGATGGACTTTATTTTTTCCTCATACTCTGCTTTCAGCGCGAGTGCGTCTTCGCGGCTCGTCTTTGCCGTTTCCAGATCATTCGCGATCCGTTTTCTTCTTTTCTCCAGTACATCACGCGCCGGATTAAAGAGGAAATACGACATCACAAAGAACAGGATAAAAATATTGATTCCCGTGATCACAATGTCGTTGATCCATTGAGGGTCAAAATTTATTAACCGTTCCAAGGTCTCATCTCGCCTCCTTTACAAACTTCCGCACATAACCGGAAGTTTTTTCCTGTTCCCATATCCGGATCAACCGAACGGCTTAACGAACATAAGGATAATGGCAACAACAAGACCATAAAGACCTGTCGTCTCGGCAACGGCCTGTCCGAGAAGCATGGTCGATGTGATATCAGATTTCGCGCCCGGGTTACGTCCGACTGCGGATGCACCGAAACCAGCAGCGATACCCTGTCCAACACCGGGTCCGATACCGGCGATCATTGCGATACCGGCACCGATTGCTGAGCAAGCATGGATTAAATCCTGTCCTGTAATATTCATAGATAAGACCTCCTGTAAAAAAATCTTCCGACCGGCACCCTGTCCGTGTCGGTCAAACGGAATTGTTCTGCTCCGCAGTCCTACAGCTTATCATTTACATAAACCATAGTCAGCATACAGAATACATATGTCTGGATACATCCGGAAAACAGGTCACAGTACACATGAAGTGCGGCCGGAATACCGATTTTTAATAAGACCGGCATCATTCCGTACCAGAGACCCATAATAATAACTCCGGACAGCATGTTCGCGAACAGACGAAGGGAAATGGAGATCGGGTTCGCGAATTCTCCGATCACATTGATCGGGAACAGCACCGGGATCGGCTGAAACAGTCCCGTAAAGTGTCCGATTCCATGGTTCTTGATTCCCTGGTATTGCACGATTCCGAACGTGACCAGACCAAGAAGGAACGTAACACCAAAGTCGGCAGTAACCGTCCTTAAACCGAACAGACCGCTCAAATTGCAGAACAGAATAAACAGAAAGATCGTTCCGATATAGTTCGCAAACCTGCGTGCTGAACTGCCGAGAATCCCCGTGGTCATATTTTCCAGCATTTCCATACCGAACTCGATGATATTCTGGAATGTTCCGGGTACGTCCGTCGCGCGCTTCAGCGCGCTGTTCGCGGCTATCACCAGGATCAGCAGAACGATCGTAACGATCATCATTCCGACGGTCGTCGTTGTCAGCCAGAGCTCATGACCGAAGAGATGATATTTCACGACTCCGTGTATCATGAAATCAGCACCACTGCCACCACTCATTCTTTTTCCTCCTTTCCTTGATTTAAGCGGTTACTGTCTTCTCCATAAGGCAGTAACCTGTAAAGATTTATCCGTCAGACCAGAGTTCAGGTCATACGGTCATTTCGACTCTGAAGCACCGGCCAGAGATAGGCTCCGGTCTTCAGGCCCAGTGCGCCGAGAACGACGGTCAGAAGGTTGATCGTCGTAAATTTCCATATAAGGCACACCAGAACGATTGCACAAAGACTTCGGATCAACGAATGGATCACCATCTTTTTGCTGCTGTACGTCCCATCAGCCGACTCCACACAGAGCTCCGTGGATCTCGCGATGCTGATGAGAAGGATTTCTGCCAGCGCGGCTCCGATCAGCACACCGGCGATCACCGATGCGATACGAAAAAAAACAAGGCATATGAGAAATAAAATCATATTATGGATCAAGATCCCGATACTCATTCCTGCTACCTGTTTCTTTGTCTTTTCACTCACTATTGTTTCACCCTTTCCAGCACTTCTGTCATGCAGCTCTTATGCCTGGCAGGTACCTGCTGCCTCATATTCCGTTTTCAGTCACAGATACAGGCTTTAGAGCCGTCCCTTTCGGTCATTACCGCCATCTCTTGGTCCGGTCAGTGCCGTCTCCGGTTCCGAAACGGCTCTCCCACTGCTTTACCTGTTCCTCCTTTTCCCTGTCTTCAACCGCTTTCTCCCGGTCTACAATATGCTTTGCCATCTTATATGCGCTTAAGCCGCCCGAGAGAACGCCGAGGATCAGAAAGATCAGAACGGTATGAAGTCCGGTCTTTTTATCGATCCAGCCTCCAAGGATCACACAGATAAAGACCGGTGTAACAACATTGAGCCCGAGCTGGGTGAGTAACACCAGGTTCTCAAGTCCGTTTTTTTTCTGACGCATTATTCCATACCTCACTTACTGCGTAACGCATATCGTCATTATACTAAATTTTTACTCTTTTGTCTATTTCTAAACAGATTTTTTGCAGATTTTAAAAGACTTATTTTTTTGATTATTCACGATTTAGGGACATTGCCAGAATTTGTCCAAAAATATCGCAACAGCAGTTCTTATTTCAAAAATGTTGACAAGCCTGACGGTTTGTTGTAGGATAATCACCATTAAAAGACAAGGGCGTTTTGCAGGGTGCAGAGCGTCTTTTTCTATTTCCGGCGTTTCGCATTCCGGATCAGTTATGATCCTCGGTGTACGAGAGTAAACGGGATTTTGAGGCTCAAAAATTTCTACCGGTACACGGAAACGCACCTAAAAGGAGGAGTTGTATGCATGATATGGAACTTTACCGCCACACCGATACCGTAAATAAGCTGCTCGCCCGGTATGGCGTCAAATTTGGTATTTATAAGAACAATGTATTCCGGGAACAGTTGTTTCCCTTCGATGCAATCCCCAGGGTGATTCCGGCGGATACCTTCGATTTTCTGGAAAAAGGTCTGAAGCAGCGCGTGATGGCACTGAACCTGTTTATCCGCGACATCTACGGGGATAAGAAGATTCTGAAGGATCACGTGATCCCGGAAGAGTTCGTCTATTCCTCAAGCGGCTATCTTGCCCAGTGTGAGGGCGTTGTCCCGCCGAAGGGAATCTACTCCCATATATCCGGAATCGACCTTGTTGAGGGGAAAGACGGGAACTGGTATATTCTGGAGGATAATCTCCGCGTTCCCTCCGGTGCTTCCTATCCGATGATCGCCCGCGATATCTGCCGGAAAAGCAGCCCGCAGACCTTCCAGAAGTACCACCTTGAGGACAATCGGAATTACGCCTCTCTTCTCCGCCGTACCATGGATCATGTCAATACAGGCGGGCACACCGTGATCCTCACGCCGGGCCGCTTCAATGCTGCGTATTTTGAGCATTCCTACCTTGCGGAGCAGACCGGGGCACATCTCGTTACCGGCAGCGAGCTGACGGTTGAGAATGATCATCTCTATTTCATCGACTATTCCGGACGTAAGGAGCCTGTCGGCGCGATTTACCGCCGTATTTCCGACGAGTATCTTGATCCGATGACTTTCAATAAAGAATCCCTCATCGGTATCCCACATATCTACGATGTATTCCGCAAGGGCAATGTCGCCCTCTTAAACGCACCGGGAAACGGAGTTGCCGACGATAAGGGCATCTACTATTTTGTTCCGAAAATGATCCGCTACTATCTTGACGAGGAACCGGTCCTCATGAACGCGCCGACCTACGTTCCTTATTATAAGGAAGACATGGATTATATTCTTGAGCATTTCGATTCTCTGGTATTAAAGGATGTCGCGGAGGCCGGAGGCTACGGAGTTGTATTCGGAAGCAAGATGACCGTTGCCGAAAAGGAGTCCTTCCTCGCACTCTTAAAGAAGGAACCCCGCCGTTTCATCGCACAGGAGGTTATTGATTTCAAAGACCTCGATATCATGGATGAGGGAAAGATCGTCCCGCGAAAAGCAGATCTACGCGCATTTGTCCTTATGGCGGACGAACCGCTCGTCTGGAAGAGTGGTCTCACCCGTTTTTCACGAAATCCGGATTCATTTATCGTCAATTCATCTCAAGGAGGAGGATTTAAAGACACATGGGTATTATCTCGATAGAAAACACAGACCGGCTCTACTGGCTCGGAAGATACAGTGAACGCACTTATACAACGATTCGTCTATTTGCAAACAGCTTCGACGCAATGATCGATTCCGTTAAAGGCGGACATGAGACTTTCTGCAAGCGTCTGGATATCCCGAATATTTATCAGGACGGAGAAGATTTTATCCGCTGTTACTGCTTCGATCCGGAGGATCCGAATTCAATCATTTCAAACCTTACCCGCGCCTATGATAACGCGATCCTTCTAAGGGAAGCGCTTGGCAGTGAGGTTATCTCCTATATACAGCTCGCTGTTTACGCAATGAACAAGGCCGGAAGCTCTGTCTCCCCGTTAGTTGAACTGCAGGAGGTCTGTGATGACATCCTCGCGTTCTGGGGCATCGTCGATGATGCGGTGGACAGTGAAAATGTCCGCAACATCATTAAGATCGGAAAACGTATCGAGCGTCTTGATCTTTACGGACGTCTGCATATGTCAAAGACAGAAATGCTGCGCGAGGTTCATCGATTAAAGGGTCGTCTTCCAAAGACATGCCTAAAATACCGGGCCGCCAGTCTTGATGAGATAGAGGCGCTTGCGGAAGCGGATGAAATCGATTATTATGGGATCGTAAAACGTGTAGAAAATCTTCTGGATACCGGAGGTTCTGACAGTGTATGAAGGAACTGCAGTTTGAATATAAAATGAGACTTGATTTTGACAGCTTTGTCGGAAAGCACCGCTTTACCCTGCGGTGCGTTCCGCATTCCGACGGCCGGCAGCAGATACGCGACCTGGAGCTGTCTGTCTATCCGATGGATTCTTTATCACAGTCCATGGATTCTTTTGGAAATATATGTATTTATGGGCATGTGGAGCGCCGACATGACCATTTTGGTTTCCGCATCCGCGGAACCGCGAAGACCGGTCTTGCTATTTCGGAGCGGGAGAAGACCGGAAATCTCTCCGGTCTGTTCCGCTGTCAGACAAAATTCACAGAGCCGGGACCTGCGCTCCGCGCTTTTGCCGACTCTTTTTCGTTTGACGCGTCTGAAAGCGATTACGGGAAGGCGGTCGCCTATATGCATGGTCTATACCGCACCTTAAAATATACGCCGTTTGCCACAAACATCGGCACGTCCGCCGAGGAGGCGATGGCGCTCGGAAAGGGAGTATGTCAGGACTATTCCCATATTCTTCTGTCCCTGTGCCGGATGCAGGGAATTCCCAGCCGCTATGTTGTCGGGATGCTCACCGGTGAGGGAGCAAGCCACGCATGGGTAGAGATCCTTTCCGGCGGATACTGGTACGCACTGGATCCGACCAACGATCTCCTCGTTGACGACCAGCATATCAGGCTCTCCGGCGGACGCGATTATGAGGATTGTATCATCAATCAGGGGATTTTTACCGGTAATACGCACCAGAAGCAGTGGGTTCATGTCTCGGTGAAGGAGCTTGCCGGATAGCGAGTCAGGTTTAAAGCGGTATCTTCCTAATAATTAATGCCCATAACGGCAAGCTTTCCGTCTGCGATTCCGAGAACAATATCCGGAGTCCCCTCTCCTATAATAATTCCGCCTTTTGTCGGCTCAAGTACCTCAGGATCGACTTCCTCCATCGCGCTCACAAGCTCGTCAGAAAAGATTTCTGCCGGATCAAGCTTCATAAAATCCTCTTTCGAATCAACCATTCCGCCGTTTGTCTTTACACAGGAAATATACGCGGGAAAATCGATTTTTTGCGCGAGCCCTTCCATGTCCTTCTCCTTAACAATTTCGATCAGCTCCTTCGCATAAGTCTTATAATCTGTCTTTTCCAGTTGGGCGACAGCTTCGCTCTGAAGCTTTGCCAGCTCCTCGTCCGATATTTCCTCCACCTGCGGTCCTTCCGAGCTCTCTTCTGTCTCAAAAGCCCCCGGTCCCTCAGCCATCTTCGGATCCACATTCGAGAGATCCGGTTTTGTCATCGCGGAAGCGGAGGTCTCAGATACCGCCTCCGTCTGTGCCGCATTCTCCTTTACCGCCTCCGTTGTCTGCGTATTTTTTGATTCGCACGCAGTTGCCA
>CAVFLH010000005.1:34678-39612 GCA_963622995.1 uncultured Eubacteriales bacterium | reverse complement strand
GGTGTTGACTTTTTCCTTGGTTTATCCTATAATACAAAACGTGCCACGGATGAGGCAAACAAAGAAAACAACAAACCAAGCACCTTTAGCTCAGCTGGTAGAGCAGTAGACTCTTAATCTATTTGTCCAGGGTTCGAATCCCTGAAGGTGCACGAGAAAAGCACTGTTTTAGCGGATGCAAAAGCCGCCGGGACGGTGTTTTTTGTTGCCTAAAAATCCATTCCTGTTCTGCATATCAAAATCTATTCGAAAAATTTAAGAACACATCAAAAGAAAGTTCCCTTGTACAAGTGTTATGTTATAATGAGTCCAAAAGAAAAAGAAAACCGAGGTAAATCATTATGAAAGAAATTAAAATCACAGAGATCGAAAACATCAAGATCGGCAGCGCGGAGAATAAGGAAGCGGGGACCGGGTGCACGGTTATTATCTGCGAGCGGGGCGCGGCAGCGGGGCTGGATGTGCGCGGAGGCGGTCCGGCGTCCAGGGAATCGGAGCTTTTAAAGCCTATGTCGGCGGCTGACGTGATCCAGGCAGTTTTACTCAGCGGCGGCAGCGCCTTCGGTCTGGACGCGGCTGGCGGCGTTATGGAGTACCTGGAAGAGCGCGGGATCGGATTTGATGTGGGAATCACGAAGGTGCCGCTTGTGTGCGAGTCCTGCCTGTTTGACCTGATGGTCGGGGACTATAAGATAAGACCGGATAAGGCAATGGGATACGCGGCGTGCGAGGGCGCGGAGAAGAATAATTATAAGGATGGAAATTTCGGCGCTGGAACGGGTGCTTCTGTCGGAAAGCTGGGGGACAAGTCCCTCTGCATGAAGGGCGGAATCGGAAGTTATGCGGTGCAGATCGGGGATCTGAAGGTCGGCGCGATCGTTGCGGTGAACGCGAGAGGCGATATCTATGACTGGAAGGACGGAAAGAAGGTCGCTGGTCTTTTAAATGAGGATAAGAAGACGTTTGCGGACACGGAAGAGGCAGTCTATAAGAGCTATGAAGTGATCAAGAACAAATTTACCGGAGCGACGGAGAATACGACCATCGGCGCTGTGATCACAAACGCGGTATTCCCGAAGAGCAGTCTCTGCAAGATCGCCGGAATGGCCCATGACGGCTATGCGCGGGCAATCCGGCCTGTCCATACTTCCTCGGATGGTGACAGTATCTATGCGCTTTCTGTGGGCGATGTGAAGGCGGATCAGGATATGGTCGGAACACTCGGTGCCCAGGTCATGGCGGAGGCGATCCTGCGGGCGGTGAAGAGTGCGGAGTCGGCTTATGGACTTGTTGGAGCGAAAGATTTATAAAGGTTTTATAATCAGAATAACTGCGCACCGTATTCTTGACGTTTTTGTGATGAGAATACGGTGCGTAATTTTTTTAAAGAAAAAAGGCCCTAGCAAAATAAAAAGCAGCCATCAGGCAGAAAAGCTGCCTCACAGCTGCTGTGAAATTTATAGTTACATCTGACCCGTCACGCGCAGGTACAGTCCAAGTTCCATCTCCAGCGCCTCAAGAATTCCGCGCTCATCCACCTGGAAATGGCAGTTGTGGTGCGGGGAAGAGGTGATCGGGCGCTCCGGGTCGGACATACCGATCTGGAAGTAGGCACCCGGCTTTTCAAGGAGATAGTAGGCGAAGTCCTCGCCGCCCAGGGCATCCGGGCGCTCGTAGACCGTGTAGCCCAGGTCTCTTGTGACACCGCGGACTTTCTCGATCTCCTCCGGCACGTTGATGGCTGCCGGATAGCCTAAAGTTGTCGTCACCTCGCAGGTGAGGCCGAAGCCGGAGCAGATCCCCTCGCTGATGGAACGGATGGAATTGAAGACTTTGCCGATCATCTCATTATTTAAGGTGCGGACATTTCCGCCGAGAGTCACGGTGTCAGTGATGATATTCGGGTACTGTCCGCCGTTAATATAGGAAACAGTGAGCACGCCGCCCTCCAGCGGATTCTTCTTCTCCGCCAGGATCTGATTCAGGGCGGAGCCGACCATGCAGGCCACCGGGACCGGATTCAGCGCGTTCTGCGGATAGCCGCCGTGGCCGCCTTTTCCGATGATCTTTACCTCATAGATACCGATAGCGGCGGAATACGCCCGCGGAGTCACAGCGATGGTGCCGAGCGGAAAGGCGGAAGCGCAGTGGAAACCGTAGACGAGATCCACGTCATTCATGACACCTTCCTCGCAGAGCGTCTTAGCGCCGCCTGGAAGCTTTTCCTCGGCTGCCTGGAAGATCAGCTTCACTGTGCCGTGAACGAGTTCCGGATGGGCTGTCAGGACCTTTGCGAAGGTTAAAAGGACAGCGGTGTGGATATCGTGACCGCAGGCATGCATGACGCCCGGGACTTCGGACTTATATGGAAGGTCATTTTCTTCTTCGACAGGGAGAGCGTCGATATCCGCGCGGAACGCGATGCATAGCCCAGGTTTCTCACCTTTGATGACAGCGACTGTGCTGGTTCCGGAGATGCCGTCCATCAGCGGAATTCCCAGGGCGTCCAGGGTATTGCGGATGTAGTCTGCGGTGTTTGTCTCCTGGAAGGAGAGCTCCGGGTGGCGGTGTAAGTAACGGCGTGTTTCGATCAGTTCTTTTTCATATGGATTTGTGATGGATTTGACGAATTCTTTCATGTAGGCCCTCCATATTTTCGTATTTATAATTAAGAATTAAATTGCTCTGAACATACATCAGAATGCGGCAGGTGGTCGTTAGATGCACTGTGAATAAATGCTGTATCTATCGGTGTGAACCAGAGAATCTCCACCTGTGAGGTTAGGAACTTATTGGTTTTCCGCAGGCGTGAATGACACATCCGCAATTACGACTTCGCAGTCGGTTCCGACCCGCATGGCAGGCCCCCAGACACCGGCGCCGGAAGTGACGATGGATGTCATGTTCCCCTTTTTCAGGACTCCGCAGGCATTTTCCCAGAGAAAATGGATCACGATATTTGCCGGGAACATCTGCCCGTCGTGGGTGTGGCCGGAGAGATCAAGATCGACACCGGCATCGGCGGCTTCCGATAATTCCCTGGGCTGATGGTCCATGACGATGATGGGAAGCGAGGAATCGAGCGGTTCCGTGATCTCAGCGAAAGTTTTTCGCGGAAGTTGCTCTTTTTTCGCCATGTCTTCATCCCGGCGCCCGACAAGATAAAAAGCGTCATCGATGCAGACGGTCTCGTCCTCCAGCATCGTGATACCGGCGCGGTCTAAAAATTCGGAAAACCGCTCGTCCCGGACGATCTTTCCTTTTTGCGGAAATGTAAATCCGGCGAGGATCTTCTCATTTACGTCGTGGTTGCCCCAGCAGGCGTAGGTGCCGTACCGGCTTTTCAGACCTGCAAGAATATCGGCGACCCCGTCGGGATCCCGGATCGCGTCGTAATCGTTGTCGAAGAGATCCCCGGCGATGCAGACGAGATCGACGTTTTCGTTATTGATATCGTCCACGATCTTTCTCACATGGGATTTCGTGGAGTTGTATCCGAGATGAAGGTCGGCAACCAGGGCAATCTTAAGTCCCGGAAGCGCGGAGCCCTTCTCAATCACCACCGGATCATGGCGCACATACACGCGCCTTGCGTGGAGGACACTATAAATGCTGACCGAAAGGATCAGCGCGATGGCGAAGCCGCCGAAGATCACGAGATTTTTCGGCATAGTGTGCATCATGGCCGGGTACCGGTATTTCATAAAGAAGGAATGGCCGGTGACGCGGCGGATCAGGTCGAAGGTGATGATGAAAAGCAGGATATATTCCAACGTGCCGAGCCAGTAATTGCTGATGACGCGGAGAAAGTGATGGAACGGCTTCTTCGTGATCAGAAATCCGGTCAGCGGACTGATGGCGAAAAACAGGTAGGTCACCGTGACGGGGATCCTGAAAAGCGGCGAGTGAAGCGCCGGAGAGCAGGAATCTGCCCAGGCGTAGAGCCATAAAAGGATGTATGCCTGAAACAACAAGTAAATTGGAGATAAAAATACAGCTAACATGATGTACTCCTGATGCTCCATGACCGGAAATGGTGTATAATGATTCCGGTACAGGTGGTTTATGGTGTAAGTATAGCTAATACTTTAACAATTTGCAATGGAAAAGAGGATATTATGATCGATCTGACAGGAATGATCTCCATTCCATATTTAAAGAAGACAACATTTACGGGAAGTGAAAAAGGAACGAATTTCATGATCCGGAAGATCAGCGGGGAGGAAGGCGAGCCGGACAAGATCCAGGCGATCACCTGGCCGGGGCCGTTTATCTTTTCCGTGACGGAAGATGAGAAGAAGACGTACCATGAGTTTGAGTTCAGCGAGGACGGGATCCATGCGGCGGTGGCGTGGCTGAATGAGGTGACGCACAGTGCGTGATTAGGGGCTGCATAGAGGAAAATCCTGTAAAAAAAGCCCCGGAACTTTCTCGGGGCTAAAAACATTCTGGAAACGAGTATGATCGGTAAATTTAGTTCGGTTATACTCGTTCCTTGTTTTATAGACTTTAGTCTGTTGAGTTCATTAGATTTTTTCGTCGATCTGAAAAAATGGAGCTGGGCGAAACAAAGAACCACCCGCTATCCGGGTGGCAGATGCGGGCGATATTCCTCACATCGACGGCGTTCTCGCCAACAGATCCAGCGTCACGTCCGTAAATCGCTGCTTTAAGAGCGCGCAGATCTCTTTCCGCTGCTCCATAAGCTTCGGAATCATGTCCTCGGTGAGCTGCAGCTTTGCGCACCACGGGGCATCAGCTTTCCCGCCGGCAACAGGATTCGGGTACACGCGGACGCGGAAGTCGCGGAAGCCGAGATCGGTGAGAGCTTTCTCTGCCCACTCTACATCTTTTAATACGGAAGCTTCGATGGAAATTCCCGCCGGTACTCTTGTCGCAAGACAGGCGTAAGCAGGTTTGTTCCATGTAAATAA
>CAVFLH010000005.1:0-34668 GCA_963622995.1 uncultured Eubacteriales bacterium | reverse complement strand
CCGGCATTTCGGGAGTATTCCCGGAGTGCCGTTTTTGTTACTCCGGAAAGGCGGAGCGGGGACAACACCTTCATTTCCTTTAAGGCACGCATGCCCGGGCGGTCACCAGCGTCATCGGAGGCGTTCGTTCCGTCCATGATCTCGGTGAAGCCGTCTTCCTTTGCGGCCTTTAAGATTCCGCCAAAGACCTTGTTTTTGCAGTAATAGCAGCGGTCGGATGGGTTGCTCTTTACGACTTCGTCAGTCAGCACATCAAATGGCAGAACCGTCATGTCCGCATGTAAAGACTCGGCGAGAAGCTTCGCGTCATCCAGCTCAAACTGCGGCTGGAACGGCGTGGAGACATAGTAGGCATGTACATTTGCCCCGCATGCTTTTGCGGCATAGAGAAGATAGGAAGAATCCGTTCCGCCGGAAAAAGCCAGAGCGATGGTGGAATGTTCTGTGAAAAATTCCCGGAGTTTTTCCGGGACGCAGTCTATTGAAAAGTTGATCGTATTGTTCATAGGTGTATTCTTCATTCCCTTCATAGTAATCTGATAGGTTTATTTTATCCATTATAGTTCGGTGAGGTATATAAGTCAATTCAAACAGATAAAGGGTGCATACAGGTAGTAGAAACATTACAATAGAGGCATATGAGAAAAAATTATTCCAATTTAATTTGTATGTTTATAAATTTCCAGTATTTTCATTTCAGAATGTTTGTTATATCATAGACTCAGGTTTCCCGCGCGGCGGGAAAAGACATCGGTTCAGAACATGTTCCGGTATGAATAAAGTTATGAGGAGGATGCAAAGCTATGGAAGACAGAGAACTGATCACGAAGACATCCGCATATATAGATGAGCACAGGGATGAGATGCTGGCGCTCTGGGAGAAGATCGTCTCCATCGAGAGCGGAACAACAGATAAAGAGGGCGTTGACCGGGTAAATAAGGTCTTAAAGGGCGAGCTGGAACAGACCGGCGTGGAGACAGAGGTGATCCCGTTGGAGCGGTTCGGAAACATTCTGACTGGTACGTTTTGCAAAGAGGCAGCAGGCCAGCCCATCGTTCTGATCGGACACATGGACACGGTGTTCGCAAAAGGAACACTGGCGAAAAATCCATTCCGCATCGACGAGAACGGTCATGCCCATGGACCGGGAGTGCTGGATATGAAAGCGGGTCTGGTGATCGCGGTTTTCGTCTTAAAAGCGCTTCATGAATACGGATATGAGAAACGCCCGATTCGGATCGTTTTCGCCGGGGACGAGGAGAACGGACACCGTCAGACGAACGCTGAGGACGAGATCCGTAAGATCTGCGCGGGATGCGCGGCAGCATTCAACTTTGAGACGGGATTTATCGATGACGGACTCGTTGTGGGAAGAAAAGGTTCCTGCCGCGTGACACTTACGGTACACGGCGTGGCGGCCCATGCGGGAAATGACCCGCAGCGGGGACGAAACGCGATCCTGGAGATGGCCCACAAGATCATCGAGATCCAGAAGCTTCACGACTTTGAACATGGACTCTTCGTCAATGTGGGCGTGATCCAGGGCGGAACTGTCGCGAACGCAGTCGCGGCGTCCTGTGAGGTTGGAATCGACATCCGCTACGACAGCTTTGAGCGCCTTGAGGAGACACTTCAGGCGATCAAAAAGATCGCGGAGACGAGAACTGTCCCGGACACGACGGCGGATATGACCTGGACGAAGCCCAGCACCGTGATGGCGGTATCGGAGGCAAATCTGAAGCTCTTTGAACACGTCCAGAAGGCAGCGGACATGATCGGCTATGGAAAGCTGCAGACAAAGAAAGTCGGCGGCTGGTCCGATTCCTGCCTGGCGGCATCGGAAGGCGTTCCGGTGGTATGCGCCATGGGCGTCAAGGGCGCAAACAATCATTCGATGGAGGAGTATGCGGTGGCGGAGACCCTGTTTTCCAGAGCGAAACTGGCGTTGGCGTCCATCATTACGCTTTAAATCAATATGAGAGAGACAAGAAAAAAATATGACATGCTGACGGACAATCCGGGAAAAGCGCTGCTCTTCTTCGTGCTTCCGATGATCTTCGGAAACCTGTTCCAGCAGTTTTACAACATCACCGACTCGGTGGTGGTAGGAAAATTCGTCGGGGAACAGGCCCTGGCGGCGGTTGGTGCGTCCTACGCGATCACGAACGTGTTTATTGCCATCGCCATCGGCGGCGGAATCGGAAGTTCCGTGGTGATCTCCCAGTTTTTAGGAGCCGGAAAGTTCGCGAAGATGAAGACGGCGGTCTACACGACGATGTTCAACTTCCTTGGAATTGCGGTGTTTCTGGCGGCGGTGGGGATCATGTTCAACAACCAGATTCTGAACCTCGTCAACGTGCCGGAGGACATCTTCTCCGACGCGGCGCTGTACCTGGCGATCTACTTTATCGGTCTGCCGTTCCTGTTCATGTACAATGTGCAGGCATCGATCTTCAACGCGCTGGGGGATTCGAAGAAACCGCTGTATCTTCTGATCTTTTCCTCCCTTTTAAACATCGCGCTGGACATGATCCTCGTGATCGTTTTCGGGCAGGGCGTCCGGGGCGTGGCTCTGGCGACGCTGATCGCCCAGGGGATCTCGGCGGTGATCTCGTTTCTGTTCCTGATGCGGAAGCTAAAGGGGTACCAGGCGGAGGAGCCGGTACAGCTTTACAGTGGCGAGATGACGGCATCCATGGTAAAGATCGCGGTTCCGTCCACGCTGCAGCAGTCCATCGTCCAGATCGGCATTCTGTTAGTCCAGTCTGTGATCAACAGCTTTGGTTCCACGGCAATCGCCGGATACTCGGCGGGCATGCGGATCGAATCTTTAAGCATCGTGCCGATGCTTGCAATGGGAAACGCCATGTCCACCTTTACGGCCCAGAATATGGGAGCCGGACAGGTAGAGCGGGTGAAAAAAGGTTACCGGATGTGCTACGTGATCGTCCTGACCGCGGGGGCGGTGCTCTGCGTGATGTACCAGCTGGCAGGCGGCGCGTTCGTGTCCCTGTTCCTTGACAGCGGCAGCAGCGAGGCGTACTCGGTGGGACTGAGCTATGTGAAGTTCTTATCGTTCTTCTACTCGTTTATTGGCCTCAAGGCGTCCACGGACGGCCTGCTCCGCGGTGCCGGGGATGTAGTGGCATTTACAGTGGCGAACCTCGTAAACCTCACAATCCGCGTCAGCGTGACGAACCTGTTCGCACCGGTCTACGGGATCCAGGTGGCATGGATGGCGGTTCCGCTCGGATGGGCGGCGAACTACGTGATTTCCTTTGGATGGTATCTGACGGGGAAGTGGAAGAGTATCAAGGTGATAAAGAAGTAGGATTGCTGCAGTGCGCAGGCAGACATTTTTTGAAATGGAAATGCCGCATGTCACAGCGGCAGCAGTAGTTTTATGGAGTATAAAAATATTCCAAACAAGACAGATTTGAGGTAAAATAAAAACAGATTTGTACAATAGGTTAAAAAGCCGTGTACACAATATAAATTACAGAAGAAAGGACAGAAATCATGGAACAGAAAATACTTGCTTACTTAAAAGAACATGAGACAGAGATCTTCGAGGACTTAAAATCTCTGGTCCTTGCGGAGGCCAGCACTTCGGATATCGAGGCACTGGCAAAGGTGCGTGAGAAGCTTGTGATGCTGATCAAGGAGCGCACGGGAGAGGACTGCTTCGTCTATGAGGCGGAGAACGGACACTGCCCGGTGCGGTTCCAGTACGGAAGCGGCGCGGAGAAGATCCTGTTTATCGGCCACTATGACACGGTACACCTGATTGGTGCGTTGAAATATTATGCGGAAGGAAACGAGCTTCACGGACCGGGTGTCTACGACATGAAGGGCGGTCTTGTATCCGCAATCTGGACCGTAAAGGCATACAAGGATCTCGGAATCGATCCGGGAAAGAGACTGGAATTCATCTTCAATGGTGACGAGGAGACCGGCAGCGCCGAGTCCACCGAGATCATCTGCGAGCTCGCGAAGGACGCAAAGGCGGCGCTGGTGTGCGAGCCGTGCGCGGCAAACGGAGATCTGAAGACAGGAAGAAAGGGACTTGTCCGCTTTACAGTAAAAATCCACGGAAAAGCATCCCATGCGGGCAACGCCCATAAAGAGGGAATCAACGCCATCGAGGAGCTGGCCCATGAGATCCTTGCGATCCAGAAGCTGACAAACTACGAGGTTGGAACTACCGTCAATGTGGGCGTGTGCAGCGGCGGCACAAAACCGAATGTTGTCCCGGCGGAGGCGGAGATCGAGATCGACTGCCGCGTAAAGACAGCTGCTGAGGGAGACAGGATCCGCAAGGCGATCAACGAGATCAAGACAACGGTTCCGGGAACCACAAGGGAAGTCATCGAGCGCGACAGCAAGATGCCGATGGAGGAGACCGAGGCGAACCTGGCACTCTTCGAGAAGGCGAAGATCTGCGGCGAGAAGGTCGGACTCAAGTTCTCCCACCAGTTTGTAGGCGGCGGCAGCGACGGAAACGAGGTATCCGCGCTGGGAATCCCGACACTTGACGGCCTGGGCGCAGCCGGTGACGGGGCGCATTCCGCAAACGAACATATCCTGATCGACCAGTATATTCCGAGAATTGCGATGCTGGCTTCGTTTGTGCTGACGATCTAAGAAATTTAAATACATAGGATATAAACACAGAGCGTATTGCCTAAAAAGGTGGTACGCTCCCTTTGATTGCCTGCGGCATGACGAAGAGCTGCATTTATCCTTTATAAGCTCTTAGAAGGAAGAATGTGCAGAAAAGAATTAGAGAATGGAAATGTGCAGAAAAATAGGCGAAAAAAACGCACCATATGGCAGAAAACCGCTGGATATGGTGCGCTGAGAATTATGCTTTAGTTTTTGATCGGAAACGTAATCTGTGCCTTAAACAGATCACCGTCGATGATCAGCTCAAACTTTCCGCCCTGAAGCGTTGTAAGGTCTTTCGCGATAGAAAGTCCAAGGCCGCTTCCCTCGGTAGTTCGGGAGACATCACCGCGGACGAATCGCTCGGTAAGCTCATCCGGGCTGATATTTAATGGGTTCGCGGACACATTCTTGATCGTAAATACGACGTCAGCGCCGTGGTCCTCGATCGTAACGTAGACGCGGGTTCCTTCCAGCGCATACTTGAATGCGTTGTTGTAGAGGTTCTCGAGGACACGCCACAGCCGCCGTCCGTCCGCCTTGATCATGATGACCTCGTTCGGAAGCGTGTTGACGATCTCCAGATGGCGGATCGCGTACTTCTCCTCGAATTCGCCTGTAGTCTGCTGGACAAGTTCCACGAAGTCGATATTCGTGATTTCCAGTTTGATGTTTCCGGAGCTTGCCCGGGACGCTTCCACAAGGTCCTCGGTCAATGTCTTCAGACGCTGGGACTTCTGGTCCAGAACTTCCAGATATTTCTGAACCGTTGGATCCTCGATATGCTGGCGCTTGATAAGATCCACGTAGTTGATAATGGAAGTAAGCGGCGTCTTGATATCGTGGGAAACATTCGTGATCAGGTCGGCCTTCAGGCGCTCGCTCTTTACCTGCTCGGCGAGAGCCGTCTCGAGACCGTCACTGATGCGGTTAAGCCCCTCAGCGAGCTCCGCCTCCAGGCTTGAGAAATCGTTGACATCCACCTTGTAGCTCGTCTCGCCGGAGGCGAGTTTTTCGATGGCGGCATGGATCTTATCCGTCTGATCCGCGTTCCGGTAGATAAAGTAGAACACCAGAAGGTTTCCGGCGATCCAGGCGATCATCACGAAGATGAACGGCATGAACTGGAACACGGTATTCTCATGATGGAAGATCATGAACGCACCCACCGTGATCATGAACACGTTGTATGCAAGATACAGAACGAATCCGACGGTGATTCGGTAGCGGAATGTACTCTCGGAGAGCGTTTCAGTAAGATCGTGCAGGAAGCTGTTTTTCCAGAGTGTCTCCGCCTTGTATCTGCGGAGTAGGCCGAAGAATGTCAGGACGCCGCAGAAATACAGGTATCCAAAGGCCACCAACAGGTTCGCGCGGTCCCAGTAATCGGATGTCACCACCAGGTGCAGGAGCTTTGAGGTCACCGGCGCCATGATGCGGATGCAGAGATAGGACACGAGTGCCATCAAGAGCAGCATGAAATCCGTCTTTGTCCGGTCAAACGGGTAGAGCGTGATGGTCCGGTCGGAGATCGACGCATGTCCGGACAGGAACAGCAGGAACGCGAAGGTCACGAGGGAACCCGCAAGACCTGCGATCGTGATATAAAGTCCGTTGGAGAAATCCACGCGGGATTTATTGTAGGCGGTGTATGCCTGGGCGTAGTCATCGTTCGCCTTGTAGGACGTGTCGAGACCGATGACCACATAGTAGTTGTTGCCATTGTACGGATTATTTTTCGACATCAGCGCCGGGATACTCGGAAAGTTGGATTCGAAGTTTGTCCGGACCGCAAGGTCATTGGAGTCTCCGGAATAGTAGATATATCTTCCCATGGCCATGATGTCATCGTTGGACATCTCCGGCGCGTTGGTGTGGATCTCGTAGATTGCGTCATTCTTGGAATAGTACGCCACCCGGAAATAGAGGTTCGTAAAGTCGCTCATGAGTCTCGAGTAGATCGAGTAGTAGGAAGAGAAGCGCCTTAAGATCTCATATGTCAGGTCCGGCATCGTCGAGAAGGACTGGTCCGGGCTAGTTAAGTCTTCCTCGGACTGGTAGCAGCGGTAGCGGACATAGACCTGATCCTGGTCTTCCTCGGACAGGGTCTCCGGGCCGCCCTTTAACGCGTAGTTGTCGGACTCGTCCATGTAGTAGCCCAGGGACTTTCCGTACTGGATAATATCGTCCAGGGTGTAGGATTTTTCCCCGCCAGGTCCCGTGGTGACTTCCAGGACGACCTGGGAGTAGTCGACCTCGCCGTTGGACTCGAAAATATCCTGATACTGGACATAATCGAAGATATTTGTGATATCCGCCTGGACTTTCCTGCTGAAATCTGGGGACTGCTCAAAGGTCTCCGTCTTGATCCAGTCAAGGCCCCGGCCGTAGTTGCTGTTTAAGTACATGAACCCGATTCCGACGAGCGTCACGCAGGCAAAGAGAAAGTGAAGGAAGCCGACGAGACGCTTGAAAAATGAGTTTGTCTTTTTTTCTGCCATCTGGACTCTCCTTACTGTTTCTCGATCTTATAGCCGACGCCCCAGACTACCTTTAAGTAGCGCGGCTCTTTCGGGTTGATCTCGATCTTCTCACGGATATGGCGGATATGGACGGCAACGGTGTTATCTGCACCAATTGCGTCTTCATTCCAGATTTTTTCATAAATCTGGTCAATAGAGAAAACTTTTCCCGCGTTCTTCACGAGAAGCAGCAGGATATTGTACTCGATGGGTGTCAGCTTGATCGGCTCTCCGTCGACGGTAACTTCCTTGTTCTCATCGTTGATCATCAGGCCGCCGCACTTGTAGACCTGGGAGCTGCCCTGCTGGTTTAAATTGCCGAGCTGTGTGTAGCGGCGGAGCTGGGATTTCACGCGGGCCACGAGCTCTAACGGGTTAAACGGCTTTGTAATGTAGTCATCGGCACCGATGTTTAAGCCTAAGATCTTGTCGGTATCCTCAGATTTTGCGGAGAGGATGATGATCGGGATACTGCTGGTCTCGCGGACTTTAAGTGTGGTGCGGATTCCGTCGAGACCCGGCATCATGACATCCACGATCATTAAGTTTACTTCGTTTTTCTCCAGAAGCTCCAGCGCTTCGTAGCCGTCGTAGGCCTTAATTACATTGAAACCTTCGCCGGTCAGATAAATATTGATCGCTTCCACGATCTGTTTGTCGTCGTCGCAGACGAGAATGGTTGGCATAATCGATTCCTCCTCATAAAAAAGTAATTCAAAGATGAAAAATCGTAACTGACCATGTTTCCAGTTACGAAAAAATCGAATCAAAATGGTAAAAAATATACCATAACTCAGTATAGCATAAAATTGACGCAAAAACATAAGGAACGTTCTTAAATTTTTATGTAGGGGATGTAAAGGTTGGGGGTACATGTGAAGGAAATTTCTGGACGGAAAATTCTGATGGGGTATAGTGGTGAAAAGAAAAAATTTCAGCGAAAGACCATGGAAATTTATAACGTTAATTCAGTGCTGTAACATAGGTAAAAAAATCCGAACGTAAAATTTTGTGTAAAATGTCGCACTATTGAGAAACAAATTCGAACGAATAGCGAGAAAACTGCAGAAATATCAGAATGAATTTTGTGGCATATGTATATAATGCATAATTAACAGAAAATAAGTTGCTGAAAATTGTGCGATATGCTATAATTGAGCTAACTTAAAAGAGGAGCCGTGATAGGAGAGCAACAATGTATCAGCTAATAATCAGCTGTTAATTCGAGCGCTCCTTTTCTTTTTTAGAAACGAGGATAACGCTATGAAAAATATTTTGTATGAGGCATTGGAAGAAAATCCGATTATTGCGGCAGTAAAAAATATGGATGACCTGGAAGTGTGCTGTTCGATCGCGGATATCCGTGTTGTGTTTATCCTGTTTGGTGACATCTGTTCGATTTCTTCTATTGTGAAACGGTTAAAAGATGCCGGGAAGATCGCGATCGTACATATTGATCTGATCGTAGGGCTCAGCAGTAAAGAAATTACGGTGGATTTTATAAAGACAACGACGGAGGCGGACGGAATTATATCCACAAAGACGCCATTGATCAAACGGGGAAGAGAACTGAATTTTACGACAGTACAGAGATGTTTTCTTCTGGATTCTATGGCATTCGAAAATATGAGACAGCAGCAGCACCAGATAAAGCCGGATTTTATCGAAGTTCTTCCGGGGGTCATGCCAAAGGAGATCACCAGGATGTGCAGGGCATCGAAGGTACCTGTTATTGCGGGTGGTTTGATATCGGAAAAGGAATCCGTGATGAATGCGCTTGCCGCGGGAGCGATGGCAGTTTCATCTACGAATCATGAAGTCTGGAAACTGTGAATAAACTGATAACACAAGCTGTTTCAATGCCGGGAAAAGGGCAGTTGAGATAAAGCGTGGGGAAAAACTATATTGAAGGAGGAAATTGGTATGGCAAAGTATGTAATGGCACTCGACGCGGGGACAACCAGCAACAGATGTATCCTGTTCAACGAAAAAGGTGAGATGTGCAGCGTAGCGCAGAGAGAGTTTACCCAGTACTTCCCGAAGCCGGGCTGGGTAGAGCACGACGCGGATGAGATCTGGGCAAGTATGCTGGGTGTTGCCGTAGAGGCGATGAACATGATCGGTGCCACCGCAGAGGATATCGCGGCGATCGGTATCACAAACCAGCGTGAGACGACGATCGTCTGGGATAAGAATACCGGTGAGCCGATCCATCACGCGATCGTATGGCAGTGCCGCAGAACATCGGAATACTGCGACAGCTTAAAGGAAAAAGGCCTGACGGACAAATTCAGGGAGAAGACAGGTCTCGTGATCGACGCGTACTTCTCCGGAACAAAGGTAAAATGGCTGCTTGACAATGTGCCGGGCGCAAGAGAAAGAGCGGAAAAGGGCGAGCTGTTATTCGGTACTGTTGAGACATGGCTGATCTGGAAACTCACAAAGGGTGCGGTCCATGTTACAGACTATTCCAACGCGTCCCGTACAATGCTCTTCAATATCAATACTTTGCAGTGGGACGATGAGATCTTAGCGGAACTCGATATCCCGAAGTGCATGCTTCCGGAGCCGAAGCCGTCAAGCTGCATTTACGGCGAGACAGATCCGTCTTACCTCGGCGGACCGATCCCGATCGGAGGCGCTGCAGGTGACCAGCAGTCCGCACTGTTCGGACAGACCTGCTTCAATCCTGGCGAGGCAAAGAATACATACGGAACCGGCTGCTTTATGTTAATGAACACCGGTGAAAAGCCGATCTTCTCAAAGAACGGCCTCGTTACAACAATCGCGTGGGGCTTAGACGGAAAGGTCAACTACGCGCTCGAAGGTTCCATCTTCGTTGCAGGCGCTGCGATCCAGTGGCTTCGCGATGAGTTAAGAATCATCGATTCCGCACCGGATTCCGAGTACATGGCGAAGAAAGTAAAAGATACGAACGGCTGCTATGTTGTACCGGCATTCACAGGTCTCGGAGCTCCGCACTGGGATCAGTACGCACGCGGAACGATCGTAGGAATCACCCGCGGTGTCAACAAGTACCACATTATCCGCGCGACTCTGGAATCCCTCGCATACCAGGTAAACGACGTTCTGGAAGCGATGAAGGCAGATTCCGGTATCGAGCTTGCAGCCCTTAAGGTCGACGGCGGCGCAAGTGCCAACGATTTCTTGATGCAGACACAGGCCGACATTATCAACGCGCCGGTGAACCGTCCGCAGTGCGTAGAGACAACAGCTATGGGTGCCGCTTATCTTGCAGGTCTCGCAGTTGGTTACTGGAGCAGCAAGGAAGACGTTATCAAGAACTGGGCGATTGATAAGACCTTCGAGCCGAAGATCGAGGCTGCTGAGAGAGAAAAACGTATCAAGGGATGGAATAAGGCGGTGAAATACGCTTACGGATGGGCGAAAGAAGACTAAACGAGATATATAATAAGGAAAAGGTTTCGGGTAAGACTTGCGGCTTGTAAAGAATGGACTTGAATGGAATCATTACTCGAAGTTGTGGGAACAAATCAGCAAGTATTGAAAAAAACAGAAAACTGTCTCCGACTTTTGAGGGGAACGAAAGCCGGAGATGCCTAAAATAACCAAAAAGGGGGATTTTCTATGCTGCCTTATATTGCAGAGTTTCTTGGAACCATGATGCTTATCATCCTCGGTGATGGTGTTGTTGCAAACGTAAACCTTAACAAGTCCGGAATGAAAGGCGCAGGCGCGGTTCAGATCACATTGGCATGGGGCCTTGCGGTTCTGGTACCGGCATTTATCTTCGGAGAAGCTTCCGGCGCATCCTTCAACCCGGCGCTCACGATCGCACTGGCAGTAGACGGAAGTTTCGCATGGTCTATGGTGCCGGGATATGTGATCGCACAGCTGGCAGGCGCATTTGTCGGCGCATCGATCGTTTACCTGCTCTTCAAGGGACAGTTTGACGCGACAGAAGATCCGGGAACAAAGCTTGGCGTATTCTGTACAGGTCCGTCGATTCCGAACACTGGATTAAACATTTTAAGCGAAGCAGTTGGTACATTCATCCTCGTTTTCGCGATTAAAGGTATCGGCAATGTGACAGGTCTTTCCACAGGCGTTGATAAACTCTTCGTATTCGGAATCATCGTTTCCGTTGGTATGTCTCTCGGTGGACTTACCGGTTACGCGATCAACCCGGCAAGAGACTTAGGACCTCGTCTTGCGCATGCAGTCCTTCCGATCAAGGATAAAGGCGATTCCAACTTCTCTTACGGTCTTGTAGTTCCGATCGTTGGACCGATCATCGGCGCGATCGTAGCGGTTCTTCTCTATGGAGCAATCCCGTGGTAGGATAGACAACAGGCCGCTGTGCCTGGTGCAGCACAGCTTGACAATCAGATAATCATGGCGTGAGATGAGAGAGCCTGACAGGATAACCGCATAAAAGTATGCGTTTACTTGGCGGGCTCTTTTTTCTCAAGGATGAAACGCCGCCGGATCTGTCCTTTCAAGGCAGTGGAAATGGCGGAAAACTTCTAAAAAGAGACAGGATGTAAAGGAGTGAACGGTAAATGTATGATGTGATCATAATCGGAGCAGGAGTAGCCGGATCGGCATCTGCGAGAGAATTGTCGCGGTATCAGGCAAAGATCTGCGTGCTGGAGAAAGAGGAGGACGTGTGCTGCGGTACTTCCAAGGCGAACAGCGCCATCGTCCATGCGGGCTATGACGCGGCGGAAGGTTCCCTGATGGCGAAGCTCAACGTGCGCGGAAACGAGATGATGGAACAGCTGTCGAAAGACCTGGATTTCCCGTTCAAAAGAAATGGTTCGCTGGTAGTATGTCTGCATGAGGATGAGATATCTGGACTTGAGACGCTCTATAAGAGAGGAATCGCGAAAGGAGTCCCGGAACTTCGGATCGTAAACCGGGAAGAACTCCGGGCGATGGAGCCGAATATCTCCGACGAGGCATGCGCGGCTCTCTACGCGCCCACAGGCGGAATTGTATGTCCGTTTAACTTAAATATCGCTATGGCGGAGAACGCCAACGCGAACGGCGTGGAATTCCACTTTGATACGGAAGTTACCGACTTGAGACCGGTGGAAGACGGCTGGGAGATCGGGACAAGCAAGGGCACATATAGGACGCGTTACGTCGTGAATGCGGCGGGTGTCTACGCGGATAAATTCCACAACATGGTGAGCGAAAAGAAGATCCACATCACCCCAAGACGTGGAGATTACTGTCTGCTCGACAAGAGCGCCGGAAACCATGTGAGCCATACGGTATTCGCGCTTCCTGGCAAATACGGAAAAGGCGTTCTCGTGACACCGACGATCCACGGAAACCTGCTGGTGGGACCGACAGCCATCGATATCGAGAATAAAGAGGGAACGAACACGACGAGAGAGGGCTTAAATGAGGTTATCGCAAAGGCGGAGATGAACGTGAAGAACATTCCGATGCGCCAGGTGATCACTTCCTTCGCGGGACTCCGCGCCCATGAGGACGGACATGAATTCCTGATCGGTGAGTTGGAGGACGCGAAAGGCTTTATCGACTGTGCGGGAATCGAGTCTCCGGGTCTGACAAGTTCCCCGGCGATCGGCGAGATTGTGGCAAATATCCTGAAGGAAAAGATGGATCTCAAGGAAAAAGAAAACTTTATCGCGACGAGAAAAGGCGTTCTGAATCCGAATACCTTAAGTAAGGAAGAACGGATCCAGTTGATTAAGGAAAAACCGGAGTACGGAAATATTATCTGCCGATGCGAGATGATCACGGAAGGCGAGATCATCGACGCGATCCGAAGACCGTTAGGCGCAAAGTCCTTAGACGGAGTGAAGCGCAGAACAAGAGCCGGAATGGGGCGCTGCCAGGCAGGATTCTGTTCCCCGAGAACCATGGAGATCCTTGCGAGAGAGTGTCATAAGAGCATGTTTGAGATCACAAAATCCGGCGGAAACTCGCAGATCGTCAAGGGCGTCAATAAGGATTCGTTGTGAGAGGGAGGTGTCAGAGCATGAAATCGTATGATATTGTGATCATCGGAGGCGGACCGGCGGGTCTTGCCGCCGCAGTTTCCGCGAAGAAAAACGGAATCGAGAGTATTCTGATCCTGGAGCGTGACAGGGAGTTAGGCGGAATTTTAAACCAGTGCATTCATAACGGCTTTGGACTCCACACCTTCAAGGAAGAACTCACGGGTCCGGAGTACGCGGGACGGTTTATTAAACAGGCAGAAGAATTAAATATTGAATATAAGCTGAACACCATGGTCATGGACATCAGTAATGAAAAAGTTGTGACGGCCATGAACCGGGAAGAAGGTCTTTTTGAGATCCAGGCGAAAGCTGTGATCCTCGCAATGGGATGCAGAGAGCGTTCCAGAGGCGCTCTAAACATTCCTGGATACCGCCCGGCTGGAATTTTCTCCGCGGGAACAGCTCAGCGACTTGTAAACATCGAGGGCTATATGCCGGGACGTGAAGTCGTGATCCTGGGTTCTGGAGATATCGGGCTCATCATGGCG
Organism: uncultured Eubacteriales bacterium; assembly: GCA_963622995.1. Taxonomy (GTDB): domain Bacteria; phylum Bacillota; class Clostridia; order Lachnospirales; family Lachnospiraceae; genus Pilosibacter. The sequence continues at coordinate 20,972 of CAVFLH010000005.1, read as the reverse complement.
AGACGTATGACACTTGAGGGCGCAAAGGTCAAAGTTGTTGCGGAGCTGATGCCTTATTCCGGCGGCTTAAAGAGAAATATCGTCCAGTGTCTCGATGACTATGGAATTCCGTTAAAGCTGAGCCATACGGTTGTGGACATCAAGGGAAAAGAGAGACTGGAAGGAATCACAATAGCCCAGGTAGACGGAAAAGGAAAGCCGATTCCTGAAACGGAAGAAGAATACAGCTGTGATACGCTGCTTCTCTCCGTTGGACTGATCCCGGAGAATGAGATCTCTCGTGGAATGGGCGTGGACATGAACCCGGTGACATCTGGACCTAAGGTCAACGAGAGTCTGGAAACGAATATCGAGGGCGTTTTCGCCTGCGGAAATGTGCTTCATGTGCATGATCTTGTGGATTTCGTATCTGAGGAAGCGGCAATCGCCGGAAAGAACGCGGCGGTCTATGTGAAACAGGGCGAGAACCGTCCGTCCGGCGGACATGAGATCGTCTTAAGTCCGATCGAAGGCGTGCGCTACACGGTTCCTGGAACCATCGACCCGGCGAGAATGGACGAGGAGCTGACCGTCCGTTTCCGAGTGGGCGGTGTCTATAAGAACTGTTATGTGAGCGCGTATTTCGGTGACGAGCGTGTGATCCATAAGAAACGCCCGGTAGTGGCACCGGGTGAGATGGAGGAACTGAAGCTCAAAAAGGCGGACCTCTTGAAATATCCGGATCTTGAGACGATCACGGTCAAAATCGAGGAGGCGTAGACGATGGAGGAAAGAAGATTAATATGTATCGGCTGTCCGATGGGCTGTCCTCTTGTCGTAACGATGGACGGCGGTGAGGTCGTAAGCGTGACGGGGAATACCTGTAAGCGTGGAGAGATCTATGGACGGAAAGAGGTGACAAACCCGACGAGAATCGTGACTTCCACAGTGCGGGTATCCGGCGGAAGTATCGACATGGTGTCGGTGAAGACGAAGGAAGATATCCCGAAGGGAAAGATCTTTGACTGTGTGAAAGCGTTAAAGAATGTCGAAGTCGAGGCTCCGGTGCATATCGGGGATGTGATCATGAAGGATGTTGCCGGAACTGGCGTTGATGTTGTGGCGACGAAGAATGTAGTGTAAGAGTAAATAAGGTCAATACATGCAAGAAATATAGGTGATGATGGAGGCGCTGTCCGCTTACCGTTTTCTGAGGGGAATGGGAGGCGGGCAGTGTCTTTTTGTTTGGAAAATTGGTATGAAATTGAAAGTGCCAGGGTTCTGGAGAACATAGCGTTGGGAGCACTGTCCGCAAAAATCAGAACATCCGCCCTGAATCAGCTTTGGCCAGATTCAGAGAGGATGTTCTACTTACAGGACGTATATTTTTAGTTGAACTTAAAGATCGCAGCCCCATACGCCGGCAGCGGATACGCGAAGGAGTACGGCTGACCGTCACACTCGCTCTTCTTGGAGCGGGCGGAGAATGCGTGCTCGCCGCGCTTGTAGAGTCCGTGCTCGGAATCCAGGATCAGGGAATAGGTTCCGGACTTCGGAACGCCTACCCGGTAATCGTCGCGTGCAACCGGTGTGAAGTTGATGACGAATAAGAGATTCTTCTTACCCGTCTCATCGCGGCGGATAAAGCTGAAGATGCTGCGGTCGCCGTCATTGGCGTTGATCCACTGGAATCCGTTCCAGTCGGAATCCAGCTGCCACAGTGCCGGATATTTCTGGTATACATGCAGCAGGTCGCTGTAATACTTCTGAAGATCCTTGTGGAGCGGCTCGTCGGCGAGATACCAGTCGAGGGCGACTTTTTCATCCCACTCATGATACTGACCGAAATCCTGGCCCATAAACAGAAGTTTCTTGCCCGGATGTCCCATCATGAAGGTGTATCCGGCTTTCAGGTTCGCGAACTTGTCGCCGTTTAAGCCCGGCATCTTGTTGATCATGGAACACTTCAGATGAACGACCTCGTCGTGGGACAGCGTCAGGATATAATTCTCACTGGTGGCGTAGGTGATGCCGAAGGTCATCTTATTGTGGTTGAATTTTCTGAAATACGGATCTAACTTCATGTACTCCAGGAAATCATGCATCCAGCCCATGTTCCACTTGAAGGTGAAGCCGAGACCTCCGTCTTCCGGACGCTTTGTGACACCCGGCCATGCGGTAGACTCCTCGGCGATCATCATGGCGCCGGTGAGATGTCCAGTGAGGACGCTGTTCAAATGGCGGAAGAACTCGATGGCCTCGAGGTTCTTGTTCTCGCCGTACTTATTCGGAACCCAGTTTCCATCGCTGCGGCCGTAATCCAGGTACAGCATGGACGCGACGGCATCCACGCGGAGACCGTCAACATGGAAGTTCTCTACCCAGTAGAGGGCGTTCGCGATCAGGAAGTTCTTGACCTCGTTTTTGCTGTAATCGAAGACCTTTGTGCCCCAGTCCGGGTGCTCGCCCTTTCTCGGATCCGCGTACTCGTAGAGCGGCTGTCCGTCGAAATCGGCAAGTCCGTGGGCGTCCTTCGGGAAGTGGGCCGGAACCCAGTCGAGGATGACACCAATTCCCCTTTTGTGGAGGTAATTCACAAAGTACATGAACTCCTTCGGTGTGCCGTAACGGGAGGTCGGAGCGTAGTAGCCGGTAACCTGATAGCCCCAGGAACCGTCGTATGGGTGTTCTGCGATTCCCATGAGCTCTACATGGGTGTAGCCCATTTTCTTTACATAATCAGCCAGCTCGTGGGCGGCTTCCATATATGTATAGTAACCTTCCTTCTGCGGACGGTCTTTCTTGCGCCAGGAACCGAGATGGACCTCGTAGACTGCCATCGGGGATTTCACCGGATCAGCTTTTTTCCTTGCCTCCATCCAGGCTGCATCATCCCATTTAAATCCGGTAATGTCTTCCGTGATGGAAGCGGTTCCCGGACGGAACTCTGCATGGACCGCATACGGGTCAGCCTTGAACAGGATCTTTCCCTCCTGTGTGGTGATCGCGAATTTATAGAGTTCTCCGAGACCGACGCCAGGAATAAATGCCTCGTAGATTCCGGAGTCTGCTAACGGGGACATCGGCGCGGCGTCTGGATCCCATCCGTTGAAATCGCCTACAACGCCGACGGCCTTTGCGTGGGGAGCCCAGACGGCAAAGTACATTCCGGCTTTCCCCTTATAGGTCTTTGGATGTGCACCGAGTTTTTCAAAGATTTTATAATGGGTCCCCTGTCCGAAGAGATAGCGATCCAGTTCGGTGATGAAACCGAGACCGATCTCCTTTGTTTTGGCAGGAGCCGTAGTTTTCTTTGTTCTTGTCATCACTTAAACCTCCTGAAGTTTAAAGATCGCGCCGCCGTTTGCCGGGAGCGTGACGGAAAGTCTGCCGTTTACGAGGGAGAATGGGATCTCCCCGGGCAGCAGGGATACGGCATCTGAGGCCGCACATGGCAGCGGGATCGAGATGGATGCCGGCTGTTCATCATTATTGACAGCGGAGATCACAGTTCCATGTTCCCCGGACCGGCTGAAAGCATACTGCCGGTTTGTGAGAAGAAGTTCCTTGTAGGAACCGTTGTGGAACGCGTCATTTTCCGCGTGAATTTTTCCGAGTGCCGCGATGTGGGACACAAGTTCCGGGACTTTTCCGTCCATGTCGGACAGGGTGAGCGCCGGACGAAGGACCTCATCGGATGTTCTGGAGCGCTTTCCTTCAATTCCCCACTCGCTTCCATAATAGATAGAAGGAATTCCGGGGAGAGTGAAGAGAAGCTGGTACACCAGAAACAGGTTTGCCAGATTGTTTAATTTACTTGCGATCCGGTCCTCGTCGTGGTTGTCCACGAAGGTGTAAAGCGATCTTCCCACCGCCTCCAGACGCCGCACATTGTGGGCGATCTCGAAGTAGTTGTGGTCATTGTGGCCGGAGTAGAGCGCTTTGTGAAGCTCGTAGTTTGTCACGGAATGCAGCATTTCCGGGTTCACCCAGCGGTTATACTCGCCGTGGATCACCTCGCCCATGAGCCAGAAATCAGGTTTCATGGCGGAGGTCTTTTCCCGGAGCTCTTTCATGAACCCGAAATCCAGGACGTTGGCGCAGTCCAGGCGGATCCCATCGATATCGAAGTTGTCGACCCAGAACTGGATCGAATCAAACAGATACTGGCGGACCTCCGGGTTCCAGAGATTTAAGCAGGGAAGCTCAAAATGTCCCTGCCAGGCCTCATAGCCGAATGGGTCGCCCAGAGGACTTCCCCAGCCGAAGTTTACGCCCCGGTACCAGTCCTTATAGGGGGAAGCTTCCCGCTTTTCGCGGATATCCTGGAAAGCGAAAAACTCGCGTCCGGTATGGTTGAAGACCCCGTCCACCACAACGCGGATGCCGTTTTCATGGCACAGGCGCACAAAACGGGCAAAATCCTCATTAGAGCCAAGTCTGCGGTCCACGAGACGGAAATCTCTTGTGTCGTAGCCGTGGGTGGAGGACTCGAAGAGCGGTCCGATATAGATCGCGGAGCCGTTTAAGGCGCGGATATGCGGGATCCAGGACTCAAGCTCTGTGAGCCGGTGGGCGGTCTCTGTGAGCGTGTTTGTTTTTTCTGCCCCCAAAAGTCCGAGGGGATAAATATGGTAAAAGACAGCCTGTTCGTACCAGGTATGCATGGTTATCAGACCTCCTGAAGCTCCCGTTTTTTCAGGCGGCGGAGAAGAAACTGATACCGGAGCTGCGCAGCGTTCAGCTCATAGATATAACAGTCGACCAGGGTCGGGTCAACGACCTGCTCGAACTGGTTCTGGGCGGATAAGATCGCCGTTTTGCTGATCTCGATCTGGCGCTTCAGTTCATTTGTCTCCCGGCTGTATGCCTGTTGGGAAGCGGATTTTTTAGTGAAAAACATAATATCATACTCCAATTCAATGGTACAGTGCCCCTCTTGGGCAGCTGCGGTTGTTTTACTGAGTTTTCTTTATAAGGTAAATCCGCTGGTCTGCGGCATATCTATTTTGAAAAAATCAGCAGTTCCTGCAATTGGTAGTATGAGATCCATTCACCCGGAATATTCAGGGTTCCGGGTATTTTTCGAGCTCTTCTTTCAGGCGTTCCAGCTTGTCGATAGAGCTCTTGTTTGTGAGATAGTAGTAATTGCACACGCCTTTTCGGGTAACATCGATCAGGCCGGTATCTTTTAAGATCTTTAAATGGTGAGAGACAGCCGGACGGGAGAGACTTGTCCGGTCCGTGATCTCATTGACGTTTAAGCCGGGGATCCGACGTTCACCCGTGGTCTGCGTCTCAAAGAGACACTGCAGGATCGTGAGTCTTGTGCGGTCACCGAGTGCGATAAATAAAGGAATACACTCTTCAAAGATATCGCCCAGAAGATTGTCTGAGGTCATGAATTCTCTCCTTCCTGAAACGTTTTGGTTTAAAAATTTAAACTTAATTGCATTTTACCATTTTTCCTGAATTGCGTCAATGAATTGTTCAACATTTCTGGAAAATGATGGGTGACATAATAATTTTTGGTGAAATTTGACGAAAAAAGGTGCCTTGATTTTACGAAACTGAAATTGACTTTCGCCCGAAATTCGGAGATAATAGGGGCACATTCAGAGATGAGTTCTTCATTTCTAAATAGCAGATGTATGACCGGCAGATTCGCCGGATGCCCGGATTCAGGGCATGAAATCCGTTTGACGTATTGATTTTTGAATTGCAGTAATTGGGAAAATGCTCTTTTTTGATCCTTTCGGGGGAATTTTGCTCTTCGGGGAAAGTGGTTGGAAAAGATGGCTGTGCGGGAGGTGATCTTATCGTGGTATTGTTTGCAGTTTTACTGTCCGCGGCGGTGACGGACTGAAAGAAAGGAAAGATCTTTCATATTCAGATCATATTGGGGCTCGCAGTTGGAATGCTCCTTGCTTTTACAGGAAGCAATGAACCGCCAGGGGCGCAGCCTCCGGGGACCTTAGCGCTTATTCAGGCAGGATATTTTATCCTGCGGTTTGTGGGAACATGCGCGGTCTTTTACCCGTTTTTCCTGTGCAGGACCATTGGCGCGGGGGATATCAAGCTTATGGGGATAATCACAGGATTTCTGGGAGTCTGGGATGGCATGCTTGTGATTGGCCTGGGAATGGTCTTTGCCGCGATGGCGGCATCTTACCGGATGATCAAACAGGGAACTGTCTGGTTCCGCCTGGAGCGGGCCGCCAGATTTGCGGTGGAGACCGGAATTAAAGGGCGGCTCACGGAATATCCGGGGTATTTTGAGAAAGAAAGTCTTTTGCGGCTGGGGCCGTATCTGTTTGCGGGATACTGTTTGTTTTTACTGATCCAGTAAAGAGACAGGAACGCATATCTTACAGGACCGTTTAGCGGTCTGATCGAATGTATGCCGGAGTCTGATTCTGGCGGGGGAAAGGAAATGAGAAGACATGAAAAAGATGATGGCGGTTTATGACGCGGACACGAGATATGCAGAGCGGTTGTCTGATTATGTAAACCGAAAAGAAAAGGGAGTTTTTACCGCCCAGGCGTTTACCTCGAAGGAAAAGCTGGCGGAGTACGCGAAAAAGCATGAGATCGATGTCCTGCTCTCGGGGGAACGGACGGATTCCGGGGATATTTCCGGAATCCCGTCGGCCCAGAAGATCTATATGTCTGAGGAGACAGAGAAGCAGATGGACTCCGGGAAAGAGATCTATAAATTCCAGTCCGGGGACGACATTATCCGGGAGGTGATGGCGGTCTACAGTGAGATCCCGGGGATCCGGCCCAATACTGCCGGAGCCATGGACCAGTCCAGGCGGATCATCGGAGTCTATTCTCCGATCGGGAGATGCGGGAAGACATGCCTGGCATTAGCAATCGGGCAGGTTCTCGCGAAGGAGGAGAAGGTTCTGTTTGTGACCCTGGATACCTTTACGGGATTTACAGGACTCCTAAATGAGCGGTGGAAACGGGACCTTTCCGACCTCATCTACTACTATAAGCAGGACCGCTTTCATGTGATCCGGCTGAATTCCATCGTCTATTATCTCGGGGACATGGCATGGATCCCGCCGATCCGGATCCCCCAGGACTATGCGCAGCTGTCGGTGCAGGAGATGGCGGACCTTTTAGAGCGGATCCTGCAGGAGGGAAATTATACGACGCTGGTTCTCGATGTGGGGGATTACGGGCGGGATGCGCTGCCGTTACTGGAAAAATGCCAGGTCGTGTTTACGCCGATCAGGGAAGACCCGTTTTCCGCGGAGAAGATGCGGGAATTTGAGGAATACCTGGAAGCGGTGGGAAACGGCGCGGTCATGGAAAAGATCCAGAAGATCCATGTGCCGATGGTGACCGGCGGGAGAAGAATGGAACACTTTCCCCAGGAACTTTTGTGGGGCGATATGGGTGATTTTGTGAGGAGTCTGCTGAAAGGACAGAGAAACTTATGGGACAGCTGAAGAAAATGCTGCGGGAGCAGATTCTTTCGGAGATGACATATGACCGGCAGATGACGGACGAGGAGATTGCGGAGCTCATCGACCGGAAGATGGATGCCTGTATGGAGGAACAGCCGGAGGAATTTCCACAGACATTGGGGGAGCGGTTAAAGCTTCATCGGGAACTCTTTGACTCGTTCAGGCGGCTGGATATCCTGCAGGAGCTGGTGGATGATCCGAAGGTGACGGAGATCATGGTGAACGGGCCGGACCAGGTATTCGTAGAGACAGGGGGAAAGATCGGGCGGTGGGAAAAGTCTTTCGAATCCAGAGAGCAGTTGGAAGATCTGATCCAGCAGATCGTCAGCAGTGTGAACCGTATCGTTAACACGTCGACGCCGCTTGCGGATGCCAGGCTTGCGGATGGGTCCCGAGTTCATGTGGTGTTGGAACCGATCGCGCTTAATGGTCCAATCTTAACGATCCGGAAATTCCCGGAGCCGATGACAATGGAGCGTCTTCTGGAGTACGGGAGTATTTCGACGGAAGCCGCGGACCTCTTAAAAACACTTGTGGCTGCCCGCTATAACATCTTCGTCAGCGGCGGCACCGGAGCGGGAAAAACGACCTTTTTAAATGCACTCTCAGAGTTTATCCCGCCCGGTGAGCGCGTGATCACGATCGAGGACGCGGCGGAGCTGCAGTTAAACCACATCGAAAATCTGGTGCGGATGGAGACGAGGGAAGCAAACGCAGAAGGTTCCGGGGCCATTGGGATCGGGGAGCTGATCCGGGCGGCCTTACGAATGAGGCCTGACAGGATTATTGTGGGAGAGGTGCGCGGAAAAGAGGCGCTGGATCTTCTGCAGAGTCTCAACACAGGCCATGACGGCGGATTTTCCAGCGGGCATGCCAACAGCGTGAAGGACATGCTGTCCAGGCTTGAGACTATGGTGTTAATGGCAGCCGATCTGCCCCTTGCGGCGATCCGGAGCCAGATCGCTTCGGCGGTGGACATCATGGTCCATGTGTCAAGAATGCGGGACAAGACGAGAAAAGTAACGGCAATCGAGGAGGTGGACAGATTTGAAAACGGCGAGATCATCCTCAATCCCCTGTTTTCCTTCCGCGAGGCGGAAAAACCGGGAGACGGTCTCAGAAATACAGGGAAAGTGGAAGGAAGTCTTGAACAGGTCGGAACGCTTAAGCACCGGGAAAAGCTCAGACTTGCAGGGTATCGAGTATGAGACATATACGCTCAGCCGGAGGGAGTGGGTGCTTTACGGGGCAGAAGGAATTCTTCTGGCGGCGGTTCTGGATTATGTGTTTTACCGGAGTCTTCTTCTGGTTTTGCTTATTTTTCCGGCGGGGATCCTGTTTCCGCTGGCCTTAAAGAAAAAGCTGAAGCAGAAGCGGATGGAAAAGTTGCGGGGAGAGTTTAAGGATGCGATCCTAGCGGTGGCATCGGGGCTCAATGCGGGGTATTCGGTGGAGAATGCGTTTGCGGTGAGCTTAAAGGAGATGGAAGAGATCCATGGGAGCGATTCCATGATCGCGAAGGAGATCCGGCTGATCCTGCGGAAGGTCCGGATGAATCTGACGTTTGAGGATGCTTTGGGGGATTTTGCGGCGAGAAGCGGCCTGGACGATGTGAAAAACTTTGCGGATGTGTTCCTTGCGGCGAGAAAAAGCGGCGGGGAGCTGATGCGGATCATCGCCAGGACCGCGGAGATTATCGGGGAAAAGATCCGGATCCAGGAGGAGATCCTGACGGCCACGGCGTCTAAGCGCATGGAGCAGAGGATCATGAGCGGGATCCCTGTTTTGATCGTGATCTACATTGAGCTGACGTCACCAGGGTTCTTCGGTATCCTGTATACAACGCTGGGCGGACGATTGCTGATGACGCTTTGCCTTGCAGTCTATCTTGTCTCGTGCTGGCTGGCTGACTATTTTCTGGAGATCGAAGTATGAGAGAAAAAGCGCGAAAAGGCAGGTTAAGGGAGTACGGAAAAGAGTATGGAAAGTATGCGGCCTGTGTGCTCTCGGGGGGTGTGCTTTATGGACTGTCGGAGGCGGCAGGGAAACTTGGGGATCCCGTCCGTGACGGCGTTCTTTCCCGGAATGAGTATGGCGGCGGGGACCGTCAGTACGAGCTTCTGGTGGAAGGGCTGGAAAGCGGGAAGGAACAGGTAGAAGTCACGGTTCCTGAGCGGAAGATGTCGGAAGCGGAGATCCAGAAGGAACTTCCTGGGATCATGGAGTACCTGACGGAGGAGATATTGGGGGAAAATTCGTCTCTCTCGAAGGTGCAGAGTGACCTGAATCTTGTCAGGACGCTTGAAAAGTATGGACTTTCCATTGACTGGCAGTCTGAGGACCCGGAGACCGTGAGTGATATGGGACTGATCGGCTCCGAGGTGCCGGAAGTCGGGAAAACGGTGACTCTTCGGGCGGGACTTATGAACGGGTCTTCTGTGACCTGGGTGGAGGTCCCTGTGACGGTGTTTCCGGGTGAAGAGACATCAAGGGAAACATTTGCGGCATTTCTTGGGAAACTTGCGGAGAAAGATCTGGAGACGGGACAGGTGGTGCTGCCGGAGACTTTTGACGGCAGAGCACTTCATTACCGGTCAGCAGACGGAGGCGGAAACGGCGGACTGATCTTTCTGGGGATCGCGGCGGCTTTGTGCCTGTTTTTGAAGGAAAAGAGTGATGAAAAGGAAGCGAAAAAGAAGTGGGAAGACCGGATGATCCTGGATTATCCGGAACTGCTTTCAAATTTTGTGGTACTGACCGGGGCAGGCTATCCGGTCCGCCAGGCATGGAAAAAGCAGGTAGTGGATGCGGAGAGTAAAAATACGGTCCAGCTTCATCCGGTATACCGGGAGATGAGAACTGCCCTGAACCAGATGGAGACCGGGACACCGGAGATCCGGGCATACGGGGAGTTTGGACGGCGGATCGGTTTAGGATGTTATATAAAATTTGCGTCCCTGCTTGGAAACAGTGTGAGCACAGGGGGAAAGGACCTGAGGCGGCTTCTCGAGGAGGAGATGGAGACGGCATTCCGTCAGAGAAAAGAACTTGCGCTCCGGAAAGGCGAGGAGGCGTCCACAAAGCTTTTGATCCCGATGTTTCTCATGCTGGGAGTTGTGATGGTCATGGTGGTGGCACCGGCTTTTTTGTCACTGTAGAGACTGAAAAAGTGATCTTTTATGTTTTAGCTGCACGGCGGAAAATGTCTGCGGCAGGAATGGGAAGATCCAGAGGAAATATGGGAGGTGTATGTATGGAGTTGAAGAGATTTCTTATGGAAGAAGACGGCGTTGGAGTCATCGAAGTTGTTCTGATCCTCGTGGTCCTGATCGGATTGGTCATCGTTTTCAAGACCCAGATCAACAAACTTTTGACGGCAATCTTTACGGAGATCAACAAACAGGCGAAAGAGGTATATTAGATGAGGTACCGGGGAGAGATTACGGTTTTTCTGAGCCTGACGCTGATATGTGTGCTGTCGCTTGTCCTGGGGCTTGTGGAATCAGCGAGAACGGCGGGGGCGAGGCTGTATCTTCGGATGGCGTCCGATTCGGCAGTGTCATCGGTGATGAGTTATTATAACCGGAATTTATGGGACCGCTATCAGCTCCTATTCCTGGAATATGAATCGGAGGCGGCAATCAAGGAGACCTTCGGCCGTTATCTTGACTTTTATCTGGAACAGGCAAACATGTATCCGGCAAGGCGGGAAAACGTAACACTCTCCGGAATGACCCGTATGGTGGATGAGAACGGGAGATGGCTTGAGGAGGAGATCGCCGACTATATGAAGTACCGTCTCCCGGAACTTGCGGTGTCGGGAAGCGGGCTTTTAAAGGAGGCAGAGCAGGTAAAAAAAGCGGGAGATTTCCGCACCCTGTATGATTCCTGCCGCGGGTCCGGGCGAGCGGTGCGCAGGCTGGAAAAGGCGGGGCAGGCGGTTGAAAAGTCACTGAGGACGATGGAAGAAACGCGGGAAAAGCTTCTTGAAGCGGCAGATGATGAGAGAGCGGCTGCGTTTAAGCGGCATGCGGTTGCCTTAAAGCGGGAACTAAAGGGATTTCCAGACCTAGTGAAAAAGTTTCAGAAGGAACTGGAGTGCCTGGAAACAGAGAACCAGCAAATGGATTCCGGACAGCTGGAAGATGAGACGGCATCCGGGACATTGGGACAGGAGATATCTGCTTGTAATGAGGTGATCAAAAGCGCAAAGGAGCGGCTTGCGGGATATCAGCAGATGGAGTCTCAGACAGAGCGGAACCTGGAGCTTCTGGAGGAGGCATGTGAGCTTCTCGACATGGAATCGGATGCGGAGGACGAAGAGGAGGAAGAGACAGACTGGGGACAGATCAGTCAGTGTGTCGAGGAGATGGAGAGTCTGGAGTCTGCGGATTCTGGTCCAAGAGATAAGAAAAAGGCGGCTGCGTTGGATCAACTGGAGGAACTTTTTGACAAGGAACTGCTGGATATTGTTCTTCCTGCCGGAACAGAGATCTCGCAGAATGCGGTTTCTCTGAAGGAAATCCCGTCTGCGTCGAAATATCAGAATGATGCGGGAAATTCTGACGCAGAGGGAACAGAGCTTTTGGAGGCGGCATCGAGACAGATGGCTGTAAATGCATATGTTCCGCTGTATTTCTCTTCATTTTCAGAGGAAAATGGATCGGAACCATCGGTATTGAAGTATGAGATGGAATATCTTCTCGCAGGGAAGAAATCGGACTGGGAAAACTTAAAGGATGCTGTGAACCGGGTACTTACACTCAGAGGTGCGATGAACCTGTTGTATTTGCTGAATTCCCCGGATAAAAAGGCGGAGGCGGATGCCCTGGCGGCAGCAGTATCAGCCGGAATCGTACCGGCACAGATGGTATTGTCTTTTTTTATCCTGACGCTGTGGGCGTTCGGGGAGGCGGTGCTGGATGTGAAAACGCTGTTGGCGGGGGGAAAGATTCCGTTTTGGAAGACAGAGGGGACATGGAAGACCAGTCTTTCCGGGCTGTTGGATCAGTCGTTTTTGAGGGAGGCAGGGGAAAGCTCCGGGGACGGAAGAACATATACGGAGTATTTAAGCTGTCTGATGTTCCTCATGGACCGGAAAACAAGAAATTTCCGGATGATGGACTTGATCCAGTGGAATATCAGGACAGAACAGGCGGACTTCTCGGCGGCGAACTGCGCATACCAGATCGAGATCGAGGCGGAGGTTCTGCAAAAGCATATGTTTTTTCAGAAGGAGGAGTATAAGGGGACGGTGTATGCGGCGGGATCGTATTAATACGGAATTGAAAGAAAATGAAAGAACGCTGTTCATATGATTATGAGCAAGGAAAATCGTGATACTTTAGAACAACAGGCTGTTCAACGGGAACAGGACAGTACAGGTGAATTTAGGTTGTGAATAGAAAATCAAGGTTGAGCCTTGAGAAAGGAGGTGTATGGACGTGCTCTTCTTGGCCAGTTTTAATAAAAATAAGAAACTTTTTTACATAAAGCAAACTACTCTCCAAGTACACGCCCCCCTGCTGGCAGGGAGAGCACATCCATGCACCTCCTCACTTCCGGCCTCCATGACAGTGGAAGCCGCGCTTGTTCTTCCGCTTACCCTGTTCTTCCTTCTGGCGCTTCTCCAGCCGGTTGCCTGGCTTGACAGGCAGAGAAAGGTTCAGACCGCCATGGAGCGGATCGGAGAGGAGATCAGCCAATACGGGATCCTGGCAGAGTCGGCGGAAACCGGGGACAGTGAGCTGCCGGCATTCTGTACGGACGCGGCAGCAGCTCTTTGGATCCGGGGAAGAGCCGGGCAGTATGCGGATCATGTGACGGTGAAAAAGGCAGACGTGTACGGAGAAAACGGCGAGATCGAATTTGCGGCGGAGTATCAGGAGGAGATTCCGTTTTTTGTGGCGGTTCTGGGGAAACAGACGGAGACAGTGGCTGTAAAACGGCGGTCCTGGATCGGAATACCCGGAAAATTAAAGGGAGATGGGACTTATCGGGATGGTGATGGGGACGAACAGACGGAGATGGTCTATGTGGGAGCCGGAATGGGGAGATACCACCTGTTCCGGGACTGCCATTATATTTCGAATGAGTACATGACCGTCACAAGATCGGAGGCGGAAAACGGCAGTGTTCCCGGAGAAAAACGGATGCCCTGTGCCATCTGCGGGAAAAAAGGAGACGGGTCGGAGACCGTCTATATCACAACGGCAGGCGAGCACTATCACTATGATAAGAACTGCAGGTCTATGATGTCCTATGTGCGGGAAGCACCGAAATCTGAGGCAGAACATCTGGGCCTGTGCTCGTACTGCGCGAGGAAGAAGGGGGAGACAGAATGAGTCTGTTTTTTGTGTTTTTAGGGATCGCGGCCTGGCAGGATCTCAGAACGAGAAGTATCAGCCTGGAGGTGCTGGCGGGCGGAGTGGCAGCGGGAATCATAACCTGTGTATGGAAGGAGCGCTTCCTTGGAGAAATCATTCTGGCGATGATTCCTGGAATTGCGTTGCTGATGATCGGAACTCTGACAGGGGGACTTGTCGGCGAAGGAGACGGATGGTTCTTCATCGTATCCGGATTTTTCCTTGGGTGGCAGGAGTGTGTGATGTTATTGATCTCCGGGCAGATTTTTTGCGGAATATTCGGGCTTGCGATGATGGTCGGCGCGCAGATCGGAACTGGCAGGGGAAGTATCCGGAAACTGCGGCTGCCGTTTTTGCCGTTTCTTTTACCTGCGGCACTGTGGATGGTGTTTATGAGGATAATATGAGAAAAATAGTTTACATAAAGAAGCATTACAGCGCCAGCATAACGGTGGAGGCATCCATAATTCTTTCGGTGGTCTTACTGTCCCTGGCGGCGTTTATCCGATATGCCTACACGGTCCATGATACGGTGACTGGCAGTATGATCCTGGAGGAAACACTGGAGCGGGCAAGGAACAACATCGATGAGAAGAAGACGATAGACTCTTTTGAGCAGGAAGGAAGCCGGATGGGGAGTCCGAGACTTTATCTGGGAGCGTACGAGGTCCATCTGAAGCTGGGAGCGCTGACGGCGGAAGGTGATGCGGCGGCGGGGGACTGGAGTCTTCACATGGAGCGGGCGGATATTCACCCGGCGACCTTTCTGCGTCAGCAGGATGCCCTGAAGAAAATAAAAGACAGGATCGATGATTGATGAGAACAGAATTTAAACGAGAAATGAACCGAAATTACATGGTACTGCACCCGGAAAAAGAGATTGAGGGATCCTATGCGCTGCGGATGCTGTCGGAAAACAGGATCAACGGACTCCTGCCGTTTCAGGAAAAGCGGATCGATGGGGAGACGTTCCTGTATTTTAATATCACATCGAGGCAGTCGTTAGCCAGAATGATGGAGTATCGGTCATTCAAGGCAAAGGAGATCCGGCAGATCACCAGTGACCTGATCGTCACTATGACGGCATTGGAAAGATTCCTCATGGATGGGGACCAGCTCTGTCTGGAACCGGACATGATCTATGTGGATCCTGATGACCTGAAAGCGAATTTCTGCCTTCTGCCGGGGAGTGAGAGTCGGTTTGAGGAGAGTTTCCGGAAACTGGCACGGTATATTCTGGACCATGTGGATCACACAGACGGAGACGCAGTGGTTCTGGCGTTTGCTTTATTTCGGGCAGGAGAGAAGGAAAATCTGGGGATCCGCGATTTGGAAAAATGTCTGCGGGCAGGAGAAAGAGACGGGAAAGAAGATAATTTCGGAGAAAATACTGGGAGGGAAAAGTTATATGAAACAGAGAGAAAAATGGTCAGGGAATATGGGACAGGGGCAGCAGGAGAACTGCCGCGATACCAAGGAGAGAAGCAAAATGGATTAGAGGGAAAGTACGGATCTTCTGAGATCAAGAAAACGGATCTTTCAGGTGAGACAGAAGAACTGGCAGAGGAGAAAGGGCTGAAGCATGGGAGAAAAGTGTTTTCAGCGCTGCTTGCGGTTTTGATGGCAGCTGTTCCTGCGGCGGTTTACTTTATTGGCGGAATCGATCAGATCCTGAAATGGAAATGGGGAATCCTTGCGGCGGAAGGTGTGCTGATGGCCGGTGTGATATTCTTTCGTGTGGGAAAAGATGAAGAAGAGACCAGGGAAACAGAAGAGGACTGGGAGGTTGAGTTCCGGGAAGAAGAGGACAGGGAGCGCGGGGGAATACCGGACGGAACTGAATATCGAAGAAGTATAGCAGAAATGTGGGGAGATGCGGAAGATAGTGATAAGTCTTTAAGAAAATATTCTGAAATAAGAGATAAGGAAGATACACGAGAAAAGAAAAATATTCTGGAAAACTATATAAAAGAAAAACGGGAATTTCTGGGGAAACAGGAAAATGGGAACGGCGTTTATACGGATGCTGATAACGTAAGAACTGATATAAGACAAAGAGAAACCCATGAGATGCAGACAGTGCTTCTCACAGGAAGACAGATCTATCCGGCGACGAGACGTCTTGTCCCGGAAAACGGCGGCGAGGACGTGGTGGTCCGATATTTTCCGTTTATTATTGGAAAGAACCGGGAGATCTCGGATTTCTGCCTGAATCTGCCGCAGATCAGCCGAATCCACGCGAAAATCGAGGAAGATGGGGATGGATATAGGATCACGGATCTCAATTCAACGAATGGAACCAGTGTAAATGGGAGATTTCTGGAGACAAATGAGAGTGTACATATAGAACCGGGAGAAATGCTCTCCTTTGCGGATCAGAGATATCGTTTTTTGTAGAATCTCCCAGGTAAAAGTGACGTTAAAGAGAAAGTGAAAATACAAAACAGGGGTGGTTTTTTTCTGACATTTGGTCTATGATATATCCATCAATGATGAAAGGAGGGGTATTATGGCTTTTCAGATGCCAGAATATCATCAGCCCGACTTTTCAAAAGAACAGTTTGTCAATGCCCCTAACGCAAAATGGGAAGTTGTGGAGAAGGACGGGGTTGCCCCGGAGTACTTTCACAGCACATCCATGTTCCCAGAATATTTTAAGATCCAGGGCAAATGGGTGTTAGCGGAAGAGAGCCGCATGGATTCCAGCGTTGTGATCTGCCTGGATGGGCACCTGGAGGTAGTCGA
Organism: uncultured Eubacteriales bacterium; assembly: GCA_963622995.1. Classification (GTDB taxonomy): domain Bacteria; phylum Bacillota; class Clostridia; order Lachnospirales; family Lachnospiraceae; genus Pilosibacter. Next base: position 4,405 of record CAVFLH010000005.1, on the reverse strand, counting down.
AAACAGAAACCTCAAAAAAGGGGACAAGGTCATTCTCGGTCGGAGTGAAGCCTGTGAAGAGGGAATCTATGTCCACAGCACCGGATTCCAGACAGAGGCGGACGCGCTTGCGGATAAATTTGTATTCCGCCAGGGACGAAGCAGAGAGACTTCCTATGCGAGAGATTATGACCGCCTGATGGACCTTCTTCGATATGAAAAAGAACACGGAAAGATCGTCTGGGTCATGGGACCGGCGTTCTCCTTCGACTATGACGCGAGAAACGCGATGCAGTCCCTGATCGATAACGGATATGCACACGGTCTGATGGCGGGAAACGCGCTTGCGACCCATGATCTGGAAGGCGCATTGTTACATACGGCGCTCGGACAGGACATCTACACGCAGATATCCCAGCCGAATGGACATTACAATCATCTGGATGTGCTGAATAAGGTCCGCAGAAGCGGCTCGATCCCCAAATTTATCGAGGATAATCATATTGACAACGGTATTATCTATGGATGTGTAAAGAACCATGTTCCGTTTGTCCTGACCGGTTCGATCCGCGATGATGGTCCGATGCCGGAAGTCATCGGAGACGCGTATAAAGGACAGAGCGCAATGCGCGATATGGTGCGGGATGCCACCTGTGTGATCTGCTTAGCTACAATGCTTCACACGATTGCTACGGGCAATATGACTCCCTCATTCCGTGTTATGAAGGACGGAACGATCCGCCCGGTATATCTCTATACTGTTGACGCGGACGAGTTTGTGGTGAACAAGCTGATGGACCGCGGAAGCCTCTCCGCAACGACTATCGTGACAAACGTTCAGGACTTTATCACAATTATCGCAAAAGGACTTGGGGTCATGAAATAACAGAGTAGAAAGGATGAGACCCATGGGAAGCCGATATGGAAAAAAGGCTTATGTAAATGGACTTCTGATCGCTCTGAATGTGCTGTTTTTCCTGTATCTTGAGATCACAGGTTCCTCGGAGGACGCATATTTCATGTATACAAAGGGCGCGATGTTTGCGCCTGCAGTCCTGGAGGACGGTGAGTATTACCGGCTTTTGACAGCGATGTTTATGCATTTTGGGATCCGGCACATTATGAATAATATGCTGGTCCTGTTTGTAATCGGGGACAACCTGGAACGGGCACTGGGACATGTGAAGTATCTGATATTTTACCTGCTCTGCGGAATTGGCTCGAACTGGGTGTCTATGATGGCGCACACAGCTGATACAATGACAGTATCAGCCGGGGCGTCCGGCGCAATTTTTGGAGTGGTCGGCGGCCTGCTTTATGTGGTTACGGCCAACAGAGGGCAGTTAGAAGATCTGAATACAAGGCAGCTTGTGATCATGATCTTTTTCTCTCTGTACTTGGGATATACAAGCACAGGTGTGGACAATATCGCACACCTGTCTGGCCTTGTAATAGGCATTGTGCTTGCTATAATTTTATATCATAGGCCTGCCAGAGACCGGTGGGCGAACGGAGGTATCGAAAGATGAAAGACTGTAATTGTATTTTCTGTAAGATCGCGAATAGTGAGATTCCGTCTTCAACTGTATATGAGGATGAAGATTTCCGTGTAATTCTGGACCTTGGTCCGGCATCAAAAGGTCACGCCCTGATCCTTCCGAAAGAACATTTTAAGGACGTTACCGAACTGGATCCGAAGATCGCTGCAAAAGTACTTCCGTTAGGAGCGAAACTCGGAACCGCAATGAAGAAATCTCTGGGCTGCGCAGGTTTTAACCTGGTACAGAATAACGGTGAGGCAGCAGGCCAGACGGTATTCCATTTCCATGTACATGTGATCCCGCGCTACGAGGGCGGTCCGGTGATTGCTGGATGGGAACCGGGAAAAGAAGATCCGGAGGTTCTTGCTGAGACAGCAGAAAAGATCAAAGGTGCACTGTAATCAGAGAGATTTTTAAAGGAGAATTTATGCCGCAGGACAAAGATGAACTGCTGCAAGTACTGATTACGAAATATGCTCAAATGTATATGAAGCTGGCGTATGCGATCGGAGTGCCATATGATGATGTAGAAGACATTGTCATGGAAGCATTCTGGTCGTTCTACCGGGCGGATTATGGCGGGAAGCTAGAGAGTGAAAAAGCTATAAGAGCAATGTTGGCGCGTATTGTCGAGAATAAATGTATCGACTATTTTAGAAAAGAAAAGCGAAGTATCAAGCCGAATGAGGACGAAGATGTGAGTGAACTGGAGTATATCGCAGATCTTTCCAAACGCGATCCGCTGCAATCCGTAATTAGCAGAGAAAGCTGCGGTCAGATCTTCGAGGTCCTGGATGGGTTAAGGGAATCGTGGAAGGATGTCACGGTGATGTATTTCATCCAGGGATTTACGACTGAAGAAATTTGTGAACGCCTTGAAATCACGAACGACATGTGCCGTTCGCGAATTTCAAGAGCAAGAAAATACTTAAGAGAAAACCTGAAAAGTCGTATCGACCGAGGTCATTTGTGATCAGCACAATCGTTGATCAATTTCATGATCGTATCAATTGCATTATTTAAATGGCTCTTTTCCATATTATCAATGAATGTCCGGCGGTTCTCGTAGGTATCGTGAATCGCGTCAAAAAGAGTGGCGTCTGTCACTTTCTCCTCTTCCAGAACCGTGGAATACCCCTGCTTTGCAAAAGAATTGGCATTCAGGATCTGATCTCCACGGCTGGCTGCTGCGGAGAGCGGAATCAGGACATTCGGCTTTCTGAGTGCAAGAATTTCACAGATAGAATTTGCACCTGCCCTGGAGACGATCAGATCAGCTGCCGCAAATAAGTGCTTCAGCGGACTGTCAACATATTCATACTGAACGTAACCGGGAGTTCCGATCAGGGACTCATCCAAGTTTCCCTTTCCACAGATATGGATCACCTGGAACTGCTCTAAGAGCTTTGGAAGAATACTGCGGACCGCACCGTTTACTTTTACGGAGCCGAGACTTCCGCCGATTACAAGAATAATCGGTTTTGCCGCAGAGAGGTTTGTGTACTGCAGACCGGCAAGACGGCCACCCTGAAGGAGTTCTGCACGGATCGGGGATCCTGTGAGGACTGCTTTTCCTTCCGGAAGATACTTTAAGGTTTCCGGGAAGTTGCAGCATACCCATTTTGCAGACGGAATGCAGAGTTTATTTGCAAGCCCCGGAGTCATATCGGACTCGTGGATGATCGTCGGAATGTGGTAATGCTTTGCAGCGAGAACAACAGGAACCGCAACAAAGCCGCCCTTAGAGAAGAGAACATCCGGTTTGTATTTTTTCATCAACTTTAAGGCCTCAGCGTAACCTTTTAATACGCGGAACGGGTCAGTAAAGTTCTTTAAATCGAAATATCGGCGCAGTTTTCCGGAAGAGATTCCGTCGTAAGGAATACCTGTGTTTTCAATCAGTTTGCGTTCCATACCATTGTAGGAACCAATGTATCGAATATCATATCCGGCTGCCTTGAGAGACGGAATCAGGGCAAGGTTCGGAGTAACGTGACCGGCTGTACCACCGCCAGTGAGAAGAATGGTTTTCATAAAAATTGCCTCCATGGAGCAAGAATTTTTACAGCTGCTGACTATTTAATAGTAACGGCTGAAGGAGAAATGTCAACCCCTAAAAGATACAAAGGAAGGAAGAAGAGAGGTGCTGAATCATGGCAGACACGGAGAATCGTGAGGATCAGAAAATAAGCGAATGTCTTCGGGAAGCGTTTGGCTATGCGGATGATCAGCTGTTAAAACAGTTGGATCAGGCAAACGAGACTTTCAAAGATGTAAACTTCACTGGTGCCGAAGATCGACTCATGAAGCGTTTCCTGGCACGAAAAGCCGAACTTGAAAAGGAAACCGCCGTCCAGACACCGACTCCGGTTCCACATAACGAATCAGCCAACACCCAAATTGCAGAAGAGCTTCCGAAGAAGACCGTAACAGTGATCTCTGAACCGGAAGAGAAAAAGAAGAACGAAAAGAAGGTAATTCGGTTTGGAAAGAAGAAAGTTCTCGCTACTGCGGCGTTGGTGGCAGTGATTGTGGGGATGCTTGGGGGGACGGCGATTGGGAAGAAGAGTTATTTCTTTAATGTTGGAAGAAAAGAGGCCGTCATTTCTTTAGATAACGATAAAAACCTACTTGATGATTCGCAATTAGAGCAAGCATATGAAAAGATAGAACAGGAATTAGAAATACCGACATTAAAAATGGGATATTGTCCAGAAAAGCTGAAATTTAAAAGCTGTGATATTTACGAAGAAGGTGTACAAATAGAATTCTCATATGAAGGAAAAAGTGTATATTTTATTCAACGAGAAAAGGAGATAAGTGTTTCCGCGGAAATAAAATCAGATAGAAAAAAAGAGCGGAGAGTATTTAACAAGTGGTTAAAC
>CAVFLH010000004.1:2295-41926 GCA_963622995.1 uncultured Eubacteriales bacterium | reverse complement strand
TGCGGACAAACGGTTTTCAAGACCGCCTCGTTATGACCACTTCGATATCTCTCCAAAGCGCTCTCTCAAACGTGCTCATTAATAATACCCTATAATATCGTTTTTGTCAAGCATTTTTCCAGGTTTTTTTCGTTTTTTGGTTCTTTTTTAATTGTATACAAAATATGCCATTTCTGCATGTGTCAAGCATCAATATCTAGTGCATCAGTATTACACATCCGATAAACTCACGCCTTATCCAAAAAAAGTTTTTTCAGAATTTTTCAAAAGAGTTTAACGAGCACAGAGTGCCTCCGCGATCACCATGTCCTCCGGTGTCGTCACCTTGATATTGGAATAGCTGCCTTCCACGAATTTCACCTTCGTGTCCGTCATCTGCTCCACCACCATGGCGTCATCTGTGATATGGCTGCGGTCTGTTCCAGGCGCAAATACCTTCTCGTAAGCACAGTAAATCAGCCCGAAGCGGAACGCCTGGGGCGTCTGGATCTGCCATAAGGTGCTGCGGTCCGGTGTGCTGGCAGAAAATCCGTCCGCGTCCGCCACTTTGATCGTGTCCTTCACCGGCATTGCCGCCACGCAGGCGGAGAACTCCCGGGCGCCGGACACGGATCTTGCGATGATCTCCCCGTTCACGAGAGGTCTCGCTCCGTCATGGATCAGAACGATGCCGTCCTCCGGAAATCCTGCTGCCCTTAAGGCCTTAAGTCCGTTCCACACGGAGTCATACCGCTCTTTTCCGCCCGGGATGACCTCTTTCACGCCGTTAAAGCCGTACTGTTCCACGATATCCTTTTTGCAGAATTTCACCTCATCCGCTCCGGTCACCAGGATGATCTCATCCATCCCTGCCTCCTCAAAGGCCCGCAGGGCATGAACCACCACCGGTTCTCCTTTTAAGAGAAGATACTGCTTTGCCACCTTGCTGTGCATCCGCTTTCCATGTCCGGCTGCCAGCACGATGGCTGCTGTTTTCACCTGTTCCATTACCGCTCTCCCAGTTTCAGGTTCGGCACCGCGTTGAGGTCCCAGCCTGCGCGGACTCCGTTGATGTACTCATAGTATCCCGCAGCGCCGATCATGGCCGCGTTGTCGGTACAGAAGATCGGTGACGGATAGTAGAATTCGATTCCGGCCTTCTCACATGCTGTCTTCATGCCTGCGCGCAGGGAAGAGTTCGACGCAACACCGCCCGCGATGGCGAGCTTCTTATAACCAAACTCCTTTGTCGCAGCGATGGCACGGCTCACGAGGACATCAACCACCGCGTTCTGGAAGGACGCGCAGAGATCCGGCACGCAGATCGTCTCGCCCTTCATCTCCGCCTGGTTGATATAGTTTAATACAGCCGATTTCATGCCGCTGAAGCTGAAGTCATACTGGGATCCGCAGACTTTCGCCCGCGGGAACTCCATGGCATGGGGATTTCCCTCTTTTGCCGCCTTATCGACCTTCGGGCCGCCGGGGTATCCGAGTCCTACGGCGCGGGCAACCTTGTCGAATGCCTCTCCTGCCGCGTCATCCATGGTTCGTCCGATGATCTCAAACTCACCGTAGTCTTTTACAATTACAAGATGGGTATGTCCGCCGGACACGATCTCACATACGAACGGCGGTTCCAGATCCGGGTGCTCGATAAAGTTCGCGGATACATGGCCCTCGATATGATGGACCGGCACAAGCGGTTTCTTTGCTGCGTAAGCGATGGCCTTCGCAGCCGCAACTCCAACGAGAAGCGCACCCACAAGACCCGGACCGTATGTCACAGCGACGGCTGTGATCTCGTCCAGTGTCATGTGCGCCTCGTCGAGGGCAGCCTGAACCACCTGGTTTACCTTTTCAATATGTTTTCTCGATGCGATCTCCGGAACAACGCCGCCGTAGAGTGTATGAAGCGCGATCTGGGAAGAGATCACGTTGGACAGCACCTCGCGGCCGTTCTTTACGACGGAAGCTGCCGTCTCGTCGCAGGAGCTCTCGATTGCAAGTATATATACGTCTTCTTCAACACTGTGTATCTTCATTTTTTAATCCTCATCAAATCCAAGTTCTGCAGACCAGCCGTCCCGGGCGGTCTTAATTTTCGGGAAGATCTCCCGGATCTCATTTAAATATTCCTCCGGATGCATTAAGGACGGGCTGTAGTGGGTCAGCCACATCTCCCTCGGGTTCGCCTCTTTGCCGAGCTTTGCCGCCTCCTGGAACATCATGTGCTTATTTTCTCTCGCGTTGGCGATCTTTTCCTTCTCACCGTACATGCCCTCGCAGATAAAGAGGTCATTGTCAGCGGCGTACTCCGCGATTGCCGGAACCGGGCGCGTATCGGTGGTGTATGTGACGGAAATTCCACGGCGCTTTTCGCCCAGCACCATGTCCGGTGTCAGAATCCTGCCCTCGTGCTCGATGGTCTCACCTTTCTGGAGTCTGCTCCAGAATTTCTGCGGGATCTCCTGGGTTCTCGCCCGCTCCACGTCGAATTTGCCGTTTCTCGGAATCGTGATTCGGTAGCCGTAGCAGGTCACGCGGTGATTTACGCGGAATGCGTCCACCACATAGGGGCCTGCCTGGAATTTTTCTCTCGGCTCCGTGAGTTCCTTAAACACAAGTGGGAACGGAAGCTCCGGCGCGATGGTGCGCAGGGCGCCGACGACGCGCTCCAGGCCCTTCGGGCCAACGAGAAGTACCGGCTCTGTGCGCTCCGCGTTTCCCATAGTCAGGAGAAATCCCGGAAGTCCGCTGATATGGTCAGCGTGGTAGTGGGTGAAGCAGATCACGTCCACCGGCTTCGGGCTCCATCCCTTTTCTTTTAATGCGATCTGGGTTCCCTCGCCGCAGTCGATCAGCAGGTTGCTGCCGTCGCAGCGCGCCATCATGGACGTAAGCCAGCGGTACGGCAGCGGCTGCATGCCGCCGGTTCCCAGTAAACAGATATCTAACATGTATTTTCCTCTGCATTCTATATAATAAAAGTTTATATTTATCCAGTCTGCACGTATCATACCATAAAGCGGCAGCTATATGCAAGAGATGGAGGTTGATTCCTGGGCGGGAACTGCGGAAAGTGCAGAACCAGTCGTCGATAGCTTCTTCTGAATACATGGCAATAGAAAACGAGTACAGACAATTCGCCCGTACCCGCTTCTAACATTCAAATATACTCTTGCAGCGCAATCTGGTCTAAACTTGTTTCAGCATAACGGTATTCCTGCCGCATATCATCTGCGCCTTTCACAGCAGCTCGATCTCGTCCTCCACGTCCACCGGAACCCGGAACTCTGCTGTCACTTCATCATAGCATTCCTCGCACAGGTCGAAATGGTGGATCTCCCCGTCTTTTTCCGAAAAGAAGTCCCATGTGTGGTCCGACGTGAATACGCCTTCCCTGACGATTCCATGTTTCACTGCCAGCTTTTTTCCGCACCGGTTGCAGATCACGGTCTCCAGCCTGCCGTCTTTTCCGTATTTTCTCATTTTTTCTTTTCCTCCGCCTTCTTCATCCCCGGCTCTCCCGGAGTCCCCTACAGTATAGCGGAAAATTTCGTGATTTTAAGTGGGAATCGATGGAACAGGACGTCTCCACATGATGAGGGCGTCCTCTACCGGGTCATGGTAGTAGTTTTTCCGCACGGCTTCCGCCTGAAAACCATAGGATTTATAAAGGTTTACGGCAGGTGTGTTTCCGGCGCGCACCTCCAGTGTCAGGTCCGGCGCTTCCTTCTCCTTTGCAGAGATTTCCAGACGGTCCATGAGTTTCTTTGACTCCCCGCGGCCCCTGTATTCCGGCAGAACGGCGATCCGCATAAGTTCGCCTTCCCCGGCGAGGAAGCGGAAGTTGGCGTAGCCAGTGACAGTGCCGCTCTCATCCGCCAGCACCCATGCTTCATCCCACTCGCTCTCCAGCATGTCGGAGAGAAGTTTTTCGGACCAGGCATCGGAAAAGCAGGTCTGCTCAATCTGCTCCACGGCCGGAATATCATCCATGGTCATCTCCCGAAGAACTGTTTTCGCTTTTTCATCGTTTATGTATTTGTTGTGATTATTAGAATTTTCATGAATATTATCTGTTTTCACTATATTTTCCCTTTCAATCGCACTTTTCCAATCCTATCAGCCTTGTAAAAATGCGCACCGGCATATTCGGGCATCTGACGAGGCTGTCCGCTGCAATATCTACTGACAAAATTTTCTTCATATGAACAGACTGCCGGGAAGCAGATTCCCGGCAGTGTCTATCACACTATTCGATTTCAGAAACCTTCCTACCGCTCTTTCTCCGGTGTAAAATCTTCCTCGATAACCTTCCATGCAGCCTCGACACTGAAGTATTCGCGGATGTACTTCTGGGTCTCCTCGCACATTCTGCGGCATTCTGCCGGATCCTCATACATCTTGACTACCTCGTCGGCAAATGCCTCCGGTCCGTCGGCAACCTTCATGACGCGCTCCGCCTCCGGGATTCCCTCGGAACCGATGGATGTGGTGACGATGGCGGATCCGTTGTAGACCGCCTCAACGACCTTGCCCTTAACTCCGGCACCGTAGCGCAGCGGAACCACAACGATGCGGGATGTTGCGTAGAGGGACGCAAGTTCTTCCTCTGTGACGAATCCCTTGACGATAACGCCGCTTCCCGGCTGCTCGAGGGCCTTGATCTCGTCTGTCACCTTGGAACCTACCACATAGAAGTTCACGTCAATCTTCTGTCTGATCAACGGGAAGATCTCCTTCGCGAACCAGAGAACCGCGTCAGCGTTCGGCGGATGCGCGAAGCCGCCGACAAACAGCAGTCCTTCCCTCTTCTCGAAGTCCTTGTCGATATTCTCCAGGAACTTTTCATAGACGTAGGCTGTGATCGCCTTGATCTTGTACTCCGGATGGATCGCATGGATCGCCTCCTCCTCCACGTAGGACGGATAGTAGGAGACAGCCGCCTTCTCCATCAGGGAGAACTCGATGGATTTCCAGTAATCGGACTCCCGCTTCTTCTTGATATCGCCGGTGAGCTCGTACTCCCGGTATTCTCTTAAGAAATGCAGGTCATGTCCGTAGTAGATCACCTTGATATTGGTGTTCTTCTTAATAAAATCAACATACTTGATGGCGATATGCGGACGGTTCAAGTACGCAAAATCGATCTCATCCTTATTCTTCGTCAGCCAGTCCCAGATACCTGCCTGGTACTCCGGTCCGTATAAGATCTCCACGCCCATCTGCTGAAGTGTTGTGGAGTACGGCTCCTCGTGAAGGAAGTTGTCTCCGAGGAATTTCACGGAATATCCCATCTTCACGAACATCTTAAGGTACTGGTAAGTAGTCTTGGAGCCCGCGTCCTTATCGAAAGTCGGAACATAATGGTCCACCACGAGGATCACCGGCTTCTTCTGGCTTCTCTCACGGGCGCGGAACGGGTTCGGGTTGCCTGTGTTTACAGACTGTTTCTTGAACTCCTCCGCCCATTTTTCCTTTAACTTCTTACTGTTCTCCACCTGGTAGCGCTTCAGACCGGTTCCGTTTACATCGGTACCGTTGGAGACGCCCTCGAAGTGGATGACTTTTGACAACGGCTGGTAGACCACGCGGTATCCGGCTTTTCTCACCTCGAAGGCAAGGTCGGAGTCCTCGCAGTACGCCGGTGCAAACAGCTCGTCGAAGCCGCCGATCTGCTTCCAGAGATCTGTGGAGAGCAGGATCGCCGCGCCGGAGATATAGTCAACGTCCTTCACATAGTTGTATTCCGGCTTCTCCGGATCATCGAGACGTCCGTAGTTCCAGCCGGAGCCATCGCTCCAGATGATTCCGCCGGCTTCCTGGAGGCGTCCATCCGGGTAGACCAGCTTGGAACCAACCATACCGATGGTCGGGTCGGACTCGATGAGGTTTACAAGGGATGACAGCCAGCCCGGTGTTACCTGTGTGTCATTGTTTAAGAACATGACATACTTTCCGCGGGCCGCTTTCGCCGCCTGATTGCAGTTTCTTAAGAATCCCTGGTTTGTCTTGTTTCTGCAAATCACGAGATTCTCCGCATACAGGGACAGCTCCTTTGTGGCGTCCGTGGACACATCATCGGCGATGATGATCTCGTAGGTCACGTCCTTCGTGTTCTCTAAGATCGAGAGCAGGCAGGCGTACGTATAGTGGATCTGGTTGTAGACCGGGATCACGATGGACACGGTCGGGTGTTCCACATAGTCAAAGTGCAGTTTTCCGTGCTCTAAGTAACCGGCACCGATCTTGAAATCGCCGCGGATCCTGTTTCTTCCGTCCTTTGTGAAATACAGCTTTCCGTATTTTCCCGGATGGAAGACGGTATTCTTGAAGTAACCCGCAATTTTTCTCTTTCTCGTGCCCTTCGGCATGACTTTATCCACAACCCGGTGGCATTTCCGGAGAACTTTCCACATGATCGCCTCATGTTTCGACAGGTACTGCAGGTCTCCCGCCATTCTCGCGTTCTCGCTTCTGAGGCTTGCGATGATGGCATCCAGGTTCGTCACATGGTTGTTTGTGAGGCGCTGGACTTCCTGCTGCTTCATGATCGTGATGTCCTTCTCGGAGATCTCCTGTTTTAAGTTCTCGCACCAGTCTTTTACCTTGTAGAGCTCGCTCTCGCGGTCGAGAAGGAATTCCACGGTCTTCGTCGGCTGCTCGTACTGTTTCATGTAGCCGAAGGAACCTGCGTCATGGACGTAGGACTGGAATGCCTTTTCCATGCCGTCAAAGATCTGAAGTTCTTCCCCGGTGATTCCGAAATGGGCATAGAGGTCCTCCTCTTTCACGTTGAGGACTTTCTCATAACGTCTGTAAAAATATAAGAGATTGCGGTATTTTAAGAATTTCTCCGGAATCGGGAAATCAAATACCCACTCATAGTCGATTCCGTAGATGCAGTTCTCGTTTTCCGGCACCATCAGGTTCTCGAAGAGACCGTCCACGTTGGAGACTGCCACTGCCTTATCGCTGATCGCCGGAACTTTTCCGAATACTGCCTCGAACTCCGGTGTCGCCTGGAATGCCTTTGCGTCATTATTTTCCGGGAACAGCACCTTCATCACGGTCTCGAGTTCCTTATACGGGACCTCGCCCATAACGATGCCCTCGCCCAGGGCGTCACCGACGGTCTTGCCGTTTAAGTACTGGAAAGACACCGTCTTCTGATCCTTTTTCCATTCCGGCTTTAAGAAGCGGATGGCAGGATTCAGATCACGGATCTTCTCATATTTTTCTCCGAAAGAGCGGATATGCGCCTCGCCAGCCTCTGTGAGAGCCGTCTTCTCGACGGTGAGAACGCCGTCCTCGCGCACGATCTCTGTCTTTAACTGGAACTGTGCCGCTCTGGTCCGGTTGTATTTTACAAATAAAATCTGTCTCATGCCTTCCCCTTTTCCCACATGCCAAGGAATGAGTTCGTGAACTTTGCGAAGTCCCCATTTCTGCATGCGTTCGCCATGGCTTTCTCCTCGTTTCCGAACCAGAGTCCCGGTCCGTCAAGACGGGCGGAGATGTTCGTCACATCGCCGGTCTGCGGGAGATAGTCGTCGGAGTAGATGGTCACCGGGTAACGGTAGTCCGGAACCGGGTAGTAGAGCATCGCGGTTCCACCAAATTTACTCTTTAAGTCCTCAAACAGGCCGCGGAACTCCACCTCCAGGAAGGAGTGCTCAAATGGCTCCGCTCCCATAAAGTAGCGGACACCGGACTCATTTTCCGCTGCCGCTAAGAGCTTTCCGCCAGGTCTCACAAGTGCAGCCGCTCTCGCCAGCAGATCTGCTGCCCCGTTTTTCTCCGTCTCAGAGAGCATGGACGGCAGGATCACGTAATCGAAGCCATCCTTATAGAGAGCGCCAAGTTCTTCTGCCGCCCGCTCTTTTCCCTTGTACTCTTTCCAGCCAAGGAACTCTGCGCCTGCCTTCGGAAGTTCGCCGCGGACCAGGCAGAGATTTTCCTTCTCCCCGTGTCTTCTCCGGTTCACCTCCAGGTTCTCATCCCGGGGATCCAGAACGACCACCTCACCGGCGCGCTCCGCAAAGAGCCCGGTACAGGAACCGTAGTCGGATCCGACCTGGAGAACCCGGTCATTTTTTCCTATTTCCAGCCACTCAAAAAGGTTTTCCCTTAACGGCGAAAATGCGTAGAGACACCACGGGCTCGTTTCGCCCCGCAGTGCCGCCTCCGCATCTCCTTTATACTTTTCGAGCAGGTCAAGAAGTTCATAACTGTAATCCTTCATCTTTTTCTCCCGCTTTTACGCCTTTGTGAGCGATGTCTCCACCTGGGATTCCATGTCGTAGACGCCGACCGTGTTCTTGTTGGAGATCACCGTAATGTTTGCAATATTGTACAGGCGGTGGTAGACCACATGTTCCTCGCCCTCGAAGCCGGTACAGCTCATGGAGAGCAGGTACTCGCCGCCCTGTAATGTCATCTTCTGGGTAAAGGAAACGTCGTAGACATCACCGTCCCCCACCGGTTTGATATCGCAGCCCTCGTACATGGTGTTCGTTCCGGTGAGGTCTGTTCCCTTTTTGTCTCGGATCGTGTAGGTAAAGATCGGGCTCTTGAGCGGCGCATGGAAGCGGATCCGCTCCTTGATTGTAAACATCTCTCCCTTTAAAAGGAGATTCGTCAGATTTCCTCTCGCGTCGAAGAGTCCCAGGTCGAAGATCTCCGCCCGGCCGTCGCCGTACTCGGTGCGGTCCGTGTTGATGGTGATCTTATCCTTCATGAGGGATCCATCGGAATGGGATTCCTCCACCTTTGCCTTTTTCTCATCGCCCAGCATGCCACCGGAATAGTCGCTCTCCAGTTCTTCCTTTAAGGAATCCAGCTGGTTTGCCAGGATCTTCTTATAGAGATCCACCATGTGGCCCGGCTCACCTTCCGCGATGAATTCGCCCTTGTTTAAGAGGACGACCTTGTCGCAGTATTTGATGATGCTGCCCATATCGTGGGTAACCATGAGGATCGTTGTTCCCCTCTGCTTGATCTCCTCCATCTTCCGGTAACATTTTGCCTGGAAGAATACGTCTCCGACGGACAGCGCCTCGTCGACGATCAGGATCTCCGGCTCCACATTGATGTTGAGCGCAAACGCCAGACGGACGAACATACCGCTGGAGTATGTCTTCACCGGCTGATAGACGAAATCGCCGATATCCGCGAAATCCAGGATATCCTGCAGCTTCTCATCCATCTCTTTCCGGGAATAGCCCATCATCGTGCCATTCATATAGATATTTTCGATTCCGGTATAGTCCATGTTGAATCCGGCACCAAGTTCCAGGAGTGCGGAGATCTTTCCCTCCACGTCGACCTGTCCTGTGGTCGGTGTGAGGACACCGGTGATGATCTTTAAGATCGTTGATTTACCGGAACCGTTCGTTCCGATAATGCCCACCGTCTGTCCTTTTTCTACATTGAAGGACAGACCGTTTAAGGCATAGAAGTCTTTGTGATAGCTTTTATGTGTCGGGCTTAAGGACTCTTTCAACCGGTCGATTGGCTTGTCGTAGAGTCGGTAGACCTTCGTCACGTCTTTTACTGTAATCGCGTTGGCAGACATGGTTTCCTCCTACAATACATCTGAGAAATGCGGGCGAAGCCGCTTGAATACTTTGAGTCCCACTAACATGGTGATCAGGGTCACTGCCCAGAAATACACGGTCAGTGTCGGACGCATGAAGAACCAGTCTCCCGTCAGCATGCTGTCGCGGTATCCCGCCGCGATATAGTAAAACGGGTTCAGTTTCAGGATCATCGGAGCCATCGTCAGTCCTTTGTCCAGGAATAACTGCTCGCTGTACATGATCGGGGTCAGCCACATGCCAAACTGCAGGCAGATGCTGACGATCTGTGCCATATCCTTGAAGAATACCTGGATCGCGCTGGTAAGGTAGGTGAGCGCCAGGGCGTACATGGATGTGGCAAAGGAATAGTAGATGATCTGGATCCAGGAAAGCTGCGGTCTTTTGCCGCTGACCAGGAATACGATAAACATGATCACGACGAAGAACGCATGGACGAACAGGCAGGAGATCAGCTTGATCACAGGCAGGATCTCCACCTTAAATACTACTTTTTTTACCAGGTAGTTGTATTCCTGAAGACATCCCGTTCCGCAGTTCAGCGCTTCTGAGAAGAAGAACCACGGGGCGATACCCGGAACCAGCCACTGGACGTAGGAGGCGTTCGGCACCGGCGGCGCGCTCTTGAATCCGATGGGACCGAAGATGAGCCAGTAGATCAGGACGGTGACGATGGGCTGGATGAACATCCAGACAACGCCAAAATAGGAGCCGACAAAACGTTTTCTGAAATCTGCCTTGGAGAGTTCCCAGATCAGTTTTCTTTTTGCCACCAGCTCCTTCAGTAATGAAGTCAAATAATTCACGCTTTAACAACCTTTCTGGTCTCCAGGGACTGGACCGTTTTTCGTGCGGTCCCGGGGTGGAGACTAAGTGTGAGTTTTAATATAATTTATCTGTCGAATTTAAAAATCTCTTTAAATCCCGGCCATTTCTGGTCTTTCTCGGAGATGATGAGCTGCATGTCCGGTGTGATCGGCCACTTTACACCGATGGTCTCATCGTTCCATGCGAGTCCGCCCTCGTCGCCCGGATGATAGAAATCGGTGCACTTATAGGCAAACTCTGCCTCGTCGGAGAGAACAACAAAGCCGTGTGCGAAACCTTCCGGAATGTAGAACTGTTTCTTGTTCTCAGCGGAGAGCTCAACGCCGAACCACTTTCCATATGTCTTGGAGTGTGTTCTTAAGTCAACGGCTACATCAAATACGGTTCCGCGTACCGCACGGACGAGCTTTCCCTGCGGGAACTGTTTCTGGAAGTGAAGGCCGCGGAGTACACCCTTTACGGACATGGACTGGTTATCCTGTACGAATACCATGTTGAGTCCTGCCTCTTTGAAGTCGTTCTGGTTGTATGTCTCCATGAAGTATCCGCGCTCATCGTTGAATACGGTCGGCTCGATCACATGAAGGCCTTCGATTACCATTCCATCTGTTTCACAGGAAGAAACTTTGATCTTTCCCATAGTTTTTACCTCACATTTTTATAAATTTACGGCTGTAATTTTTCTCTTTCGGCATATACCCGTTTCATTTCTGAAGCAGAAATATATGCTTTTCCTGCACAACCGCTGTATTTTCGTCATTTTTCGGCATTTCCGCACTACATCATACCACCCGGAGTGCAGAATGACAACTTTTTTCTTATTTCCAGTAATTTCTATTCATAGATAACTTGACCACAAGCCCTCTCGGTAGCTTCTTATACCTTTTCCCGGCAAGATACCCCATATACTTGAATCCGCTGTCCACCACAAGCTTCGGCACAAGGTACGCATGTCCCGTCTTTACGAGCCAGCGGGCGGTATCCTTCACCATGCGGATACCCTCGCCCTCGGAGCGGATCCCGGAAAATACGTCGGGGTTGTCCGCCTGGGAGATCGCCAGGTCGAAGTTTCTGTGGAACTGTTGGGACGCCGTATAATTGTGGGAGTGGATCACTCTCGCCTCCGCCGCGTAGTAGACCGCGTATCCGTTCTTCATTGCCTTCGCCGCGAAGATCATGTCCTCGTTGAAGATCGTCTTCCGGATAAATCCGCCGAGCTTCATATAGATTTCCCGCTTGTACGCCGCGCAGACATTCGAGCAGAAATAAGTTTTGATTCCAAGCGTGTCCAGATCCGAGATCCTCTTTACCCGGCTCTTGTCCGGATAGTTGAAATCTCTCGTGTGGCGCTCAATGATATTGCAGTCCTTCGCCGGAAGCTGTCTCGCGTATGCCACAGCGATATCGTCCCCGGAAAAGAGCGCGTCCGTCAGGGCTTTTATCAGATTTGTGTCCGCCGGAAGCGCGTCGTGGGTCATGCAGACACAGACATCCGCGTCGGAGTGCTCGATCCCTGTGTTTCTCGTGGCGCCATGGTCAAATTCTTCCTTTGTCACATGGTACACGGAGAGGTTTTCCGGGAGTCTTCCCGGTTCCAGGGTCTCCGCCCACTTATCCCACAGGGCCTTTTCTGTATTCATGATGATCAGCCGGTTCACCGGTACGGTCTGGCGTCCCAGCCGGTCAAATAATTCCAACAATCTGTTTCCCGGGCCGTAGACCGGGATGATCACATCAACCTTCATTGCGTTTTTGTGCTCTCTCTTTCTGTTTCATAAATCCTGCAGAGAAAATTCCGAAGATTGCCATCAGTGCCGCCATCAAAAGCATGTATACAAAGGCGCCTCCCTGAATTCCTCCCATCCGTACGAACCAGCCGGAGGAAAGCACCGCCAGCACGCTGACGAAGGCATAGCCCAGGATGATGAACTTCTGTTTCTGCATGATAATAAGGGAATAGTAAAACAGGTTCATAAACGCGTTGAGGGCACCGCCGATGATGATCAGCACCAGCGCCGCGCGGCATGTGGAAAGTCCTTCTCTTAAGTTCGGGTACAGCAGGCTGATTACCGGAATTCCCAATAACCACGCGCCGCCCACCGCAAGTACGGTCAGTGCCGCGATGATCAGGGCAAGGTTCATGATGATCTTCCGGAATGCCTTTAAGTGCCCGGCCTCCCAGTCCACCGCGAGCTTTGTGAGGTACGGGCGGATCACGAAGCCCGCAACCAGGTTGATCACGCTGGTCGGCATGAAGATCGCGCCGTAGACCGCGAGATCACGGTCCGCCATGTGCGCCTCGATTGCGTATTTCGATGCGGAGAAGATATAGAAGTCCAGGACCACCGAGAAGAATAACAGGATGTTGTCCCGGAAAAGCTGGAACTTCTTTCCGCGCTCCGACTTCCATGTCACATTCGGGAGCTCCCGGATCACGAGGAAGTCAAACAGGAAAAATCCCACGATCTGCGCGCCCACCGCCCAGACACTGGCGGTCAGAAGTTCTCCCGTCACCGCGAGACTTCCGAGGAAACAGGCCACGGAGAGGATCGTACGGAACGCGTTGGATTTTCCCGTCAGATACAGTCTTCCGCCGCGCTGAAATTCCGCCTCGTATGTATCCGCCAGGGCGTCGATGACCTTGTAGACCACCATCAGGAAAACGACGGCCGCCTTCTCAAAGGTATATCCGCTGACAAGAACATAGCCGAAGCCCACGAGGACCGCAAGGCCGCAGGTGATGAGGCGCAGTCCAAGGTAATCGCCGAAGGTGTATTTCTCCCCGGTGTCCGTGATCTGGAACGGACGAATCCCGAAGTAGGCCGCCATGAACATGTGCTGTCCGAAGGTGGTGAAGGCGAAGGTGAACACTCCGCCTGCGTCCTCGCCCGCAAGCTGGACCACCGCAATGGAGAGCACCATGGATGCGAAAGCGTATAAAAAGCTTCCGATCATATTCCAGATGATGTTCTTCTGCTCCGACACCTGGGATCCGTCACCGATGATAAGACGGGCGAATCCGTGAGGCGTTTTCGGCTGGTTATTCATTTCCGAATTCCTTCTTTACGCAGGAAAGGGCAGACTCGATGACCTTGTCCATATCGTAGTAGCGGTACTCCGCGAGTCTTCCGCCGAAGATCACGTTCTCCTCTTTTCCGGCGAGTTCCGCGTATTTCTTGTATAATTCCTGGTTTCTCTCGTCGTTGACCGGATAGTACGGCTCCATGCCCTCGGACCACTCCGCCGGGTACTCTCTCGTGATGACCGTCTTCTCCTGGGTTCCGAACTCGAAATGCTTGTGCTCGATGATTCTTGTGTACGGAGTCTCACGGTCGGTATAGTTGATGACCGCGTTGCCCTGGTAGTTGTCGCAGTCTAAGACTTCTGTCTCAAACCGCAGGCTGCGGTACTGGAGTTTTCCGAAGCAGTAGTCGAAATAGCTGTCGATGGTTCCTGTATATACGACCTTGTCCGCAAGGGCGTCATATTTTTCCTTATCAGCCAGGTAATCGGTTCCGAGGCGGATCTCACAGCCCTCGAAGAGCTTTTCTGTGATCTTATTGTAGCCGCCGATCGGGATTCCCTGGTAGAGGTCGTTAAAGTAGTTGTTGTCGTAGGTGTAGCGCACCGGGAGACGCTTGATAATGAAGGCCGGGAGCTCCTTGCAGTCTCTGCCCCACTGTTTCTCGGTGTAACCCTTGACGAGTTTCTGGTAGATGTGGGTTCCCACAAGGCTGATGGCCTGCTCTTCCAGGTTCTTCGGCTCGCCTTTGATCACTTTTCTCTGCTCGCTGATGATCTTTTTTGCCTCCTCCGGAGTGGAGATTCCCCACATGCGGCTGAAGGTGTTCATGTTGAACGGCATGTTGTACATCTCGCCCTTATAGTTTGCGACCGGGCTGTTTGTGTAGCGGTTGAACTCCACAAGGCTGTTCACAAAATTCCAGACTTCCTTGTTGCTGGTGTGGAAGATGTGGGCGCCATAGCGGTGTACGTTGATGCCCTCGATGTTTTCGCAGTAGATGTTTCCACCTGCGTGTTCTCTCTTCTCAAGAACGAGGCAGGTCTTTCCGGCTTTTTTTGCGTAGTACGCGAAAACTCCGGCGAAAAGACCGCTGCCTACTAACAGGTAATCATATTGTTTCTTCATATAGACTGTTCTCCTCATTTATTGCGGCATTTTTATTACCGCCATATTTTTGCAGCTGCTTTATTCTGCATTTTTTAGGCTTGTTCTGTATTTCAATAGTGTTTTTACAGTTGCCCTGCTCAGTCATACTTTTTCTTTCGCGGCATAAATGAGCTTGCTTTTTGTGTCCTGCTGCCTAAATTACTCTTCTTCCTTGATAGAAATTTTTTCTTTCGGAAGAATTCCGCGGATCTCCTCCACGATCTGGATCGCCGCAAACAGTGCGGATCCGACAAAAATAAAGATGTCACCCAGGTTGAAGACGACTTTTTTCAATTTCTTCCACTGGATGCTGAAATAGTCCACCACATATCCGCGTTTGATCCGGTCGTAAAGGTTGCTCGCGCCTCCGGCTAACAC
The DNA here is from genome assembly GCA_963622995.1 of uncultured Eubacteriales bacterium. Taxonomy (GTDB): domain Bacteria; phylum Bacillota; class Clostridia; order Lachnospirales; family Lachnospiraceae; genus Pilosibacter. The sequence goes on along the minus strand of CAVFLH010000004.1, from coordinate 26,965 downwards.
CAGGGTCAGCGCTGTCTTCTCCAGCACGCGTCCTTTCTTTCCGATCACATACGCCCATGCGCCGGCGACAGCCGACAGCATGCAGAGCGGGACCATCTCCACAAGCTTCGGGTATTCCTTCATGAATCCGAAGGAAAAGCCCGGATTGTGATTTTTGTAGAGGCGGATCAGGCCGCCTGATTCTTTCACGGTTTTCGGGAATTCTTCATCTGGTCTGGCTTCGATCTCTTTCTTTACAGCCAGATCTGTAAGCGCAAGCGTCGTTCCGAATGTCAAAAATCCAAACATTGCGATTCCCCTTTCTTTTCTGTCTTCCATAATACCGGATTGCTACATGCTTCACACTCCCGGATCTACGCTCCGGTCGTTGATAATCATGTGCCGCAGGCATATAGCATCCTTGTATCATCTTACAACATTTTCAAGAACCCGTCCATATATTTCTTAGCCGCAAGTCTCATATACATACACAGTATAAACCATTTTTCTATGGAGTATCAGCCATGTCATGTACAAATTCTGTCGCATCAGAAGAGTTTGCGGATTTTATCACGCCGTATTTCACCTCACCGGAAGAGTTTATGCGATCACAGGGAACGGACTGTATTGATTTTGTGAATCCTGCAGTGTCAGTCGTCTACGTTCCGCTTTCTACGGTGACGCCTCTCACCTATACTTCCTATACATATTCAGCAGTTCCGAAGTTATATAGTCTTCTGGATATCACGAGTATGGATGCCTCAGGAATCACGGCAGCCAGTGAGCTTCCGGTGCTAAACAATCAAGGTGCCGGAGTTATTGTGGGATTTGTTGATACAGGGATCAATTATATGGATCCGCTGTTTCAGAATGTAGATGGGAGTACGAGAATTATCGGAATATGGGATCAGACGCTGGAATCGCCGGACGGCTCAGGAACCGATGATTTACAAGAACTCTTCCCGGCCCTTTACGGCACCCAGTACACCGCCGCCCAGATCAATCTCGCCCTGAATTCCGAGGATCCCGCCTCCATTGTTCCCACCAGAGACGAAAACGGGCACGGGACATTTCTCACCTCCATCGCTGCCGGGAACCGGGACGAGCGGGCAGGATTTTCCGGCGCAGCACCTCAAGCCTCCATCGCCATTGTAAAATTGAAGCCTGCAAAGAAATATCTGCGGAACTTTTACCTGATCCGTGACGGGGCGGACGCTTATCAGGAGAACGATATCATGATGGGCGTTTCCTATCTCTGCTTCCTTGCCAGAAAATATTCCATGCCTCTCGTCATCTGTCTTCCTCTTGGCACCAACATGGGAAGCCATATGGGCATGAGCCAGCTTGGGCAGTATTTAAACCAGGTCAGTCTCTCAAGCGGTTTTGCTGTCGTCACTGCAGCCGGGAATGAGACCGGTGCAAGGCATCACTTCAGGTCAATCATGGACCCCGGCACTGACGAGGTAACTGCCGAGCTTCGGGTTGGGGATCAGGAAGACGGGTTTTCCATGGAATTGTGGGCACAGGATGTCGGAGTCTATACGGTGGGCTTCGTATCTCCCAGTGGGGAAGTAACAAAGGAGCTCTCTGTACCGCTCAGAGGCGAAAACACGCTGTCATTTCTTCTGGAGCAGACAAGAATCACCGTCTATACCCAGATTGCCGACATCAGTGCCGGAAGCCAGTTTATCTTTATGAGGTTTGAAGCTCCCATGGCAGGGATCTGGCGAATTCAGATCCGGAATTCCCTGGACATCCGTGAGACCTTTCATCTCTGGCTCCCTGTCCGGGGATTTATCTCCGATGAAACATATTTTCTCCGCCCGGACCCCGATACGATCATCACGGATCCCGGCAACGCCCAGTATCCGATTACTGTCACGGCCTACGATCACACAAGGAACAGCATCTATATCCATGCCAGCCGCGGCTATAGCCGTTCCGGGCAGATTAAGCCGGATCTCGCTGCCCCTGGTGTCAATGTTTCAGGAGTGTCCGTCTCAGGAAGACGGCTCACACGGATGACCGGTACCTCCGTCTCCGCTGCCCACGTTGCCGGAGCTGCTGCAATCTTGCTGCACTGGGGCATAATCGATGGAAATTATCCGTATCTCGACACTCCGGTTTTAAAGTCTATCCTCGTCCGCGGAGCACAAAGAAATCCAGCACTCACATACCCGAACCGTGAGTTTGGATATGGAACGCTGGATCTGCATGAAGCTTTTCTGCGTTTACGAAACCTTTAATTTATCTCTGTCCCCGTCAATTCTGGCAGTGCCGTTTCCTTCTTCTCCGCCGCGGAATACTCCCGCATCTCGATCCGCGGGCCGCCGTGTTTTTCCAGGTACGCGCGGGTGATCGTCACGGAACCGATCTCCGGGTCCTTCGGGATCTCGAACATGATATCGAGCATGAATTCCTCGATGATCGCCCGAAGCGCTCTGGCGCCGGTGTCTTTTTTTAGTGCCTGCTCCGCGATCCATTCCAGGGCATCATCGTCAAAGTTTAAGTTTACCTCATCCATTGCGAGAAGTTTCTTATACTGCTTTAAGATCGCGTTCTTCGGCTCCTTTAAGATCCGCACGAGGAATTCCTTTGTGAGACCCTGTAGTGTCACGGTCACCGGAAGTCTTCCTAAGAACTCCGGAATCATGCCGAACTCTCTGAGGTCCTGGTTTGTGACCTTGGAGAGAAGGTTCGGATCCTTATCATATTTATCCTTCGGATCGGAACCGAAGCCGATGGATGTGGTGTTCGTCAGGCGCTCCTTGATAATATTTTCAAGATCCGGGAACGCGCCGCCGCAGATAAAGAGGATATTGTCGGTGTTGACTATCTCCATCGGAGTCATGGCGTTCTTCTGTCCTGTTCCCACCGGAACTTCCACGTCCGCGCCCTCGAGAAGCTTTAAGAGTTCCTGCTGCACGGATTCGCCGCTGACATCGCGGGTGTTCGTGGATTTCTTCTTTGCGATCTTATCGATCTCATCGATGAACACGATGCCCATCTCCGCCTTCTGCACATCGCCGCCCGCTGCCGCGAGAAGTTTTGTGAGAACGCTCTCAATGTCGTCGCCGATATAACCGGCCTCCGTCAAGGATGTGGCGTCCGCGATGGCAAGCGGCACATTGAGAAGCTTTGCGAGAGTCTTTACGAGATACGTCTTGCCGCTTCCGGTCGGTCCGATCATCAGGATATTGGACTTTTCGATCTCAACATCCGTTCCGTACTTCTCTGCATCCGGGGATGTCCTTGAGAATACGCGCTTATAATGGTTATAGACGGCAACGGAGATCACCTTTTTCGCCTGTTCCTGGCCGATCACATACTCGTCGAGCTGTGCCTTGATCGCGTGGGGTGCCGGGATCTCACTGAGTTTAAACAGTTCTTTTTTTACTTTTTTCTTCTTTTTCTTTCGCTTATGGCTCTGGCCCATGAGAGCGCCAAGATCGATCTGGCCTACCGGGATACCGAAGATACTTCCAAGCGGGATTCCTTCCGCCTCTTCGCCGTCTTCCTCATAATCATCGCCGTCCTCAGTCTCGTCAGCATCCACGACAGTCTGCTCTGCGTCCTCATCAGCGTCCGCATTTACACCGTCTGCTTCAGCCGGATCATCCTCAGAATCCTGTTTTTCTGCCTTTCTGATCACACCGGCATCCCCAGAAACCGCTTCGTTCCCGGAAACCCCAACGGCTTTTTCTGTTCCGCCCGCGGCAGCTTTCTTATCTGCGGCAGCTCCGGTATTCTCCGGCTTCTGCGCTCCATTTCCGCTTCCCATCGGATTCAGATACATATTTTTTAACATATCCGGCGTGATCCCGGACATCTTTGTCCAGTCCATGCCGCTTCCCATCATCATGTCAAAGGATCTCTGCATGCAGTCCCGGCACACATTCAGTCCGCCCGGCAGCGTGATCATCTTTCCGGCCTGACTCTCCGTCCGTCTGCACATGCAGCAGATCTTTTCATATCCGTTATTTTTGTTGTCTTCCAAAGTTTTTCTCCCTGCACATTCTATATTTTTCGCATAAATCAGAGGTCTCGCCCATCTATGCGTTTTCTGTCACATTTTGCAGAATTACATCCTATTATAAAGCAAATTGAGTCTTCCCGCAACAGAAAACCTGCGTGCAAATTTTCTGGCAGAAATATCTTTTTGCTTAGCACTATCTGAACCCTGTCCTCTGTATTTTTTTGAGTTTTTTTGTAGTATGAATTTAACATGGAATTGTAACCGTTAACAAACAAATAAGAGGGGGTAAATCTTATGATCACTTTACAGCTCGACATGTACCAGGCCTGCGCCCTCGGCGCTCTCGTCTATTGTCTCGGACGACTCATGGTCAACAAACTTTCATTCTTAAGTAAGTACTGCATCCCGGCACCGGTTGCCGGCGGTATCGTATTCGCCTTCGCTCACCTGGCGTTATACGCAGCAGGAATTCTCGAACTTTCCTTTGATACCACATTACAGAGCGTCTTCATGACGATCTTCTTCTGCAGCGTCGGATTCACAGCCTGCTTCCGTCTGTTAAAGAAAGGCGGCATTCAGGTATTTATATTCCTTGCACTCTCGATTGCAATCTGTATCATTCAGGACGCAGTCGGCAGCGGTCTCGCAGCAGCATTTGGTCTGAATCCGCTCCTCGGATTATGTATGGGTTCCATGCCGTTAGTCGGCGGACACGGAACATCCGGTTCCTTTGGACCGCTTCTTGAGACAGATTACGCCGTTGTAGGCGCTACCACAGTTGCTCTTGCGGCAGCTACATACGGACTTGTATCCGGAAGTATGATGGGCGGCCCGATCGCACGTGCCCGTGTTGAAAAACTTCACTTAAAATCCACAGCAGCTGAGGAAGGCAACGAGGCAGCTGAGGTTATGCCGGCCGTTGATGGTCAGAAATTCACAACATCCGCTATGTTTTTAGCAGTTGCCATCGGCGTTGGTACTCTTATTTTTACATTCTTCAAAGACGTATGCCACTTAACATTCCCGACCTACATCGGCGCTATGCTTGCGGCAGCAGCGATCCGTAACATCTGGGATGTTCAGCATAAAGAACTTCCGATGGTTGAGATCGATGCCCTCGGCGGACTTTCCTTAAACCTGTTCCTGTCCATGGCTATGATGAGCTTAAAGCTCTGGCAGTTAGCAGCCCTTGCTCTTCCGATGATTGTCATCCTTCTTGTCCAGACTGTTGTTATGTTCCTGTACGCGAACTTCGTTGTATTCAATGTTATGGGTCGCGACTACGAGGCAGCTGCCATGACAACTGCATTCTGCGGTTTCGGTATGGGCGCTACCCCGAACGCTATGGCAAACATGAGAGCACTCGTTGAGCGCTATGGTGCAGCTCCGAGAGCATTCTTCATCGTACCGTTAGTAGGAAGCTTATTCGTTGACTTCTTCAACTCCATGGTACTGACCACATTCATGAACTTCCTGTAAACCCCCGTTTCCAAGAAGTTTCCTTCGATAAAATACCTTTATACCTTACAAAACAAGACCGCCTCTTCCGGATCACTCCTGGGAGGCGGTCTTGTCTTTCTCTATCTTATGGATCTTACTGCCGATCCTGATTTATTTGCCGATCTTTGACTGGCTCTGTGCCCGTTTCTGACTCTGACCCTGGCTCTGATTCTGGCTGTTTCCATTGTCTGCTTCAGCCGGACGATCCTTTAATGTTACCTGAACTTCTCTCTCCTGATAGCTGCCGTCTACAAGGGACTGGACTGTCAGTGTTACGGTGTCACCGGATTTATAGTAAGTCAGGAGTTTTGCAAGATCTGCGTAGTTGGAGATCTTCTCACCATCTAACTTTGTGATGATGTCTTTCTCACGGAGATCGGAACCTGCTGCTGCGGAGTTATCCATGATCTTGTAAACATAGACACCCTGCGGCATTCCGTACATCTTAGCCATGGACTCGTCGATGTTCTGTAACTGGATTCCAAGGTAACCCTGCTCGGACTCATCAACGGTAACCTTTGTGGTTCTTGTCATAAGGTCATCAATGATGTCTTTTGCTTTGGAGATCGGGATCGCATATCCGATGCCCTCAACGCTTGTGTCCGCATATTTTGCTTCGTTGATACCGATGACCTCACCTTTGGAGTTTAAAAGTGCTCCGCCGCTGTTGCCTGGGTTAATGGCTGCATCTGTCTGGATAACGGTCTTTGTTGTGTCGTCAACCTGGATCTCTCTGTTCAGTGCACTTACATGTCCAACTGTTACGCTCTGGCCAAGTCCAAGTGCGTTGCCGATGGCGATAACACCCTGACCCATCTTTAAGGAATCGGAATCACCGAGAGTTGCTGCTTTGATCTTGCTCTTTGTGTCGGCGGAGATGCTGTCAAGCGGTACTGCGATCACTGCAAGGTCTGTGTCGGAATCGGTGCCCTTGATGGCTGCGTCCGCGGTACTCTCATCCGCGAATGTAACGGTAAGTCCGTCTGTATCGCTGACTACGTGGTTGTTTGTGACGATCAGAAGCTCTGTATCATTCTGTCCAACGATGATACCGGAGCCGCTGCTCGGAACTTCGTATGTCTGGGACTGGCCGAACCAGGTGTTGCTCTGGTAGACCTGGGTGTTTGTGATGGATACAACAGAGGGAAGTGTTGCATCTACAATTGCGGATACATCCTCAATCACGACTCCGTTGCTGGAGGTTGTGGAGGTATTTGCTGCCGGAACCTGTGATGTCTGTCCGATGGTCTCGGTGGAAGCGTTCGCCTCTGTGCTCTGGTACGGGAACAGGGTGCTTGCCGCGCGGTTCACTCCGTACATCGTTCCGCCGGATACGACACCGAAGAGAAGAGCTGCCGCTGTGACAAGGGCTGTTGTCTTTGCGTAGGAGTGTTTCTTCGGAGCGTGGTGGCTGTTTCCGTTTCCATTCGGATTCTGTCCATGTCCCTGGTAGTAATCGTACTGCTGATACGGGTTCGTGTACTGGTTCTGGTTTCCGTAATACTGCTGATGCTGCTGTCCGCCGTAATAGCCGTTCTGGTTCTGTCCGTTCGGATTTCCGTTATACGGCTGACTGTTCTGTGTACCGGAACCAAGTCTTCCGTAGACCTGTCTTCCTGTGTGCTCACCCTGGGGCTGCTGGGCTCCGTTCTGGGTATTCTGAGTGTTCTGCGCATTTACCGGCTGCTCATTACTTTTCTTTTCATTTTCATTATTTACTTCGTTCCATTTATTTTCATCATACATAATAGGTATCTCCTTTCTGTGTTGAAATTTTCGATGTTTCTTTTTGTACTTAAGGACTTTCTCTTTTTTCTTTTCTCTCCTTAACTACATGACATAGTGTACCAGTGAATTGTGATGAAAGTGTGATGAAAGATGCATGGTTCTGTGAAATAGAATCACAATTCCCGCGTTTTTGCAATACGCAAAAAAATCCCGGGATCCATCAGCGGGCTGCTATTCTGTGCCCATTCGGATGGATTCCGGGAAACTCTTATTTTTCTTTATTTTGCAAGGATCGCGGTCAGTCCGAAGTAGATCAGGACGATCACACCGAGAACGATGCGGTAGTATCCGAAGAATTTGAAGTCATGTTTCTTGACGTATCCGAGTAAGAACTGGATCGAGTACATGGAAACGATGAAGGCGATCACCATGGCGGCTACCATGAAGAAGAGCTCCATTGCGGAGAATGCCAGGCCGTAGTGAAGGATCTTTAAGAGGCTGGCACCGAACATGACCGGAATTCCAAGGAAGAAGGTGAACTCCGATGCCGCGGTTCTGGAACAGCCGAGCATCATCGCGCCGAGAATCGTCGCGCCGGATCTCGATGTACCCGGAATCAGGGCTAAGAGCTGGAACAGGCCGATGTAGAATGCGGTCTGGTAGCTGATCTGGGATACTTTCTTTACACGGAACTCCGCATACTGGTTGCGGTTCTCGAAGGCGATAAAGATCACGCCGTAGATGATGAGCATCGCTGCTACCACGTATGGGTTGTAGAGATACTTGTCGAGAACTTCATCCAACAGGATTCCGATGACTGCTGCCGGAAGGCAGGCGATCACGATCTTGAACCATAAGTGCCATGTGGCGCGCTTCTGTGCCGGTTTCTTTCCCGGGTCAAAGGGGTTCAATCGTCTGAAATACAGGACGAGAACCGCCAGAATCGCGCCGAGCTGGATCACAACGCGGAACACGTTCATGAAATCCTCGGAGACGTTCAGGTGGACGATGTTCTCCACGAGGATCAGGTGACCGGTGCTGCTGATCGGAAGCCATTCGGTGAAACCTTCCACGACACCGAATACGACGATCTTTAAAAATTCGATAAAGTTGCTCATATTCACTCCTAAATTTTTATTATTTAATCATGCCATCTTCTTGTTTTCATTAACATGAATGCAAGATGCTTCGGGCATCTGCCCTATGGTCAGCAATGCACAAAATGCTTATGCAGGCAGGCTTGCAACACATTTTTCCGGATTGTTGACCGCATGACAGATTGTTAATTGATGTTTTCGATCTGCCAGTCAATTGGCTCAATACCGTTTTCTTTCAGATATTTGTTCGCCTTACTGAACGGTCTGCTGCCGAAGAATCCGCGGTAGGCGGACAGTGGGCTCGGATGCGGGGATTCCAGAATTAAGTGTTTCGGATTCGTCAGCATCGGCTTTTTCATCTGCGCCGGGCGGCCCCAGAGGATGAACACCATCGGGCGGTCCTGCTCATTTAAGACGCGGATCGCGGCGTCCGTGAATTCCTCCCAGCCGATATTCTTGTGGGAGTTTGCCGCATGGGCACGGACGGTCAGGACTGTGTTTAAGAGCATAACGCCCTGGTCTGCCCACTTCTTTAAATATCCGTTGTTCGGGATATAGCAGCCGCAGTCCTCATGAAGCTCCTTATAGATATTGACCAGGGACGGCGGAATCTCCACCGACGGCTTTACGGAAAAGCTCAGTCCGTGCGCCTGCCCCGGCTCGTGGTACGGGTCCTGTCCCAGGATCACCACTTTTACTTTTGAGAGCGGTGTGAATGCAAAGGCATTGAAGATGTCATCCGGTGCCGGGTAGACTTCCTTTGTCTCATACTCGCTCTTTACGGTCTCATATAGTTTCCTGTAATACGGCTTTTTGAATTCCCCGCTCATTGGGACTAACCAGTCATTTGCGATCGCAGCCATATTTCCTCCTCGCGGTATTTATTTTACATTGCGTATCTCCCTAATCGACTTCACCGTTCACAGCTAATGTTCATGTATGAACGCCTGCAGTCCGATTTTCTATGTTCTGGTAGGACTTATCCTAAGAATTCATCCACAAATTTAAAGGATACCTCCGCCACCGGACATGACTTTCCGGCAAGTTCCTCCGGAACCTGGGAAAAGATCTTATGCACACGGAACAGATACGCCTTGTTATTTAACATCGCCGTCTTCTCAAAAGGCCAGCGGATCAGGGATGGATCTTTATAGTTTTCTCCCAGCTCCAGGAGCACCGTGTTCCGGTTCAAGGTGCAGGAAAGCCATAAAGTATAGGACTTCCACATATCTTCCGTAAAAGATACGCTGTGGGGAACTGCCATATGACCGGCATCAAAGCCCAGCCGCTCTGCATTCTCATCCGTCAGTGAAGTTATGGTATAATAGTCTTTTCCGTCCAGGAATTTCTTCAGTTTTTCCGCGGCATGAAGAATTTCTTCCTCCTCCGCGCCTTCTTTCTTCTTCCACTCAGAACCGATTCCCACAAGGATCTTCTCCGCGTTTTCCAGTTTTTCCTTCAGGATCTTTTCTGCTTCTGTCTTTTCCAAACTTTTCCTCCAATATTCGGCATAATTCATTTTCGAACGTTAACATCATAACATAAATAGGACTTGGATTCAACCGATCCCTCTCGTCCTTTGTTTTTCATTTTCTTAAGTTTTTCTGTCTGAGTCAGCATATGTCCCGCAGGATCTCGATTCTATATAGGATTTTCAGCAATCTCAAAAAGCCGCATGTATATTTTCCCCCGTACTTCCCATACTTTTTTCGTAAATCGGTATCAGAAAGGATGGATTACTATGGAAGAACACTCAGTCAACCTTCTCAGGGAATGCGATTCCGGCTGCAAGATGGCGGCGGAAAGCCTGGAGCAGATCCGGGATATGGTTTCGGATCAGGAGCTCTGGAAAGATATTATAGAAAGCTTTGAGAAACACCAGGAGCTGGACTCAAAGATCAAAAAGACCTTAAGTGCCATGGAAGAAGTGGGAAAAGAGCCGGGAAAGATGGCCTCCGCCTGGTCCTGGATGTCCACGGAGATGCGGATGATGGCCAAAGGCGGCGACAAAGAAGCCGCCAGCATTGTCACTGACGGCTGTAATATGGGGATCAAGACCATATGCGGTTATAAAAACCAGTATTCCGGGGCGTCAAAGGCAGTCATGGAGATTGCGGATGAGCTCACCGGGATGGAGGAAAATCTCAGGGACCATATGAAGAAATTTCTATAATTGTTCCGTGGGTCTACGCACTTGATGCTCTGACCGTAAGAAAACTTAGACAGGGGAAAAATCCGCTCTTCTATCTTCCTGCCGGTGCCCCACCGCCGCCGGAAGCCCCTGCTGACATGGCTGCGCCGGTCTCAACGCCGGCTACCTGCCATACATAGGACTCGTAGGCAGAGACGAGATTCAGTTTCGCCGTGTTCATGGCCGCCTCGCCGGAGAGCCATGCGGATTCGCCGGAAAGATACGCGTTCTTTGAGAGCATGCCTGCCGCCTGCTTCTTCTGCACCGTATCCCACGCCTGCTTTGCCGCGGAATAGGCACTCTCCGCCGCCTCATACTGGGATAAGGCATTCTGGAGATTCTCGTATGTGGATCTCAGGCTGATCTCCGCGTTCTGTGCCGCCTCGCTGATCCGCTGCTTTCTGAGCTCCCGGTTATCCGTTCCGGTGACCTTGGACTTCATCTCGCTGACCCAGGTGGAATCATTGCTGATCGCTGTCTGAAGGTCATTTTCCACAGACACCGCACGGATCGCAGTCATATCCGGCTCCGGAACCGTACCGATCTCCACATCGGTGCGCCCGGAAAGTCCAAGAAGAGTCAGAAGACTTTCCTTAAGTTCACTCTGCTGTTCCTTCAAGGATGCCAGGGAATTTTTCTGGCGCTCCAGGCTGCTGGCTTCGGATTCCAGTTCTGTGTCCTTTATGAGACCTGCTGCCCGTTTCTTCACCGCCGCATCATAAGAACTCTGCGCCGCCTCCACGCTCTTCTCCATCGCCGTAACATTGGCCGCCATCTGATTGTAGGAGTTCATCAGGTTCTGCGCCGTCGCCGTCAGCGTATCCGCCATGTCCTCCATGGTCTTCTCCTGGCTGGCGGAATTCATCCGGTTGATGGTGGACTGCACCTGTGCCATGGAGGTGCGGATATTCTTCGCGTTGTTCTCGTAGAACTCCTGCATCTCCGTGTCGCCATCGTCCTTGTAGGAGTCCGCCATCTTTTTCAGGTAATTGTACTCTTCCTTCAAGGTCTCGTGCATCTTCTCATATGGCGCACTCTGGCGGTTCTGGCTGTCAACACTCTGTAAATAGGAATAGTTTCCCGCCTTGATGAGCTCCCGAAGATTGCTGTACTCGATCTTTGTGACCTGGCTGAGGTCGATTGCGGACGTTTCTGCCGCGTAAGATACAATTTCATATGAAGAAACTGCACTGGAAATCATTCCACCGATACTTCCCGGCACATTTTCCGTATTCGTTCCAGCCACCGCAAGAAGTGCCACACCGCACACCAGACCGCCCAGCCATTTTTTATATGTTTTCATTCTTTCATCTCCTCACATCAACTTATTTCCAGTCTGTATTCCATGTTAGTCCGCGCCATTTCCGCTGTAACAGGAATTTTTCTGCCCTACAGACCGGAAATTATGATGCCGATGCCAGTCCTGCTACCGCCCAGTCATAGCTGGTCTTCGCGGTGAGGAAACTTAACTTTGCGGATTCCATGGAAGTTTTCGCGGAAAGGCAGGCAGATTCCTGCTTCTCATACGTCTTCTTTGTGATGGTTCCAGCGGAAAGTCTTAAGTTTGCTGCCGCCCGTTCCTTCTCCGCGAGCTCGTAGCTCGTCTTCGCCTGCTCATAGCTGTCCTTTGCGAGAATCAGGCTGTTGTAGGCGTTCTTCACGTTTGTGGAGACCGTATCTTTCTGATTCGCCAGCGTGCTTGTATAGGTCGCGCGGTTGTTCTCCGACTGGGAGTTCGCAAGTCTGCGCTCCGTGATCTTGATGCTGTAGTTGTTTGCGATGGCTGTCTGGATATCCGAATCCACATTGATGGAAGAGACTGCAGAAGTGTCCACATCCGGCAGACTTCCGATCTCCACGGAGTCATTGTAATTCCAGCCCAGCATGATAATAAGCTGCTGTCTTGTCTGCTCTAAGCTACTCTTCGCGGACTGCAGGGATGCCTTTGCGTTTGTGACTGCCTCCGCCGCATTGTCGACCTCTGACTGCAGGGCCATTCCCGCGGACTTTCTCGTCTGTGCCTGGGTGTATGTGGTCTCCGCCTGGGTCACCGTGTCCTCCAAGGTATCCAGGGACGCCTTTCCGCTGTAATAGGAGATCATCAGCTTCTGCGCCTGCTGCACGAGGCTCTTCTCCGCCTGCTCATATCCAAGACGCTTGATCTCGCCGTCATCCACGTTGTTGTCTCCCTGTTCCGTCAGGTTATCCACGGAGATCTCGCTGTTTAACGCCTGGGAGATCTGTCCCGCGTAGTTTGCGCTGTCATCGTCCGGGTAACTGATCCGATCAGAGACCTCACTTGCGGAATCATAATATTCCTTCGCGATGTCCGTGCTGGTCTTTCCCTTATATTTCTGGTAGTCCAGCTCATTCTGGCGGACTGTGGTGTTGTACTCGTGGATCAGGTCCGCGATCTCCCCGTATTCCAGCTTGTTGTCCTGGAGAGATGCCCATTTTTCCGCTGTATATGCAAATTCCGGGCTGGTCGCCAACGCCTGGAGTGGCGTCGCACTCACCATGAACGCCATGGCGAACAGTCCTGCGATCTTCCATTTCTTCATGCTTAGCTCCTTTCTGCGGCAGATTCCCTGCTGCCGCGTCCCTGTCGGATCTTCTGACCTGCGTGGCTGAGATCAGCCGTTCTCAGGTTCACCAGATTCCGTCAGATACAGATCCGCCCTGGGGATAATTTCCCCCAGGGTGTTCCCAAAACCTTTTATCCTTTTTAAACCTTTTTGAAAATTGATTCTTTAAAATGAAACCTTAATTTGATCCTTTGATATAACCTTTTCCTAAAAAAACAGCCTTAAATATCAAGTACCTTTCTCTCCTTCTTGCCATTCATGATCGCATAGTAAACAGGAAGAATGAACAGTGCAACCAGAATACCTGCCGACAGACCACCGATATTTACGATCGCCAGGCCTTTCGTCGTGGACGCGCTGCTTCCTGTGGAAAGCACCATCGGGATCATGGAGAGGATCGTGGTGGAACTTGTCATTAAGATCGGGCGGAGACGTGTCGCTCCGGCCTCAACAAGTGCCGTCTTAAGATCCATGGTCATTCGGTTCTGGTTAACGGTATCGACATAAAGAATACCGTTGTTTACGACTGTACCAATTAAGATCAGGAATCCTAAGATGGTAGTCATACTGATGGTAGTTCCTGTCAGCTTCAGGAGTCCGAAGGAACCAACAAGGCTGAACGGGATCGTTGTCATGACCATGAAGGAGAACTTCGGTGACTCGAACTGCGCCGCCATGACTACGAATACCAGGAATACCGCAACCGCGATGGCCTGATACAGGGCTGAGAACTCCTCCGCCATCATACGGTTCATGGAGTTCGTACCGATGCTCACACCGGACGGAAGGTTCGGCTGAACGACCTCACTGTCGAGGACACTCTTCACATTTCCGTTTACATAATCCGCCGTGATCGTAACCTGATATGCCTTATCGCTCTTGGAGATGGAGGATGGGTTATCCTTAAATGTGACGTCCGCCACATCGGAGACTGCCACCGTTCCGCCGTTTCCTGTTGTGATCAGCATGTTCTTTACCTGCTCGACCGTGCGGTACATGCCTTCCGGATACTCTGCCTTGACGCTAACCTCATTTCCGTCGATGGTCAGTGTCGCGATCTCGGTTCCGTCGAGCATCTGTTTTACCTGCTGTCCGATGGATGCGGCTGTGAGTCCCTCCGCAGAAGCTGCCACCTGGTCAACGTTGATGGATACGACCGGAGCCGTGTTCTCAACATCAGAGTGGACATTCTTCACATCGTCGCGGGCAACCAGCTCATCGACGATCTTATCCGCAGTCTCCTTTACCGTATCATAATCAGAACCGTTGAGGATCACCTCGTAGTCGTTCTGTCTGCCCATGAAGCTCATGGAAGCGGACGCCTCGACCTCGATGGTACAGTTCTCAAGACCTGCCATCTCGTCTTCCCACTGCGCTACGATCTCGTCGGTGCTCATCTTTCTGTCATCCTTTAAGTAAGCGCTGACGGTACCGCTGCTGCCGTTGTAACGGAGCATGTAGGAATCCACATCCTCGTGGCTGCTGACGATGGATTCCACCTGGTTTAAGATATCCTCCGCCTTCTCATCGAGAAGTCCCGGTCTTGTTGCGATCGTAACGGAGATCGTACCGTTATCATCGGATGTCATAAGCTCGCTCTGCATTCCGCTTGCCAGAAACAATGTCAGAACAACGAGTCCGATGGATCCCAGCATGACGAGGGCTTTATGTTTCAATACTGTCGGAAGGATCTTCCGGTATGCGGTCTGAAGAAGCTTCATGAGACCGGATAACGGTGCTTTTTCTCTCTCCTTCGGCTTATATAACATGTATGTCAGCGGAACGACCGTGATCGCTGAGAGCAGGGACGCACTCATACAGAATACGATGGTCCAGCCGAGAGGTGTGAACATCTGACCGCTCATGCCGCTGATGGTCGTCAGCGGAAGGAATACGACGCAGGTGGTGAGTGTGGAACCGAGGACGGACATGGCAACCAGTTCGGAACCTTCCAGAGCCGCCTTTGCATACTCCACAAATCCGCGCCCGTCCATCTTATCCATTGCCCTGAAACAGCTCTCCAGGACAACGATGGAGTTGTCG
Source organism: uncultured Eubacteriales bacterium (assembly GCA_963622995.1). Classification (GTDB taxonomy): domain Bacteria; phylum Bacillota; class Clostridia; order Lachnospirales; family Lachnospiraceae; genus Pilosibacter. Next base: position 11,866 of record CAVFLH010000004.1, on the reverse strand, counting down.
ACCATCATGCCGACGCCGAGAACCAGGGCACTCATGGTGATGACGTTTAAGGAGAATCCGACCCGCGTCATCAGGATCAGGGATACCAGGATGGATGTCGGGATGGAACTTCCGACGATCAGGGATGCCTTGATATCACCGAAGAAGAGCCAGATGATGATCATGGAGATGATGACCGCCAGGACCATGGTCTGGGCTACATCCATCAAGGATGATTTGATGCTGTCGGCGCTGTCACGGGCGATCTCGATGTGAAGTCCGGAATCTGCTGCCTCCAGAGTCTCTACTGCCTCTTTTACGTCGGAGGAAAGCTTCATTGCGGAGCTGTCCTGTTTCTTAGATACGGAGAGGGAGATGGTCTCCTGTCCGTTGTAGCGGGAAATACCGCCCATCTGTTCCTCTGTGGTGTACACGTCGGCGATATCCTCCAGATACACGGTTTTTCCGCTTTGGGTGGTGATCGGGACCTTCTTTAAGCCATCCAGCGTGCTTGCCTTCGCGGATGTCGTGACGGAGAGGGAGAGGTCGCCGTACTCAGCGGAACCAGACGGGTAGGAGAGGTCCGATGCTGCCATGGCGCTTGTGATCTGGTTCACCGTCACTTTATACTGTTTCATCTTTACCGGATCCAGCTCTACCTTCACATACTCGGCGGAACCGCCCATGGATTCGACCTGAGCAACGGTGGAAAGCTGCTCGAATACCGGTGTAACGTTCTGGTCTACATAGTCGTAGAGATCTTCCTGTGTGTCGTGGGAGATGGAAAGCATGATGTCGTTTCCGCCGTTCATGTTCATCTCCATGACGCTGGTGCTGCAGTCATCCGGGAGTCCCCGCATGCTGTTTAAGGAACGTGTCAGTTCGTTGTAGGCGTCATCCATGTCCTGGTCATAATCATACTCCAGCATGATCATGGCGTTTCCCTCGTTGGAGGTGGATGACATGCTCTTCACGCCTTCCAGCGTACTGACCTGATCCTCGATCTTTTTTGTCACCAGTTCATCCATATCTTCCGGTGTCGCACCCGAATAGGACGCGCGGACGATCAGCATCGGCTGGTCCGTATCAGGCATCTGCTCCAGTGTGGCGTTAAATACGGATGAGATACCGAACACGAGGATACAGAGCAGGGCTAAGATCGTCGTGACCGGACGCTTTAATACATATCTCGTAAGTCCCATGATCAGCCCTCCTGTGCTGCGCTGCTGCCGGCGGCGCTGTTATCTGCGGCTGGTGCCTCGCCGCCTGCTCCGTCTGCCGGGGCATCTGCGTTCGGCTCACCTGCCGGTGCGTTCTGTCCGGCTGGGGCCGCTCCGTTATTCTGGTCTGCTGCGTCTGGTGCCGCCTGACCGGTTGGCGCTTCCTGATTATCCGGTGTTCCTGCCTCTGCATTCGGCACTGCCTGACCATCCGGCGTACCCGCGTTCTGGCTGTCCGTACTCTCGCTGCCTCCAGATAACTGGATATCCGCGCCTTCGTACAGGTTGTTGCTCCATGTGCTCACAACAAGATCGTCTGCCGAAAGTCCACCTGTGACTTCCACATAGTCATCATCGTTGATTCCGACTTCGATGGACGCCTTCTTTGCTTTTCCATCTTCATATAAGTAAACATAGGCTTTTCCACCGCTGTAATAAACAGCGTCCACCGGAATCGTCATGACGTTCTCGGCTTTTCCTGTCGTTACGGTAAGCTTCACGGTACTTCCCGTCGCCGCGTCGCTTGCCTCTGCGAGCTGCGCCTCCACCTTGAACATTCCCGTAGCGTCATCCACCATGGTGTTGATCTCGGTGATCACCGCGTTGTATGTATTTCCGCTCTTTTCCACTTCCAGGGAATCTCCAACCGCAAGGTTCTCCAGCATTCTCTGGGTGACATAGAATGTAACCTTCTTCTCACCCTCACCGGAAATCACACAGAGCTCCCCGTTCATGTTCGCCCGGTCATAGACTTCCGCGCTGCAACTCTCCACCTTTCCGGAGATCGGCGCTGTCACGCTGCTGTAGCTGACCTGCTGATCGTAGGAGGTCTTCGCGGAATTGTACTGAAGCTGTGCTGTCTTCACCGCGTTTGTGTACTGCTCATATTCCTGGTCGGAGAGGTCTCCTCCATCGTAGAGGATCTGCATTCTCGCGAGATCACTCTGGGCTTTCTGGAGATTCACCTGGGCGGAATCCACGGAGTTTTTCGCGTTTGCCACCTGCTCCGTATCGATGGTGAAGAGGACCTGGCCTTTCGTCACAGTGTCTCCCGCCTTCACATAGACCGCTGTGATGTCTCCGGATGCCTTCGCGTACACATGGACCACATCATCCGGCTCGACCGTACCGGTCAGTTCCGTTGTCAGGTAGATACTTCCCGTCTCCGGCTCCTCCGCGCGTACAACAGTGTTCTGGCTTTCCTGCTGCATGCCGTCCATTCCGCCAGGACCGCCTCCCGGGCCGCCCATTCCGCCCTGCTGTCCGCCGCCTGATGAGCCTTTCATCGCGGTTACACCCACAGCCGCTGCAACTACAACGACTCCTGCTGCTGTGCACAGGATGATGTTCCTTTTTTTCATGATTCTATATACTCCCTTCTATGGTGCTCTTTGTCAGTTTCTGCCTTTTTGGCTGTTTACTGCCAATAATATAAAAGTCAATTGTGAACACTTTGTGAGGAAATTTTCAGGAATTTGTGAGGACTCTTTCACAGTTGGGAATTTTATGATATATCTTAAGGTAGAGAAAGCAGAAGGGCACGGCATAAGTGCCTGCAAAACTTTCATGCCCATACCGACGGTCAGCAAATGAAAGTGTATAATTTTATTGAATATACGTGTAATTCATGAAACTATAGAATAGAGGTACAATATTAATGTCAAAACTTTTAATCGTTGACGACGATGTCCGTCTGAGAAAACTCGTCCGCACATACGGGGAAGTGGAACATTACGAATGTGATGAAGCCGCGGATGGTCTCGCGGCGTTGGAGAAATTACAGGATAGAAATTTTGACCTCGTTATCCTGGATGTCATGATGCCAGGGCTCGATGGTTTTGAAACTTTGGAGCGGATCCGAAAAACCAGTGAAATTCCGGTAATTATGTTAACCGCCAGGAGCGAGGAATACGATAAACTCACAGGATTCGGACTCGGCGTGGATGACTACGTCTCCAAGCCCTTCAGCCCGAAGGAACTTATGGCGCGGGTGGGTGCTGTCTTAAAGCGCAATGGGAAGAAAAATTCTGTTCTTACCTATAAATATAAGGAACTCGAGATCCACCCGGACTCCCGAACCGTCTCCATCGCCGGAAAAGAGCTGGTCCTCGCCCCGAAGGAATTCGATCTTCTCCTGGAGCTCGCGAAAAATCCGGGAACCGTCTTAAAGCGGGACAAGCTGCTCCAGGAGGTCTGGGGCTACAGCTACTGCGGCGACGGACGCACCGTGGACACCCATGTGAAAGCCATCCGCGACCGCCTCGGCTCCTATCGCTCCATGATCCAGACGGTGTGGGGTGTCGGGTATAAGTTTGACCCGGAGGCGGATGTTTAGGCGCAGACGCCCCGGCCTGATGTTTCAGCTCTGGGGCATGATGATGGGACTTGTCGTTCTGACCGCTGTCTGCATGTGGTTCGTCCAGGTCTTTTTCTTCGAGCACACCTACGCGGAGACAGCTCTGTCCAACTCCTTAAAACAGCTGCAGCCGGTGATGAGCGACCTCACAAACCGGGACCTGACGGAAGATGACCGTCTGCTGCCATTCTTAAGCCGAATGATCGACGGAACGATCTTTCTCGCCGACGATAACGGGGAGCTCACCGATATTTACAGCTACGGTCACCTGCTCACTGATGTCCAGGACGAACCGGAATATGGTGTCTGGAAATTTATCCAAAACTCCGATGAATTTTCCAATGTCCAGGCACGTCAGGTCTACCAGAATGTGGTAAAAAGCGATCACCATATGATCAGCATCCACATCGGGATGCCGGTCACCTATGCCGGCGAAAACGCCTATCTTCTGATTGAAAACACGATCCGCACGGATACGGCCTTCACCTTTAACCGGATACAGCTGGTTATTCTCACCATAGTCTTGACCATCGCCGCGTCCATCCTCGCCGCCGTCGGATCCAGGTATTTCACAAAGCCGATCTTCGCGATCAAACACACCGTGGACCGCCTTGCGGAAAACGACTTTTCCGCCCGGGCCGATGTAAACCGGCACGATGAGCTTGGAGAACTGGCAGATTCCGTTGGCCTTCTCGGTCAGGCCCTGGCCCGCGTCGATGTCCTCCGAAAGGAAGTCATCGCCAACGTGTCCCATGAACTCCGATCCCCGCTTTCCGTGATCTCCGGCTACGCGGAGCTGGTGCGGGACATCCATTGGAAGGACGAGGAAGCGAGAAATGAGGACCTGGACCTCATCATCGAGGAATCCAACCGGATGAGCGAGATGGTAAATGATATCTTAGACTACTCCCAACTCCAGTCCGGTTACATAAAGCTCCGCCCGGAATACCTTGATTTTACAGGCCTTGCGGAATCCGAGACATCCCACTGCGCCGCAGCGGCAGCGACCTACGGGATTCAGATCCAATTTGAAGCTCCCTCAGATTCCGTCTTCATAAATGCCGACCCGTTAAAACTCAGCCAGGTACTCCGGAATCTCCTCTACAACGCCATCAACCATACCCCGGAAGGTGAAACCATCACTGTCTCCCTGGAACAGAAAAGTGACCATATCGCCAGACTTTCCGTGAAAAACCCCGGCACCCCGATCTCCGAGGAAGACAAAAAGATCATCTGGGAGCGCTACCAGCGCAGCCAGCACCAGAGTGGACGCCGCATGGGAACCGGAATCGGGCTCTCTATCGTCAGCACAATCTTGAACGCCCATGGGATGAAATTTGGGGTGGACTCCGATGAAAAAGGAACCGCATTCTGGTTTGAAGTGACAGAATCCGGTTCCGATCATATTTTAAATGCGGCAGATACGTGATCTGCCGCATTATTTGATTTCTGCTTTTGACTTTTTTGATGTCAGCAAAACTGCATTGATATAAGAACTTAATGGTACAGTCAAAATGACTCCCATCGTCGCCGATATTCCCTGAATGATCTCAATGCCGATGGAGTACATATTGACGATCTGATTCGCGCTGTATCCGTACGCGTATAAAAATACAAGGGTGTTAATCGAAGTTCCGGTAAAGGCCAGGAACAGTTCCTTTGTGTCCAATTCCGGTGCCCTAAGGGCGATCTCATGGACAGAAGAGCTGACCGACATGGACACGTCCATGATGGCGCCCAAAGCTGAGATCAGAATTCCCGCATACAGCAATTCTCCGATCTTGATATCTGTCATCTGTGCAACATATTCCAACTGTTCGATATCCGACACATTGTATCCGCTTCCTTCCGCCTGTTATTTGATCTTTACGATACGCACCTGATCGTCGATCTTCTCGTTGGTATCGGTACGGTATGTGTTGATGGTAACAGACTGCTTGTCCACATTTACGATCGTGTAGGTCGGAACATCCTCCTGCCAGCGGTTCGCGATATAGCTCTGTTTTCTTGGAGTCAGATCGTAATATTTGCTGCCTGAGGAGGAACCTGCTGTCAGATAAAGGATTCCATCCGGGTTCAGGTTGTCGCTCTTTCTTGAGACGATTGCTGCCTCATCCATCACTGCCTTTAAGTAGCTCAGGTATGCAAGTCCGGCCTGATCTGCTGTCGCCGGTTTGATGTTTGCCGGTGCCACAAAGCGCTGTTCTTTGCTGTCCCCCACATCGAGGTCCTTGTCTAACTCTGCGGAGAAGCTGTCGCTGTCGTAATCGTTTGTCTTAACACCGCCCTTTAAAAGGTAGCTTCTGGAGTACGCATGGTCATGTCCTGTCAGAACCACGTCCACATCGTTGTCCTCGAAGATCGGAACAAGCTCATAGCGGAGGTTTGTGATCTCCGGCTCGTTGGAATGCTCCGCAGATCCGTAGATATCCTGGTGAAGTGCCACGATCCTCCATGTGCAGTCCGGATTCTCGGCAATGGCGTTTTCAATGAAGTCTCTGTGTTCCGCCACGTTGGTGTCCTGGGTGTTGAGCATCAGATACAGGGCATCGCCGTAGGTGAAGGAATAGTCACCGCCGACGATTCCGTTGGATCCCAGGGTACTTAAATTCGGGACATTGAAATGCCAGCTGTAGTTCTCATTATCCGCGTCATGGTTTCCGACAGTTGTCGCAACCGGCAGGGAAGCCAGAACTTCCGGTCTTAAATACCCTGCGTACTCGACCTCGCTGACGGTTCCATCTTTTACCTTCTTCTTGTTTGTCTGGATCTGGTCACCTGCGGAGAGGACGAAGCTCGGTTTGCTGCCGGCTTTTTCCACCGCAAGATTTAAGGTGTTGTTCCAGTTAAAGCTGTCGCTTAAAACTGCTTCCATCTGTGCTGTTTTAAAGCTATCCTTTGCAATATCTTCCGGTTTCTTCGCCTTCTCGGAGTTTGAGGAACCGATCTGCGGGTCACCTACAAAGATAAAGCTGTAAGCGTCAGCATTTCTTGTCTGGAATTTGCAGATCTCCTTATCGCCGGCCTGATAATAATATGTCGTATCCGGTTCAAGTCCTGTGACTGTCACCTTGTTGGACTGATATCCTGCCTGCGCCGGTACGGAAGACACCTCCGCGTCCTTCGCGTCTGCCAGATCTTTCTGTCTTCCAAAGCGGAAACCTGCCGCTTCCCCGTCCTTTGAATACCAGGCAAAGTTCATCTGTGACTCGTCTGCGCCCGGAGTCAGGGAAACCTGTGTCCAGTCAGCGCCATCCTTCGCCCATTCTTCCTTCCATGCGTCGTATGCCCCGTTCGCTGCCGCAGCAGTGGATTCCGCCGGGGTCTTTCCGTCCGGAGCCGCGCCTGCGATTGCAGGAATCGTCTGACATACCATCATCGCCGCCAGGGCCGCAAGCATCACTCTGCTTTTCTTCTTAAACATCTGTGTGTCCTCCATATCGTATTTGTGTGTGTCCGCCCGGAGATCTCTCCGCCGGACTGCCAGTTTTCTGCAGTTTTTTCACTGTGTTTTCAATATAACACCCACATTTTTCGATTACAACCGACCTTACAAACGTTTAAGACTGCCCCTCGCAAAGTTTTACATAGATTTTAAACTGTCTGCAATCTTTTTATATACCGGCGTCGGGACATGGTACTTCTCGCCCATGCGGACTACCTCATATACAAGTCCATCGATCTCCGACTGTTTTCCTTCCATCACGTCCCTCTGCATGGAAGTTGTGGACTCCGGTGCCAGGTGTGACAGGATCTCGAGGTTGACTTTCACATAGTCTTTCTCAAAGGGGACGCCCATCGCCTCCGCCAACTCCATGATCTCACGGATCATAGCCTTGAACGCCTCGCGCTCCTCGCCCTCTCTCTGGAAATCTGCCGCTGTGGCATGATAGTAGAGGCCTGCAGCGCCAATCGGGGATACGTAGGAGAACTTCTCCAGGGCATCCCGGCGGATGTTTTCGGAGAACTCCCCGGAGATTCCACTGTCGTTAAAGTCCTTCGCGATTTCCTTAAGTTCTTCCCGGTACTCGCTCTTTTCCCGGACGCCGAATACGACTCTTAAGATCTTTCCGTGCTGCACCAGAGCACCCGGACCTTCAATATTCGCAGACACGTAGATGCACCCGTCCGTCACAAGAATTTCCGAAAGCTTTTCCTGAAGACGGCTTCCCGTTCCGTAGATGTTGAGGATTGGAATCACGATGGTAGTCTTCTTTGCGATCTTCTGGATAAACGGCACCGTGCTGTCAAGAGAATAACCTTTGACGCATACGAGGATCACATCCGGCTTTTCTGTCTCTCCCGCCGCCTCGATCTTTTTCTCATATGTCTCCATATTCTCCGCCTGCACCGTGATCGTCTCCACCGTTTCGTCCCAGAGATGGCGGACCGTAAGTCCGTGTTCCTTCATGGCGGCAAGATGAGCATTTCTTGCGATCAGCGTCACGTCCTTTCCCGCTTTTGTCATATAAGCCCCAAGAATTCCGCCGGTGCCGCCTGCACCGATGATCAGATATTTCATAATATTTTTCCTCCTGCTTTTCTGCTCTGTACATTCTGCAATCATCCACTTGCCACTTCTTTCCGATAGTACAGTTAGTGCGCGCATCCACTAGAACCCATGAAAGCGCGCACTGCCCAATTTTTCCTATTTCCTAATTCTCTTTTTCAACAATCAGTCTGCCTGATGCTCTACCTCGTAGGCATGCTCTTCCTTGATCTTCTTCAATGTCTCCGGCTCACGGATCAGATCCAGGGCTGTGAAGGCGAGCACCTTTGCGCCGAGAAGAATGGAATCCAGTCCCTTCTGTGAGCATGCCGCCGCAACCATCTCCTTGCTGTGGCCCTTGATCGGCTCATCGCTGATGTTGATGATCGGCTGGATCGCAGGAACGACCTGGGAGACATTTCCGATATCGGTGGATCCCATCATGCGTTCTCCCGCCGGCTTCGCGGTCTCACCAAACAGGCTGAGGTTCTTCGCGTAAACCGCATCGAGGGACGGAGTCGGAACCATATTCTCTACCCAGTTCTGGTACGGCTTCATGCTGCCCTTTGCGCCCATCGCCATGGCGGAAGCTTCCACGATCCGCTCTACCTTCGCGTACACATCCTTCAAGGTGCTGGATGCAGCCGCTCTCAGGTAAAATTTTGCTGCCGCGTAATCCGGCACAGTGTTCGGTGCCTGTCCGCCGTTTACGATGATTCCATGGATGCGCACGTCATCGCTTAAGTGCTGGCGCAGGGCATTGATGGAGTTGTATGTCTGGATCAGTGCGTCCAAGGCATTGATTCCCTGTTCCGGTGCCGATGCCGCATGGGATGCCTTGCCCCAGAATTCGATATCGATCGGCACGCAGCCTAAGGTTTTAGATGTGAGTTCGTGTCCAACACCCGGATGTGCGGAAAGTGCCGCGTCTACGTCCTTGAAATAGCCCTCACGGACAAAGCTTCCCTTTGCGCTTCCGTTCTCGCCGCCTTCCTCACCAGGAGTTCCGTAGAGACGGACCTCGCCGCCGACCTCATCGATCACGCTCTTTAAGGCAGCTGCCGCAAGAGATGAGGTCGCACCGAACAGGTTATGTCCGCATCCATGTCCGAGACCCTCGAGAGCATCATACTCCGCAAGGAATACCATGACCGGACCTGGTTTTCCGGATTTATAGCTGGCCGCAAAGCCGGTTCTGTGGCCTGCCGCCGGCATCTCTACCTCAAAACCGACACTTTTGATCTGGTCTGCAAGGCGCTTGGAAGCGAAAAACTCATAGTTGCTGACCTCCGGCTTCTCATGGATCTCCAGTGCGATCTGCTGATATGTTTTGCCGTTTGCCTCTACATAATCCACAATTTTCTGCTGTAATTCATCCATTGTCCACAATCTCCTTTGCTTTTATCCCATATATTCACTGCAACAATGCAGAATTTCAAAAACAGCTCATTTTCCATGGCCTCACAACAATTTTTTCCGTCGTTTATCACCGTGAATTTTTCTTTCATATTTAATAAGGAAAAAGAC
>CAVFLH010000004.1:0-2285 GCA_963622995.1 uncultured Eubacteriales bacterium | reverse complement strand
GACAAAAACCTACTTGTCAGGTCTCTTAATGCGTATTATAGTTCTTTTCGCCTAAATTTTCCAGTCTTTTCTTCTGATTTCACCGATCTGTTCCGGCAATTATTTTCCTGCTCTTACTTCCTCAAATTCATCCTGGATCTCCTTTGACGGCTCCTCTGTCGCAAGGCTGACACCGACTAAGCAGATCACAGCAACGATAAATGCCGGAAGAAGCTCATAGATATTCCATGCGCCGCCCAACGGACGAACACAGTACTTCCATACGAATACCATAACGCCGCCAGCGATCATGCTGGCAAGAACACCGTTTCTGTTGGAGCGCTTCCAGAATAATGCTGCAAGGACCACCGGTCCAAATACGGCTCCGAAACCAGCCCACGCGAAGGATACGATTCCGAATACGGAGCTGTCCGGATTTCCTGCTAAGAATACGGCGATTACTGCGATAAAGAGAACTGTCGCGCGGGCAACATGGATCGTTCTCTTCTCTGTAAGTTTTACACCGAACATTCCCTTTAACAGGTTCTCAGAAACGGCGGAAGATGCCGCAAGGAGCTGGGAATCCGCAGTGGACATGGTGCAGGCCAGGATTCCTGCAAGAGTGATTCCTGCCCCTATGATCGCAAGGAATCCATGCTGGCTTAGAAGTGTGGCAACCTGAATGATGATCGTCTCGGATGCGGAACCCTTTAACTCCACCATCACGCCATTCTTCGTAAGACTGTAACCTGCAACGCCGATGAAGATCGCTACCGCCATGGAAATTACGACCCAGACTGTCGCGATCCGTCTGGACATTGCGATATTATCCTCATGTTCTGTCGCCATAAAGCGGAGAAGTACATGGGGCATTCCAAAATATCCAAGCCCCCAGGCAATCGTAGAAGCGATCGAAACCGGACTATAAGCAGCCGCAGTTCCTGTCGCGCTGTTATAGGTGGAAGTCAGGGATAAGAATCCCGGAAGTGCCTTTGCGTTTGCGAGCACATCGTCAACCCCGCCGCTCATGGAGACACCGAAGCATACGACAAGAACAAGAGCGATCGTCATAACGATACTCTGGATCAGGTCCGTAAAGCTGGCCGCCATGAATCCGCCTAACGCCGTGTAGCCAACGATAACAACCGCGCTGATCAGCATCGCCGCCGTATACGGGATTCCGAACAGCGTGGAGAACAATTTTCCACACGCCGCGAAGCCGGACGCTGTATAAGGAACAAAAAAGATAATAATAAAAATCGCGGAAATTCCTAATAAAAGTTTTGAATCATCGCGATATCGGTTTGAAAAGAAATCCGGCATCGTGATAGAATTTGTCTTTGCGCTGTACCTTCTGAGACGCTTCGCAACGATCAGCCAGTTCAAATATGTACCGATCGCCAGTCCGATCGCCGTCCACGCTGCGTCGCAGATACCGCTGAGATAAGCGACACCCGGCAGTCCCATCAACAGCCAGCTGCTCATATCCGACGCCTCCGCACTCATCGCAGTCACAAACGGACCTAATTTTCTGCCGCCAAGGTAGAAATCGCTGGAATCATTATTCCCCTTAGAATAGAAGAACCCGATCGCCAGCATCATCACCAAATAGGCAATGATCACAAGAAATACTCCTATGATTGCTCCATTCATTTTTCATACATCCTCTCATTTTAGTCTGCTATATTAGGCAATAAAGCGTTAATGTTGTTAAGTATAGCAGAAAACGGGAAGAATGCAAGTATTTTTCCATATTTTGCAAAATCTTAGCGCTCATTTTGTATACTCTACCCCTAGGTCTACCCTGTTTATGTAAACCACGCGGGTGGCCAGGAGCACGAGACGTCGCAGGCTCTTTTCCACAAAAAAAGAGGACATCCACACTGGATATCCTCTACTCTAGAGCACGAGACGGGATTCGAACCCGCGACCCTCGCCTTGGCAAGGCGATACTCCACCACTGAGCCACTCGTGCACACATACCTTCAAAACCACATATTGAAATCATCTTCTTACCGTTTTTTCGAATCAATCACCCAGACCTTCCTGGATAAGCCCTCGACCGATTAGTAACAGTCAGCTCCATGCATTACTGCACTTCCACCTCTGCCCTATCTACCTCGTCGTCTTCAAGGGGTCTTACTTCTAAAGAATGGGATATCTCATCTTGAGGGGGGCTTCACGCTTAGATGCCTTCAGCGTTTATCCCTGCCGGACTTGGCTACCCTGCCTTATGCACCTGGCGGTGCAGCAGATACACCAGCGGTCCGTCCATCCCGGTCCTCTCGTACTAAGGACAGCTCCTC
>CAVFLH010000003.1:0-49679 GCA_963622995.1 uncultured Eubacteriales bacterium | reverse complement strand
AAAAAGCTGGATGGACCGATAGAAAAATGTCTCGGTTTCTACATATAAAAATACAGCAGGAAAACTTTGTAAAAAAGTGCTTGACAGATTGACAAACCAATGGTAGTATGAAATGTGCACTATTGTGGTATCATGTGCATATGGTACCAGTATGCCCAAAATTGGCTATTGATTATAGAGAAAGAAAACAGGGGTGAAACGTCAAATGGAGAAAAGCAGAATGCGTCCGGTGCCGGCCGGCAAGAGCGTAAGAATGAGTTTCTCAAGACAGAAAGAAGTTCTTGAGATGCCGAACCTGATCGAGATCCAGAAGGATTCTTATCAGTGGTTCCTCGACGAGGGCCTGAAAGAGGTCTTTGACGATATCTCTCCGATCGCTGACTTTGCTGGCCATCTGAGCCTGGAGTTTGTAGACTTCACGCTTTGCAAAGATGACATCAAATATACGATCGAAGAGTGCAAAGAGCGTGATGCGACTTACGCGGCACCTTTGAAAGTTAAGGTGAGACTCTGCAACAAAGATAAAGATGAAATCAATGAACACGAGATTTTCATGGGCGATCTGCCGTTAATGACAGATACCGGCTCCTTCGTTATTAACGGTGCCGAGCGTGTTATCGTCAGCCAGTTGGTACGTTCCCCTGGTATATATTATGGAATCGATCATGATAAGATCGGTAAGGAATTATACTCCTGTACCGTGATCCCGAACCGTGGAGCATGGTTAGAGTATGAAACCGATTCCAACGACGTGTTCTACGTTCGCGTAGACCGTACAAGAAAGGTCCCGGTTACAGTCCTGATCCGTGCGCTTGGATACGGAACAAACGCCGAGATCATCGACCTCTTCGGTGAGGAGCCGAAGCTTCTCGCAAGCTTTGGAAAAGATACATCCGACAACTACCAGGATGGCCTTCTCGAATTATATAAGAAGATCCGTCCGGGCGAGCCGCTGTCTGTTGACAGCGCAGAGAGCCTGTTAAATGGTATGTTCTTCGACCCGAGAAGATACGATCTCGCGAAGGTCGGAAGATATAAATTCAACAAGAAGCTCCACATGAAGAACCGTATCGTAGGACAGATCCCGTCCGAGGATATCGTTGATACATCTACAGGTGAGATCCTTGCTGAAGCAGGAAAGGCAATCACAAAAGACCAGGCGATCGCGATCCAGAACGCAGCGGTCCCGTATGTATGGATCCAGACTGAGGAGCGCGTAGAGAAAGTTCTCTCCAACCTCATGGTAGACCTTTCCGCATATGTAACATTTGATCCGGCAGAAGTAGGTATCACAGAATTAGTATACTACCCGGTATTAAAAGACATTCTGGAAAAAGCAGGGGATGATGAGGAAGAGTTAAAAGCAGAGCTCCGCCGCAACATCCACGAACTCGTTCCGAAGTGCATCACAAAGGAAGATATCCTTGCTTCCATCAACTACAATATGCACCTCGAGTACGGCATCGGCGTAAAGGATGATATCGACCACCTTGGAAACCGTCGTATCCGTGCAGTCGGCGAGCTTCTTCAGAACCAGTACCGTATCGGACTCTCCAGAATGGAGCGTGTGGTACGCGAAAGAATGACAACACAGGACATCGACGGAATTACGCCGCAGTCCCTGATCAATATCAAACCGGTAACTGCAGCAGTGAAAGAGTTCTTCGGAAGCTCCCAGCTGTCCCAGTTCATGGATCAGAACAACCCGTTATCCGAGCTTACGCATAAGAGACGTCTCTCCGCGTTAGGACCGGGCGGTCTGTCCAGAGAGCGTGCAGGATTCGAGGTTCGAGACGTACACTACACCCACTACGGTCGTATGTGTCCGGTCGAGACTCCTGAGGGACCGAACATCGGTCTTATCAACTCCCTCGCAAGCTATGCGAAGGTTAACCAGTATGGTTTTGTTGAGGCACCGTACCGTGTCGTAGACAAGAGTGATCCGACGAACCCGCGTGTTACAGACGACGTTGTCTACATGACGGCAGACGAAGAGGACAACTACATCGTAGCACAGGCGAACGAGCCACTCGATGAGGAAGGCCACTTCATCCATAACAACGTATCCGGTCGTTTCCGTGAGGAGACTTCCTCCTTCCAGAAGAGACAGATCGACTTGATGGACGTATCCCCAAGAATGGTATTCTCCGTCGCTACATCCATGATCCCGTTCTTACAGAACGATGACGCGAACCGTGCCCTTATGGGATCCAACATGCAGCGTCAGGCAGTTCCGCTTCTTTCCACAGAAGCTCCGGTCGTTGGTACAGGTATCGAGGGCAAGGCAGCCGTTGACTCCGGTGTGTGCGTAGTCGCTAAGAATGCCGGTGTCGTTGAGCGTTCCGCTTCCAACGAGATCGTTATCAAGAGAGACTCCGACGGAAACCGCGATGTTTACCGCCTGATCAAGTTCTCCCGAAGCAACCAGTCCAACAGCTACAACCAGAAGCCGATCGTTTACAAGGGTGACCATGTAGAGAAAGGTGAGGTTATCGCGGACGGACCGTCCACAAAGGACGGAGAGATCGCACTTGGTAAGAACCCGCTTATCGGATTCATGACCTGGGAAGGTTACAACTACGAGGATGCGGTTCTCTTAAGTGAAAAACTCGTTATGAACGATGTCTACACATCTGTTCATATTGAAGAATATGAATGCGAATCCCGTGACACCAAGTTAGGGCCGGAAGAGATCACAAGAGATGTTCCGGGCGTTGGTGAGGACGCATTAAAAGACTTGGATGAGAGAGGAATCATCCGCATCGGCGCTGAGGTCCGTGCCGGTGATATCTTAGTCGGAAAGGTAACTCCGAAGGGAGAGACCGAGCTGACAGCAGAAGAGAGACTTCTCCGCGCGATCTTCGGTGAGAAGGCAAGAGAAGTCCGCGACACATCCTTAAAAGTACCGCACGGCGCATACGGAACAATTATCGACGCAAAACTCTTCACGAGAGAGAACGGCGACGAGCTTGCTCCTGGCGTAAACGAGACAGTCCGCATCTACATCGCTCAGAAACGTAAGATTTCTGTTGGTGATAAGATGGCCGGCCGTCACGGTAACAAGGGTGTTGTCTCCCGTGTACTTCCGGTAGAGGATATGCCGTTCCTTCCGAACGGACGTCCGCTCGATATCGTATTAAACCCGTTAGGTGTGCCGTCCCGAATGAACATCGGACAGGTCCTCGAGATCCACTTAAGCCTTGCTGCCAAGGCACTTGGATTCAACGTTTCCACACCGGTATTCGATGGCGCAGACGAGAACGATATCCAGGATACACTGGAGCTTGCAAACGATTATGTAAATATGGAATGGGATGCATTCCGGGAGAAGTATAAAGACATCCTTCGTCCGGAGGTTATCGAGTACCTCGGTGAGCACCTTGATCATCGTGCTCTCTGGAAGGGCGTTCCGATCAGCCGTACCGGTAAGGTACAGCTCCGCGATGGACGTACAGGAGAATGCTTCGATGGCCCGACTACCATCGGACACATGCATTACCTGAAACTGCATCACCTGGTTGACGATAAGATCCATGCCCGTTCCACAGGTCCTTACGCACTGGTAACACAGCAGCCGTTAGGTGGTAAAGCACAGTTCGGCGGACAGCGTTTCGGTGAGATGGAGGTTTGGGCTCTTGAGGCTTATGGCGCAGCTTACACACTTCAGGAGATCCTGACGGTGAAGTCCGATGACGTTGTAGGACGTGTAAAGACTTACGAGGCGATCATCAAGGGCGAGAACATTCCGGAGCCGGGTATTCCGGAGTCCTTCAAGGTACTCTTAAAAGAGTTACAGTCTCTCGGACTGGATGTAAGAGTGCTGCGTGACAACGGTGAAGAGGTCGATATGTCTGAGAACATCGACTACTCCGATACCAACTATGACCTTCGTTCCATCATTGAGGGAGACCGCCGTTACAACGATAAGGAAGACTTATCCGACTACGGATTCCAGAAACAGGAATTCAAGGGCGACGAGCTCGTTAACGTGGAAGAAGATGACTATACAAACGACGGTGCCAAAGACGACTATGTCGATGACGATTATACCGAGGATGACGACAAATAATTAGAAGGGAGTACCGTTCATGCCTGAGACAAATGAAACTTATCAGCCGATGACATTTGACGCAATCCGTATCGGACTTGCCTCTTCGGAAAAGATTCTGGAATGGTCCCATGGTGAGGTTAAGAAACCGGAGACCATCAACTACAGAACATTAAAGCCGGAAAAAGACGGTCTGTACTGTGAGAGAATCTTTGGACCGACCAAGGACTGGGAGTGTCATTGTGGTAAATACAAGAAAATCAGATATAAAGGTGTTATCTGTGACCGCTGCGGCGTTGAGGTAACAAAATCCAGCGTCCGCCGTGAGCGTATCGGACACATCGCGCTTGCCGCTCCGGTATCCCATATCTGGTATTTTAAAGGCATTCCAAGCCGTATGGGTCTGATCCTGGATATCTCTCCGAGAGTCCTCGAGAAAGTTCTGTACTTCGCTTCCTATATCGTTCTGGATGCAGGAAATACCGGTCTTCAGTTAAAGCAGGTCCTTTCCGAGAAAGAGTACCGCGATGCCGTTGAAAAGTACGGCTACGGCACATTCCGCGTAGGAATGGGTGCTGAGGCAGTCCAGGAACTTTTAAAGAATATCGATCTGGATAAAGACTCCGAAGAGCTGAGAAAAGCTCTTCAGGAGGCATCCGGACAGAAGAGAGCGAGAATCATCAAACGTCTTGAGGTCGTAGATGCATTCCGCGGCTCCGGAAACAGACCGGAGTGGATGATCATGAACGTGATTCCGGTTATCCCGCCGGATATCCGCCCGATGGTACAGTTAGACGGCGGACGTTTTGCGACATCCGACTTAAACGACTTATACAGAAGAATCATCAACCGTAACAACCGTCTTGCAAGACTTCTCGAACTCGGCGCTCCGGACATCATCGTCCGCAACGAGAAGAGAATGCTGCAGGAGGCCGTTGACGCCCTGATCGATAACGGCAGACGCGGAAGACCGGTTACAGGTCCAGGAAACCGTGCGTTAAAGTCCCTTTCCGATATGTTAAAGGGTAAGCAGGGACGTTTCCGTCAGAACCTTCTCGGTAAGCGAGTTGACTATTCCGGACGTTCCGTTATCGTCGTTGGACCGGAACTTAAGATCTACCAGTGCGGTCTTCCGAAAGAGATGGCGATCGAGCTCTTCAAACCGTTCGTTATGAAGGAACTTGTTGCAAACGGAACAGCACACAACATTAAGAACGCGAAGAAGATGGTTGAGCGTCTCCAGACAGAGGTTTGGGACGTACTCGAGGATGTAATCAAAGAGCATCCGGTTATGTTAAACCGTGCCCCTACTCTTCACCGTCTTGGTATTCAGGCGTTCGAGCCGATCCTTGTAGAAGGTAAGGCGATCAAGCTTCACCCGCTCGTTTGTACCGCATTCAACGCGGACTTCGATGGAGACCAGATGGCGGTTCACCTCCCGCTTACAATGGAAGCTCAGGCAGAGTGCCGCTTCCTTCTTCTCTCCCCGAACAACCTGTTAAAGCCGTCCGATGGTGGTCCGGTAGCCGTTCCTTCCCAGGATATGGTTCTCGGTATCTACTATCTGACACAGGAGAGACCGGGCGCAAAGGGCGAAGGCATGTTCTTCAAGAGCCCGAACGAAGCACTTCTTGCATATGAGAACGGTGCCGTTACTCTTCACGCAAGAATCAAAGTCCGTGTGACAAAGACTCTTCCGGACGGAAGAACCATGACAGGTATCGTTGATACGACTGTTGGACGTATCCTCTTCAACGAGATCATCCCGCAGGATCTTGGATTTGTAGACAGAACGATCCCGGGCAACGAGTTAAAGCCGGAGATCGATTTCCTCGTAAAGAAGAAACAGTTAAAGCAGATCCTCGAGAAAGTCATCAATACACACGGAGCGATCCAGACAGCGATCACCCTGGACGATATCAAGGCGATCGGTTACAAGTACTCCACAAGAGCAGCTATGACCGTATCCATTTCCGATATGACTGTCCCGGCAACAAAGAAGCAGCTCCTTGCAGACGCAGAAGCTACTGTTGACCGTATCGCAAAGAACTTCCGCCGTGGTCTTATCACAGAGGAAGAGCGTTACAAAGAAGTTATCGATGTATGGAAAGCAACCGATGACCAGTTAACACATGACCTTCTGACAGGTCTTGATAAATACAACAACATCTTCATGATGGCGGACTCCGGAGCCCGTGGTTCTGATAAGCAGATCAAGCAGCTTGCTGGTATGCGAGGACTTATGGCGGATACGACCGGTCACACGATCGAACTCCCGATCAAGTCCAACTTCCGTGAAGGTCTTGACGTACTTGAGTACTTCATCTCCGCACATGGTGCTCGAAAAGGTATGTCCGATACCGCTCTTCGTACAGCCGACTCTGGTTACCTGACAAGACGTCTTGTCGATGTATCCCAGGATCTCATTATCCGTGAGACAGACTGCTGCGAAGGAAAGAACACGATCCCGTACATGGAGATCGAGGGCTTCACAGACGGTAAAGAGACCATCGAGACTCTCCAGGAGAGATTAACAGGCAGATATATCGCTGAGACGATCACAGATCCGGATACCGGAGAAGTTGTTGTCAAGGCAAACCATATGTGTACACCGAAACGTGCCGCAGCCGTTATCAAGGTTCTTGAGAAGCTCGGCAGAAATACCGTTAAGATTCGTACAGTCCTGACATGTAAGTGCCATATCGGTGTTTGCTCCAAGTGTTACGGCGCAAACATGGCGACAGGTCAGCCGGTACAGGTCGGCGAGGCTGTTGGTATCATTGCCGCACAGTCCATCGGTGAGCCTGGTACACAGTTAACCATGCGTACATTCCACTCCGGCGGTGTTGCCGGCGGCGATATCACACAGGGTCTTCCTCGTGTCGAGGAGCTTTTCGAGGCCAGACGCCCGAAGGGACTCGCGATCATCGCTGAATTCGGTGGTGTTGTTACAATCAAAGATACAAAGAAGAAACGTGAAATCATCGTCACAGATCCGGAGACAGGAAACTCCAAGACTTATCTGATTCCTTATGGTTCCAGAATCAAAGTTACGGACGGACAGGTTCTCGAGGCCGGCGACGTTCTTACAGAGGGTAGCATCAACCCGCACGACCTGTTAAAGGTTAAGGGCGTTCGTGCCGTACAGGATTACATGATCCGTGAGGTACAGCGTGTTTACCGTTTACAGGGTGTAGAGATCAACGATAAGCATATCGAGATGATCGTGCGTCAGATGTTAAAGAAGATCCGTATCGAGGAGAGCGGCGATTCCGACGTTCTTCCGGGCGTATCCATGGATGTTCTTGATTTCAACGAGATGAACGAGGAGCTCATCGCTGCAGGCAAACAGCCGGCAGAGGGCAAACAGGTCATGCTCGGTATCACAAAGGCATCCCTTGCAACCGATTCCTTCTTATCCGCTGCATCCTTCCAGGAGACCACGAAGGTTCTTACTGAGGCTGCGATCAACGGTAAGGTCGATCACCTCATCGGTCTGAAAGAGAATGTTATCATCGGTAAGCTGATCCCGGCTGGTACCGGTATGAAGCGTTACCGCAATATCAAGCTCAGCACAGGCGAGATCGAGGATAAGATCCAGGAGCAGGAAACTCCGGTTGCTGAACAGCCGCAGGAGGAGACAGAAGCTCCGATCGAAGAGGCTGAGAAGATCATTCTCAACGAGGATGATACACAGGATATCGACGAGTAAGCGAGATTTTGACAAATAAATATTTTGGAAAGGTTTCTGGGGACAGGAACTTTTCCGTATGCTGAGGCATATAAGAACAGCGAGGAGAACATGATACGTTCATGTTTTTCCTCGCTGTTTGAGTATATAGAGGGTTAGAAGAAGGCAACTTGTGCCAATGGAGGTGTTTACATGATTACGGTACTGTCCAGTTTATTTATTAAAAATAGAGATCAGGTCTGGGACGGCGATGTGCGCCGGGCCTACGGCATGCTCTGCAGCATTGTGGGAATTGCGCTCAATATCTTTTTGTTTGCCGGAAAATATCTGGCAGGAGTGATCAGCGGCTCCGTCGCCATCACGGCGGATGCCTTCAACAACCTGTCGGATGCCGGTTCGTCCTTTATCTCCCTTGTGGGATTTAAGTTTTCCGGCATGAAAGCCGACGCGGACCACCCGTTCGGACATGGGCGCATCGAGTATGTGTCAGGCTTCGGCGTCTCTATGATCATTATTCTCATGGGAATCGAGCTTTTAAAGACTTCCGCGGAGAAGATCTTTCACCCGGAACCGGTGGAGACAGGTGCTCTGGCGGTGGGGATCCTTGTGGTCTCCATCTGCGTAAAAGGCTACATGTGCTTTTACAACCGTGCCGTCGGCAAAAAGATCCAGTCTGAGACAATGAAGGCGACGGCTATGGACAGCATGAGCGACTCCATCGCTACCACCGCGGTCCTGATCTCCATGGCGGTGGCCCATGTGACAGGTGTCAACATCGATGGTTGGTGCGGATGCCTTGTGGCATGCTTTGTACTGTATACAGGATTCGGCGCGGCGAAAGACACCCTGAATCCTCTTCTCGGAGAGCCGCCGTCAAAGGAATTTGTGGATGAGATCAAGTCGATCGTACTGGCACACCCGGAGATCCTTGGGGTCCATGACCTCGTGGTCCACGATTACGGTCCGGGAAGACGGATGATCTCCCTCCACGGGGAAGTATCCGGGGACTGTGATATTTTCGAGATCCACGACGTGATCGACCGGGTTGAGAAGGAACTGAAGGAAAAACTGGGCTGCGAGGCCGTGATCCATATGGACCCCATCGTGGTGAACAATGAGAAGATCGACGAGACGAAAAAAGAGGTCGTCGACATGATCGATGAACATTTCCCGGGCGTCTCCATCCACGACTTCCGTATGGTCCAGGGGCCGACCCACACGAACCTGATCTTCGACGCCGTTGTTCCGTTCCGGTATGGGAAAACGAACGATGAGGTGAAACAGGGAATCACGAAGATGATCTCGGAAAAGTGGAACAATTATTTTGCGATCATACAGGCGGAGCAGTCGTATTTGGAATAAGGAAATAAAAGTGATAGAATCCGGCAGAGTGCGTAAAAACGGCTTTGCCGGATTTTTTGACAATAAGAGTATTCTAGAGGAAGAAATATAGAAAGTTAAAGAAAGTGTAAGAAGTTTACTGGCAAAGGGGTTTGCGATTGTGGCTGTAAACTGCTATACTTGAGACAAGAAATGTAAGGAGGTCTCTCTTATGAAAAAGTGGAAAATGGTCCTGACTGCGGCGATGCCGTTGGCAATGGCGCTGTCCTTCCCGGCGTTTGCGGGTGAATGGCACGAGGATATGAACGGCTGGTGGTACGAGAACGATGACGGTACTTACTGCAGAAACGGCTGGTACTGGATCGACGGTGACCATGACGGCTGGGCTCAGTGCTATTATTTCGGAAATACCGGCTATATGGCGACAAATCCGGGCAATGCGCAGACGAATACCGGAAGTGTGGACGGCTATGAGATCGATAAGAACGGCGCGTGGAGTGTAAACGGTGTCACCCAGGTAAAGGCAGTCCCGATCGCTGTCGATGAGAATGATCCGGAGGCGCTGGAGGTTTATGAGGAAGCACAGCAGCTTAGTGAGTCCCTCTCAAGCGCAAATATCGATGTGAATTATACGATTACCATGTCCTATCTCGGACAGGATATTGATATGTCCATGGATCTCAACCTGATGATGAAACAGGGCGAGAACGGAGATATGCAGTTTGTATGCAAAGGCAACGCTGATACACTTGGAACCACGGTTCCGATCAATATGTTCTACACGGACGGATACATGTATATGGATACCATGGGCATGAAGTACAAACAGGCCATGGATCTTGAGACCGCGACAGCCCGGGCTACACAGATTAATATGAATGTGGATACAGATGTTGTCAAAGGCTTAAGAATGTATACAGACGGTGATACAAAGAAACTTGCGTTTACCATCGATGATGAGAAGATCAATGAGATCCTGAATGCGGTTACAGGAGCGACTGCAGCGACCTACGAAGAGCTTGGCGTCAGCATGGGCATGAAAGTCAATAAGGCGAACGGCGAGATGAAGGTCAATAAAGACGGTTACTGTGAGGCTATGAAGATGTTCATGGACTTCAGAATGAGCATCACAGATAATGCCACATCTGAAGTGGATGAGATGAACTATAAGATGGATATGAACATGACGTATAAGAATCCGGGCAAGGAAGTTTATTTTGAGATCCCGTCTACAGAGGGCTATGAAGATATCGCTGCGGCTTATGTAGTAGATGCGGAATAAGAACGATAAAATCAGAATTAGTCGGGTTCGTTAAAATGCGAAGCGTAAATGGGCGCTGGTCTGCGCGTGGCTGAGAGGTCATAGCGGACTGGCGCCTTTTCTCATATATTAAATAGAAGAAATAGGACAAAGAGGGAGAGCTTATGGCAGCCATCAGTCTTTGCATGATTGTGCGCAATGAGGAGAAGCTTCTTGGGAGATGCCTGTCCTGCGTGCTTGGATTTGCGGATGAGATCATTATTGTGGATACGGGATCTTCAGACCGGACGAAAGAGATCGCGCATTCTTTTACAGATAAAGTTTATGATTTTGCCTGGATCGATGATTTTGCGGCGGCGAGAAATTTTGCGTTCTCGAAGGGAACGGGGGATTATCTGTTCTGGTTGGATGCGGATGATGTGATTACTGAGAAAGAACGGGAGAAAATGCTGGATCTGAAGCGGCGGCTGGATCGAGAGCAGCCGGACGTGGTGATGATAAAATACGCAGTGGGATATGACGGGGATGGCAAACCGTCATTTTTCTTTTATAGAGAACGGCTTTTGAAGCGCTGCGGGAAAGCTGTTTGGAACGGGCGGATCCATGAGGCGGTCATGCCTTTTGGAAAAGTGATCCGGGAAGATATTATGATCGAGCACAGGAAAGAGGGAACTGGAGACCCAGATAGGAATCTTCGGATCTTTGAGCGGATGATCCGGGAGAACGGGAAATTGTTGGCGCGGGAACAGTATTATTATGGAAAGGAATTGTATTATCACGGGAGATACCGGGAGGCAGTGGATGTGTTTTCGGAGTATCTGAAACAGCCGGACGGCTGGAGGGAGGACCGGGTGGATGCCTGCAGGCATGGGGCATATTGCATGTACCAGCTTGGGGACCGTGGGCGGGCGCTCCGGTTTCTGCTTCTCGGACTCGCAGAGGGAATCCCGAAGCCGGAACTCTGCTGTGACCTGGGATGGTGGTTCTTTTCGGGTGGCCGATACCGCGATGCAATTTTCTGGTACAGCCAGGCGCCGCAGACCGGAAAATGGACAGGGGAAGAAGGATTCGTGATGCCGGAGTACCGGGGATATGTGCCGTATCTGCAGATTTGTGTCTGTTATGACAGGATTGGGGATTGGAAAACGGCGGAGCGGTATAATGAGCTGGCGGAGAGGTGTCGGCCGGGGACGGAGGCATGCCGGTTAAACAGGGAATAT
The DNA here is from genome assembly GCA_963622995.1 of uncultured Eubacteriales bacterium. Taxonomy (GTDB): domain Bacteria; phylum Bacillota; class Clostridia; order Lachnospirales; family Lachnospiraceae; genus Pilosibacter. The sequence goes on along the minus strand of CAVFLH010000003.1, from coordinate 38,118 downwards.
TTTGAGAAAAGAAAAGCACAGCAAATTGAACACAGATAGTAATTTTTACAGCGGATCCAGTAAGACAACAGCAGAGCGCCGGGCAGAAATCACAGAAGTAGCAGTTTTGGACGGGCAGCATAGATTATAGTAAGCGAACAACCTGTATGGGATGTCCGCAAGGAAAATATGCTGAAAGGGGAATTGGTTATGCGTAATTATGAGTATGATTTCTGGGAGAACGGAGACTGCAGAGCGGAGAACTGCAGAGGCGGAGGTGAAAGAGACCGCTGGGATGGAGGCAGAGACTGCGGCGGTGGAAGAGACCGCTGGGACGGCGGCTGTGGCTGTGGAGGAAATGGAAGAGGCGGCTGCGGAGGGAACTGTGGCTGCGGCGGAAATTGTGGTTTTGGAGGAAACTGCGGAGGCGGCTGTGGACGTGGAAACTGCTGGTGCAGGGGACCGCAGGGACCGAGAGGTCCCCAGGGGTTCCCGGGATTTGATGGACCGCCAGGTCCGATGGGGCCAATGGGTCCAGTAGGTCCGGTGGGAGCGGCTGGACCTGCAGGAGCTGCCGGTCCTCAGGGTGAGATCGGTCCGATGGGCCCGACAGGACCGACTGGTGCAACGGGTCCGACTGGACCAACAGGACCTGCAGGAACTGTGACGGCGGCTGCACCGGTGGCGGATGCCACAGATGTGGAGAATGTTGTGGAACAGTTTAATGAATTACTTGGGAGTCTGAGGACGGCGGGACTTCTGTCAATCGATAACGGATAGATGATAAACAAAAGGGAGTCCGCAAATGCGGGCTCCCTTGGGATAGAATGAGATTTATAACAGTCCGTTAATACATTTACGGAACCGTTATGAGACTTTTTGAAATTGTAGGATGCGTATGAAATTAATTTCTATTCTTATTCTGCTGCTGTTTCATTCACCTCCGGTGTATCCTGAAAAGAGGAACTTTCTACAGATTCAGATTCCTCTGAACTTGTTGAATCTACTGTTTCAACAGTTTCATCATCAGCTACTGCGCTGTTTTCTCCGTTCAGGAGAGCCAGGATCTGCTTCCAGATCGCATTTGCGGATTGAAGCTTTTCAAATCGTGTCTGCTTGCTGTCGACAACACCGTTCATGATCTCAGACGCCGCCTCGTAGTCACCGCTCTCGGAAGCTGCTCTGGCTTTTGCACGATTTTCTTTCACAGAGGATTCTGCTTTTGAGGACTGGAATTCAGAGATACTGCGGCGGAGCGCACGGATCTCCTTCCATGTTTCCTCGCTGACAGGAAGTTCTCCAGTCTCTTTATAAGCGGCAAGAATTTCTTTATAGCGGTTGGAAATGCTGTTGTTTTCCTCACGGAGCGGATTGATCTGGGCATTCAGCTCCTGCATTTTTGCGAAAGTAGGCTCTGATTCTGCACGGAACTCTTCGTGTGTTTCAGCCGCAAATGCGGACATGGACATGAGACTGCTGAGTGCTGCTGCTGCGATAAATAATTTTATGTTTTTCTTCATAGGAATCGTCCTTTCTGCCTGATCGGCGAATATGATCTTATTCCCACAACGATGATGCTGTTGCATTGTTGTGGGGCTTTCTTGTTACACCCATATCATACACGGACCGGCATTGGCAGAAAAAGCAGTTGAATTCTGGCAGATTTGCGGCAGATATTTACGCAAAACTGAATCAATGCTATGATGGGGGCAGAATTGAAAGGAGCAAAGTAACTACCAGGGTGCTGAATAGTTACGGGACGAAAAACATATGCAGAAACGAATTTATCTGGCGGATGATGAGGAAAATATCCGCGTGATCATGAAAACATTTCTTGAGAATGCCGGTTATGCGGTAGAATGCTTCGAAGATGGGACTGCCCTTGTCAGGAAGTTTGAAAAAGTGCCGGCGGATCTTGTGATACTTGACATTATGATGCCGGGCGAGGATGGCTTATCGATCTGCTCTTATTTAAGAAAGAAGAGCAGAGTTCCGATCATTATCGTCTCGTCCAGGGACACGGCTTTTGACAAGGTTATCGGGATTACCCAGGGAAGCGATGATTATATCGCGAAGCCGTTCCTGCCTCTGGAACTGGTGGCCCGTGTCCAAGCGGTCTTAAAGAGAACCGAAATTTTCGCTCATAAAGAGACCGGCAGTCTGTTCTGCGGAAATATGACGATCCGCCCGGCGATTCGGAAGATATTTGTGAACGAGGAAACATTTCCGGCAACTCCGACGGAGTATGAGTTCCTTCTATATCTGATGGAGCGCCTTGGACATGCTGTGGCGAAAAAGGAGCTTCTGAGAGAAGTGTGGCATTATGAGGATGACCGGGATATCCATGTGGTGGATGATCTTGTGAAACGTCTTCGGAAGAAACTGAAACAGTATGGATCCACGGCTTTTCTTGAGACAATCTGGGGATTTGGTTTTCAGCTGAGCGAACAGAAAGCAGCGGCTGAAAGCCTGAAAGAGGAGAAGTAGAGATGGAAAAGAAAAAGAAACCACGCCTGCAGTTTCAGCTGTTCCTGCCGATTCTGGTCATCCTGATCATTTTTCCAATCGCCGTATTTTTGATGTTCGGTGCAGCGGCAAACGGCTATTTTGAGCAGATGGCGGAGCGGAATACCGACAGGCTTGTGATCCAGATGAGAAGAATTATCCGGGAGACCTACGGAGACTATGGGATGAATGACAGAAATAATGGGCAGGTCAATGGAAGGGATCGTAAGAAACAGAGCGTAGATATTCAGGAAAATAACGGAGAAAGCCGCAAAACGGAAAAATTCCTGTCCGGAGTCGAGGAGATGATGCGGTCTGGGAATAATAAGACATCCGTTCTCGTTCTTGGAAGCGGACTTGGACTTTCATGGCCGAAGGAAGGCGAACTGGCGGAGGCAACCTCGGAAATGTTGGCATTATGTCAGAAAGAGATTGATGGGAACGGGATTCCTGTGCGTGAGCCCGTAAAATTTAAAACATCGAAGAAAAGTTATATTATTCAACTTCTGGAATCACCGGCAGCGGGAAATATGGCAGATAAATATGCCATCTGCTATTCTGCAGTTCCCGACACAGCGTCCCTTCTGGGAAATGTCTGGAAACCTCTGCTGTTCTGCACACTTGTATGCATGACCGGTGCAGGGATCTGTGTGTGGCTGATCACAAAAAATATTACAAAACCGCTGGACATCCTGTGTCAGAGTGCGGAGCAGATCGGAAATGGGGAGTATAAAACGATCAGTGATCCATTTTCAACGGAGGAACTTGAAGAACTGCGGATCTCGGTCAACCGCATGTCAAAAAAACTGAAGGCATCGGAAGAAAATATGAGGAGCTTTTACCAGAATGTCTCCCATGACCTCAAAACACCGCTTGCATCCATCACAGGGTACGCCCAGGGAATACAGTATGGGCTTCTGAAGGATCCGGCAGCCGCATCGGAAGTCATCATGAAAGAGTGTATGCGGATGTCGGATATGGTGGAGAGCATCCTGACGCTTGCAAAGATTGAGAATGGCAGTATGAAGATGGAACTTCTCGCGATTCCGCTGGATGAGTTTCTGGAGGAACAGACCGTGATCATGAGGGGGAGTGCCGGAGAGAAGAAACTCTATCTGGAAGGAAACGTGCCTGAGATCGAGGTAAAGGCGGATGCAAAACTCCTGATCCGTGTCCTGCAGAACGCGGTATCGAACTGCCTGCGTTATGCGGAACATGCGGTATGGATCTCGGCATCATGTTCCGGCGGTATGGCGGAGATCACGGTCGCAGATGACGGTCCGGGAATCGATGAGGAGGAACTGCCGCATATTTTTGAGCGGTTTTATAAAGGAAGAAAGGGGAATTTTGGATTGGGACTTTCCATCGTACAGAGCGGACTTGCATGCATGGGCGGAAATGTTTCTGTAGAAAATCGTAAGTCCCCGGAACATGGAGCGGTTTATCGGTTGCGGATCCCTGCGGTAGAAGATGGCAGGAGAGATGAAGAATCTGCGAATGTATGATAAAGAAGGTGAAAAACTCAGCAGCGTGAATTTGCCGGGAATGATTGTGTGAAAAGAACAAGTGTGATAAAATTCAATCGGAAAATGATCCGTGAAAGTGAAAATGATATTCGTATGACAGAAACACATGCATGGCATGTGCGGATGATTCGGAAAGGAGAAATTCAATTCCTGTCAGGGATATTGGATGATGTGAGAAAAGATGAGCAAAGAAACATGGAACGTCCTCGACCCGGACGAATATGTAAAACACAATCCATTTATGGAATACACAAATATGAAGATCGAAAAGATCTCCCCGGAATGCAGCGAGATCAGCATGAAGATCACCCACGGCGTGACGAATCTCATGGGAATGGTCCACGGCGGAATGCTCTACGCCCTGGCGGACGTGGTCACAGGGCTCACCGCCAGGGCTGACGGGAGAAAATATGTGACCCAGAGCGCCCATGTGAACTTTATCCGGAATGTATCGGAAGGAACCGTCTACGCGAAAGGTATCCTGGTCCGCCGCGGCAGATCCATCACGATCATTCGCAGCGAGGTGACAGATGAAAAAGGAAATCTTCTTGCGGATGTGACGGTGGACATGTTCTGCCTTGGAGAATAAATAATAAAAATCAGAGAGAAAACCAGGTCAAATCGGTCAAAATCACAAGAGATAAAATTGAGACAACTCATCCAGGCGTGTCATAGCCGGGAAACGCCGTATTTTCAAAGAAAATTTGAGGTTTCTCCTTGACATGCAGAAAAACTCTGTATATAATAATGGGGCGTGCATCGGGTACGTCCCGTTTTTTGTGCGCATAAAGGCTGATAAGCAGCAACCAACAGTCAATATCACAGGAGGTGAAAAGAATGCCAACATTTAACCAGTTAGTAAGAAAAGGTAGAGAGACATCTGTAAAGAAATCTACAGCTCCGGCACTCCAGAAAGGATATAATTCCCTTCACAAGAAAGCCACAGATACATCTGCTCCGCAGAAGAGAGGTGTGTGCACAGCTGTTAAGACTGCAACTCCTAAGAAGCCGAACTCCGCTCTTAGAAAGATTGCCAGAGTACGTCTTTCCAACGGTATTGAAGTAACAAGCTATATCCCGGGTGAGGGACATAACCTTCAGGAGCACTCCGTTGTTCTGATCCGTGGTGGTCGTGTAAAGGACCTTCCGGGTACCAGATACCACATCATCAGAGGTACTCTTGATACTGCAGGCGTTGCCAACAGAAGACAGGCGCGCTCCAAGTACGGCGCAAAGAGACCGAAAGATAAAAAATAATTGCGAAGCAATTATTGCTACTCAAACGTAGCGAAGCGGAGTTCGAGTTTCCCGTCTTAAGTGGCGGTTGATAGAAACTTGGACAACGCACAGGGATCACTAACAGGAATAAAGTGAATGCGAATAACGCATATTAGTGCCGGTGGTATTTGACCTGTGGTTGCAGGAAATAGATAGAAAACCGAGCGCGAACACATTTTATGGAAACATGTGAGTACCGATGATATAATTTTTATAATTAAGGAGGGAAGTAACGTGCCACGTAAAGGACATACTCAGAAAAGAGACGTATTAGCAGACCCGCTTTACAGCAACAAAGTTGTAACCAAGCTGATCAACAACATCATGCTTGACGGTAAGAGGGGCGTTGCTCAGAAGATTGTTTACGGCGCTTTCGAAGAGGTCGCTGAGAAGACCGGTAAGGACGCTGTAGAAGTATTTGAAGAGGCTATGAACAACATTATGCCGGTTCTCGAAGTTAAGGCAAAACGTATCGGCGGTGCAACATACCAGGTACCGATCGAGGTTAAGCCGGAGAGAAGACAGGCATTAGGCCTTCGCTGGATCACTCTCTATTCCCGTAAGAGAAGCGAGAAGACCCAGGTAGAGAGACTTGCAAACGAGATTATGGATGCAGCTAACAATACAGGTGCATCTGTAAAGAAGAAAGAGGAAATGCATAAGATGGCTGAGGCTAACAAGGCATTTGCTCACTACAGATTCTAATAGGAGGAAAAATCCTTGGCTGGAAGAGAATATCCGTTAGAGAGAACCAGAAATATAGGAATCATGGCTCATATCGATGCTGGTAAAACAACATTAACAGAGCGTATCCTTTATTATACTGGTGTTAACTATAAGATCGGTGATACTCATGAAGGTACAGCTACCATGGACTGGATGGAGCAGGAGCAGGAGCGTGGTATTACTATCACATCCGCCGCTACAACCTGTCACTGGACTCTTCAGGAGAACTGCAAGCCGAAAGCAGGAGCTCTTGAGCACCGTATCAATATCATTGATACTCCAGGTCACGTAGACTTCACTGTTGAGGTTGAGCGTTCCCTTCGTGTCCTTGATGGCGCTGTCGGCGTTTTCTGTGCAAAGGGCGGCGTTGAGCCACAGTCCGAAAATGTTTGGCGTCAGGCTGATACCTATAATGTTCCGAGAATGGCATTCATCAACAAGATGGATATCCTTGGAGCAAACTTTTACGGAGCAGTAGACCAGATCCGTACCAGACTTGGTAAGAATGCGATCTGCTTACAGCTTCCGATCGGTAAAGAAGACGAGTTCAAGGGAATCATCGACCTGTTCGAAATGAAGGCTTATATCTACCACGATGAGAAGGGTGAGAAGATTACAATCGAAGACATCCCGACAGATATGGCAGATGATGCAGAACTTTACCGCAGCGAGCTCGTTGAGAAAATCTGCGAGCTTGATGATGACCTCATGATGCAGTATCTTGAGGGTGAAGAGCCGAGCGTTGAGGAGATGAAGAAGGTTCTTCGTAAAGCCACCTGTGAGTGTACAGCAGTTCCGGTTTGTTGCGGTTCCGCATACAGAAACAAGGGCGTTCAGAAGCTTCTGGATGCAGTCCTTGAATATATGCCGTCCCCGATCGACATTCCGGCGATCAAGGGTGTAGACCTTGAGGGCAATGAGGTTGAACGTCACTCTTCCGATGATGAACCGTTCGCAGCTCTTGCATTCAAGATCATGACAGACCCGTTCGTAGGTAAGCTTGCGTTCTTCCGCGTTTATTCCGGTACAATGAACTCCGGTTCCTATGTACTGAACGCAACTAAGGACAAAAAAGAGCGTGTTGGACGTATCCTTCAGATGCACGCAAACAAGAGACAGGAGCTTGATAAGGTTTATTCCGGTGATATTGCAGCAGCTGTCGGATTCAAGAATACGACAACGGGTGATACAATCTGTGACGAGCAGCATCCGGTAATCCTTGAGTCCATGGTATTCCCGGAGCCGGTTATCGATATTGCGATTGAGCCGAAGACGAAAGCCGGACAGGATAAAATGGGTGAGGCTCTTGCGAAGCTTGCAGAGGAAGATCCGACATTCCGCGTTCACACAGATAAAGAAACAGGACAGACCATCATCTCCGGTATGGGTGAGCTCCACCTCGAGATCATTGTTGACCGTCTCCTTCGTGAATTCAAGGTAGAGGCTAACGTTGGTGCTCCGCAGGTTGCTTACAAGGAGACAATGACAAAGGCTGTTGATGTAGACAGCAAGTATGCGAAGCAGTCCGGTGGCCGCGGTCAGTACGGTCACTGTAAAGTACACTTCACACCTCTTGACCCGAACGGTGAAGAAACATTCAAGTTTACCTCTTCCGTTGTCGGTGGCGCGATTCCGAAGGAATACATCCCGGCGGTCGGCGAAGGTATCGAAGAGGCTACTAAGGCTGGTATCCTTGGAGGATTCCCGGTACTCGGCGTTTCCGCTGATGTATACGATGGATCTTACCATGAGGTCGACTCTTCCGAGATGGCATTCCACATCGCTGGATCCATGGCATTCAAGGATGCTATGGCGAAAGGTAACCCGGTACTTCTTGAGCCGATCATGAAGGTTGAGGTTACGATGCCTGAGGAGTACATGGGCGACGTTATCGGTGACGTTAACGCACGTCGTGGACGTATCGAGGGTATGGAAGATATCGGCGGCGGTAAGATGGTTAAAGCATATGTTCCGCTTGCTGAGATGTTCGGCTACTCCACAGACCTTCGTTCCAGAACACAGGGTCGTGGTAACTACTCCATGTTCTTCGAGAAGTACGAGCAGGTACCGAAGAGCGTTCAGGAGAAGATCATCGCTGAGAGAAAGGGCGCTGCGAAATAATCCCACGGGATTATTTCCAGTTTCCTCTTGCATATAGCAAGAATAGGCTTGAAAAACTTTTTCGAATAGAATATAATAGTATTCAGCCTAAGTTAAATATGATAGCCCAATGGGCGCAAAATTAAGGAGGACGTTTTAAAATGGCAAAAGCTAAGTTTGACAGAACCAAACCGCATTGTAACATTGGTACCATTGGACACGTTGACCATGGTAAAACAACATTAACAGCAGCAATCACAAAAGTTCTTGCAGCAAGAGTTGCAGGTAACACAGCTACTGATTTCGAGAACATCGATAAAGCTCCGGAGGAGAGAGAGCGTGGAATCACTATCTCTACTGCACACGTTGAGTATGAGACAGAGAAGAGACACTATGCACACGTTGACTGCCCAGGCCATGCTGACTATGTAAAGAACATGATCACTGGTGCTGCTCAGATGGATGGTGCTATCCTCGTTGTAGCTGCTACTGATGGTGTTATGGCTCAGACAAGAGAGCACATCCTGCTTTCCCGTCAGGTAGGCGTACCGTACATCGTAGTATTCATGAACAAGTGCGATATGGTTGACGATCCGGAGCTTCTTGAGCTCGTAGAGATGGAGATCAGAGACCTTCTTAACGAGTACGAGTTCCCGGGCGATGACACTCCAATCATCCAGGGCTCCGCTCTTAAGGCTCTTGAGGATCCGAACGGCGAGTGGGGCGACAAGGTTATGGAGCTTATGGACGCTGTTGACAGCTATATTCCGGACCCGGTTCGTGATACAGATAAGCCGTTCCTTATGCCGATCGAGGATGTATTCACAATCACAGGTCGTGGTACAGTTGCTACAGGCCGTGTAGAGCGTGGTACACTTAAGCTCAACGATGAGGTTGAGATCGTTGGTATTCACGAGGAGACTCGTAAGACAGTTGTTACTGGTATCGAGATGTTCCGTAAACTTCTTGACCAGGCTCAGGCTGGTGATAACATCGGTGCTCTTCTTCGTGGTGTTCAGAGAACTGAGATCCAGAGAGGACAGTGCCTTGTTAAACCGGGTTCTGTAAAGTGCCATAAGAAATTTACAGCACAGGTTTACGTTCTTACTAAAGACGAGGGTGGCCGTCATACACCGTTCTTCAACAACTATCGTCCGCAGTTCTACTTCAGAACAACAGACGTTACAGGCGTTTGCGAGCTTCCGGAAGGTACAGAGATGTGCATGCCGGGCGACAACGTTGAGATGACAATCGAGCTTATCCATCCGGTAGCTATGGAGCAGGGTCTTCGTTTCGCTATCCGTGAGGGCGGCAGAACTGTTGGTTCCGGTAGAGTTGCTACAATCGTAGAATAATTATCGGATATAATACCGAGGTGCAAAAAGTTTTTCATGAGGAGCTCAGGAGGGAGTTTACTCATTCCTGAGCGGATCGTGAAATAACTTTTTATAGCGCTGTTAAGCGCGGCTTCTTGGACGCGAAGCGGACAAGAAGATGGCACCGGAAAAAATAAATATAGTATCTCCGTGAGATATTTGTGTCCAAGCGTAAGATGCCCGCAGAACTTTGTTCTGCGGGTTTTTCTGTTGTACGAAAAACAGTATATACTATGTTACTGGGACCGAATTTGTGCATGAATTTGTGGTTTTAATACAGACAAAAAGATTACACACACCTAACTGATTTTATGCTTGACTAACCAATAGTTTGAGGAGTATCCTATAAATAGAAGATACAAAAAGAATAAATTTATATAAATTTACAGACAATATCCAATGTAGCAATTGTAAAGCATAGAATCAGGGGGCGTTATTATGCAGGCTTTATCAACGGCAAAATCAGGAGAACGTTATACGATTAAGTGGATGCTTGGAAACCAGAAGGTGATGGATTTTCTTCATCGCCATGATTTCTGTGAGGGAAACCCGATCGATGTGATCCAGCGGAACAATGACTGGATGATCATCGGAAATGACGGATGCAGAGTCGCGATCGGATGCGAAGTCGCGGATCGGATCCAGGTTTAAGGTTTTCGAAAGACAAATAAAGAATTGTATCCTCGGTAATAGAAGGAGCGGCAGACAAAGAAAAAGTCTGCCGCTCCTTTTATTGGAAAAGATGTTTCACTGCGTTCGATAGTTTTCTGCGCTTTTCACTGTATTTACCATATATCGGATAACTTCCACCGGATAATCACCCACAGCAGTCTCACCTGTAACCATGATTGAAGAGGCACCGTCCAGCACTGCGTGGAAGATGTCATTTACTTCGGCACGAGTCGGGACAGGGCTGCGCTCCATGGATGCCAGCATCTGGGTCACCACCATAAACGGCTTTCCGGCTGACTGGCACTTCTCGGAGATCTGGCGCTGGACGCCCGGGAGATCCCACAGATGAACGGCATTTCCCAAGTCTCCCCTGGCAATCACGATCTCATCCGCGACCGGAAGAAGTTCCCCCAGCTTTCGGACTCCGTCCATATTTTCGATTTTTGCGAAAAGTTTTATATCCTCCGCTCCCGCTTCGCGGAGAGCATCTTTTACACGTTCCAGATCTTTGTGATCTCTCACAAATGGCTGCATAACGCCCGTCACGCCCATCTCTTTTGCAATTTTAATATTTGCAAGGTCAGAATCAGTCAATGTCGGCGGATAGATCTTTGCACCTGGAAGCGCCGCGCTCTTTCTGCTCTTCAGAAGACCACCCCAGAGCACTTTTGCGAAATAATGATCCTCTGCTGCACTCTCAGGTTTTTCTACAATTTTCAGATGGATCTTTCCATCATCAAGGAAAACTTCCTGTCCGGGAACCAGATATGGGAATACGAGTTCAGGGAGCACAACTTTTGCATGCTTTTCCGGCTTGGCACAGATTTCTACGATTTCCCCGTTCTTTAAAGATACTGGTTCCGTGAGTGTTCCAGTACGAAGTTCCGGACCCTGAAGGTCTACAAGAAGCTGCGGTTTTGCCCCACATTTTTCAGCCGCCCGCTTCATCTTTCCAATCAATTCCCCTGACTCTGCAAGTGTAACATGAGACAGGTTTAATCTCATTCCAGTCATTCCAAGTGAAAACATCTCCGCCAGCACCTTTTCGCTTCCGCACGCTGGTCCCAGCGTTCCGTATATATTCACCATCTAAACTTCCTCCTGATCCATGTTCTGCCTCAAGCATAACATAAGGCGTCAGGGTTGTCATCTCATTTCCCGGTAGAAAGAACTTTTCTCGATTCAGAACATGTCACCTTTGACTAATACCATAATAGGTGCGGCAAACTATTTAGCTGTCTGTCGCACCTTCACCAGGAATATGGTTTTTATTTTGCAATTTGAAACAATCTAAGCACATTTTCGGCAGTATTCAGCAGATTCTCCTCCGCGTGACTCATCACATCTTCCAACGACATGACACCTGGAACCGTATCGAAGATCGCGTCGATTCCGAATTTGTAGAGTGTTTCGCATCTTTCACCCTTTGCCCCGGCGATGGCAACCACCGGCACATTCCGGACTTTTTTGGCGCGCTCCGCAACACCGACAGGAACTTTTCCCAGTGCGGACTGAAAATCGATCCGGCCTTCCCCGGTAATCACAAGGTCGGCACGCTTTACATGCTCATCGAAATCTGTGAGATCCAGGATCAGGTCGATTCCCGAACAGATCGTCACTGGAAAATACGGGAGAATTCCGCAGAGCAGGCCGCCCGCCGCGCCGCTTCCGTCGGTATCAGCGGCATCGCAGTGAAGTTCATCCTTTAAAATGGATGCATAATGTGCAAGCGCGGCGTCTAGGATCTTTACCTGTTCCTCATCGGCGCCTTTCTGCGGTCCGAACACGGCAGCTGCGCCGAGGACTCCGCAGAGATGATTCTTCACATCGCAGGCAACCACAAACTCGCATCCGGCCGCTTCCTTCAAAAGCCCGTCCGTGGAGATCGAAGTGAGCTCACTTAAATGGACACCTCCCGGCTCCAGTTCCTTTCCGTTCTTATCGAGAAAAGAGATTCCAAGGGCGCCTGCCAGTCCGGCACCGCCGTCGGTGGTGGCGCTTCCGCCGAGACCTAAGATGATCTTTTTGACCCCATGTTCCAGGGCATGGCGGATCAGCTCGCCGGTTCCGAAGGTGGACGCGTGGAGGGCATCCCGCTCCTCAAGCTTTAATAAGGTAAGTCCGGATGCCGCGGCGGTCTCGATCACGGCGCTGCCGTCCGGGAGAAGTCCGTACTCAGCGGTTATGGGTCGCCCGAGGGGATCATGGGTGGGAACAGGCACCTTTGTGCCGTTCATCGCTGCGACCAGTGCGTCCACGGTTCCCTCTCCGCCGTCGGCGACGGGAATTTTTGTGACGGTCACATCCGAAATCACATTTTTTGCGGCGCGTTCAATGGTATCGGTCACTTGTTTGGCAGAGCAGCTTCCCTTAAAGGAATCTGCGGCGATCAGTATGTTCATGTTCAATTCCTCCTGAAATATATGGATCATTCGTGAAAAATTACGTTTTCCTGTGGGTGATAAAATGCAGAATCGTTATGAAAAAACGTACCATAAAAGCAGTTTGATGCTGTAAATGAGTCGGAATACTGTTATTATATCAGAAAATCAGGGTACAGACATGTACCCTGATCAACTTAACAAAAAAAATATTCATTTTATAGAAGACTGGCTGCCGCATAGACATGATCTTGCAGATAAAACTGTGAAATACAGCCGAAGCAAGATCACAGATCAGCGGTTTAGTATGTATCCAGCGGTGGCTGAACAGAATCCGGCAGCGGGCAGGTGTAGTGACCGCCGTTTCTCTTGTGGAGCTCTTTCTTTGCGGCCTCGATCACATCCGGGCGGTCCATGGTGCGGACGCAGGAGAGAGCGAGGACTTTCGCTGCGGTCAGGAGTCCCTTGTGGGCCAACGGGCTGCAGGACTGGGCAACCATCTGCCAGGAGTGGCCGACGTTTCCGACGCAGGCGGTGGCGATATTGATGTTTAAGGTCGGTGTGGCGTATCCGACATCACCGACGTCTGTGGATCCGGCGGTCAGCTTGATCTTATCCGGGTTGAACGGGTGAGTCTCGGAATCCAGCGGTTTCTCGAGGATCTCGTCCAGGCGGTCCTCGCCGTAGATCTCGACGATCTGGGATTTGATGTTCTCGAGGGTGTTCTCCGGGTAGGAATTTAAGAATTCCTTCGCCATCTTGTAGTCTGCGTCATCCCACTTCGGAGCACCGACTTCCTGTAAACACTCGTCCGCAACTGTCGCAAGGGCATTGTTCGGAATGTACTCGGTGAATGCCATGGAAAGCTCGCACTCAAAGGTAGTATCGGTCATGATGGACGCGCCGCGGGCAACATTCTTCACGCGCTCGAAGAGCTCTTTTACCTGGTAGACCCACGGGGAGCGGACCTCGTAGCGGATCGTCGCATGATCCTGTACAACGTTCGGGGCGGTTCCGCCGGCATCGATGTAAGCGTAGTGGATCCTTGCCTCCGGGATCATGTGCTCTCTTAAGTAGTTGCAGCCCACGTTCATGAGCTCAACTGCATCCAGGGCACTTCTTCCGAGGTACGGAGTCGCACCTGCATGGGAGGAAACACCTTTAAAATAGAAGTTTGCGCCCATGATGGCGTTGCTATGGCTGCACTCGACGGCATTTTTCGTTGCCGGGTGCCAGGAATATACGAAATCGACGTTGTTGAACATGCCTGCGCGAGCCATAAACTGCTTGGAACCTGCGCCTTCCTCAGCCGGGCAGCCGAAGTAGATGATCGTTCCGTCCTTCTTGTTGGCGATCAGGTATTCCTTGACAGCCAGGGCAGCGGCGAGAGCACCGGTACCAAGGGCGCAGTGACCGCAGCCATGTCCCGGAGCGCCTTCCTTTAACGGTTCCTTGTGCGGGTCAGCGGCCTTCTGGCTTAAGGAAGACAGGGCATCGTACTCGCCGAGGATTCCCATCACAGGTTTTCCGGTTCCGTAGGAAAAAGTTCCGGTAAAGCAGGTCGGGATTCCGGCATCGCCTTCGGTCAGGGCAAAGCCCTCTTCTTTTAAGATAGATTTTAACAGGGCAGCCGATTTTGTCTCATGGAACGCCAGCTCGGCATACTCCCAGATCTTATCGTTTGCATCCAGGATCTTCGCGGATTTTTCGTCGATCACGCGGGTGAGAAATTCCAGGTCTTTATTCATGTGAGATTCCGTCCTTTCTGAAAATGTAAGGAGGCAGAGTGAAAAATTCGTTTCTTTCACACTGCGCTGTGATATAGAGTTAGTTTACAATAGTTTACTGAAAAGTACAATGGGAAAAAGAGCTTGGCGGACAATTTTCTGCGAAGTTTTGTATGCTGCTTCGGGCTGCGGGGGGCTGGAAATGAAATTCAGATGATTAGAATGAGGCGCGGGCCCGTGCGGTCGTGCGGCAATTCTGCGGCAGGTATTTACCATGGAAGGAAAGGCATGGTATAATATGCGGTAACGAAGAAGGAAAAGCTTGGGACCGCAGACAGCCGGAAATGCTGGTATGAACTGCGGGCTCAGCAGACAATAGAAACACAGGAGGAAAAATTATGTCAAAGCTGATCTATGTGGCGGATGATGAAAAAAACATCTGTTTTCTGATAGAAAATTTCCTGGAAAAAGAGGGATACGAGGTGGAGTGTTTCGGGGACGGCGAGTCTCTTCTCGACGCGTTCCAGAAAAAAGTTCCGGACCTCTGCATTCTCGATATCATGATGCCGGGGATGGACGGGCTTACGGTCTGCACCCAGATCCGGAAGACGAGCCATGTTCCGATCATCATCGTCTCCGCGAAGGATTCCCCGTTAGACCGGATCACCGGAATCACTCTCGGAAGCGATGATTATATGGTAAAACCGTTCCTGCCGCTGGAGCTCGTGACGAGAGTCAAGGCGCTCTTCCGCCGCGTGGACGCCTTCTCAGGACAGGAGGAAGAGGCGAAGGACTCCTACGAGATCGGGGACATCAAGCTCTACCCGAAGCGCCGCGCCGCAAAGTTAAAGGACGAAGATTTCGCCCTGACCCCGCTGGAATTCGATTTCCTGTGTCATATGTTAGAGCGCCAGGAACATGCGGCGAGCCGTGATGACCTCTTAAAATCTCTCTGGAAGGTGGACAGCAAGGAAGTTGACACCCGCGCCGTGGATGATATGGTGAAGCGCCTCAGGAAGAAGCTGAAGGACCAGAAGAGCACCGTGAAGATCGAGACTGTATGGGGCTACGGATTCCGCCTGACGAGTGGAGGAGAGGCATGAAATTAAGTATCCGGATGAAGATATTCCTTCCGGTGATGTTTCTTCTGATCGCGTTCCCGGTGGCGGCGTGGTTCGTGTTCAGCTATGCGCTGGACGGGCATATGAACTACAACGCGAAGCGGGACCTGGGACAGATGGTGAAAACCGTGGAGGAGCTGGCGGATGAGTACAGCAACCTGGACGTGCCGGACGAGACCAATGCGCCGGATGACAAGAGAAGTCTCCTGAATGCCCTGCGGAACGCGGCCCAGACGGAGTCCGGGGAGTCAAAAATGCTGGTGATCGGAAAGAATTACCGGGTGCTGTATCCGAAAAACTACGATGACCAGCCGGAGATGACCCAGATGTACTCGGAATTCCTGACGAGAATGACCGGAAATGATCCGGCGTTCGAGAGCGGGGAGATCACGGAGGAGACCATCAGCGGCACAAAATATATGCTCTATTTTTTGGATGTGGGCCAGAACCGGTCCGGGCGCGTCCAGAATGTGCTCTTATACTGCCCGATCCATGACACCAGCGTGATCTTAAATGAGGTGTCGAGACTGGTGCTTATGATCATGCTGGCCATGGCGGGGGTGTCCATCGTGCTGTTCTGGTTCGTCGCGGGAAGTATCTCGACTCCGGTGAGCCGACTCTGCGAGGCGGCCCGGGGAATCGGCGAGAAAAAGTTTAAGAAAGTCGAGACCGGGACCAACGTAAAAGAGCTCTATGAGCTGGAAAATGAGATCAACCAGATGCAGGACAATCTCTTAAAGGCGGACGAGGCGGAGCGCGTGTTCTTCCAGAACGCGTCCCATGAGCTTCGGACGCCGCTCATGTCCATCAGCGGCTATGCCCAGGGAATCCAGAGAGGTGTCTTTGAGGATGTATCCCAGGCAGCAGGCGTGATCCTGGACGAGAGCAGCCGCCTGACAGAGGTTGTCGACGGGATCCTGACGCTTACGAGAATGGATCAGATGCGGTACCAGGTCGTGCCGGTGGAGATGGGGATCCGGGAGTATATCGAGGACCAAATCGAGCGCCTCGAGGGACTTGCGTACCAGAAAAAAATAAAATTGGAATTTTTGCCGGGGGATGAGCATAAAATTATCTCGGATGTGATGCTTTTAGGCCGGGCGTTCTCGAATGTGACATCAAACTGTATCCGATACGCGAAGGAGCTGGTTCAGATCTCCGTGGAGGAGACCGGAGAGCAGTTAAAGATCACGATCCGGGACGACGGGCCGGGAATCTCAGAGGACGATCTTCCTCATCTGTTCGACCGCTTTTATAAAGGAAAGAACGGAAATCACGGGCTGGGACTGTCTATCGCAAAGCGCTCCATGGAGTACATGGGAGGCAATATTGCGGCAGAAACCTCGCCGGAAGGTGCCATATTTACGATCATACTGCCGCAGGATTGCCGCAGCTTTGCCGTAGAAGAATGGACAGAAGTGTGATAAGATGATAACAGTTCAGACATGCGCTGATTTGAATGAGAAAATGTGTTGTAAGCTTGCTTACATAAGCATTTTCTCGTTCAAATCGGCATATGCGGAACGCCGAGAGCTTCTTGTTTTCATGGAACATGAAAACAAGAAGAGGCATGGCTGAACTGTGGAAACTTGCAATGAGGAGGACACGAAGATGAAGAGGATTTTATTTTTATTCGGTCTTCTGGTATGTCTTGCGGGAATGCCGGTAACCGCTTTTGCGGATAATAAGACTGCGAAGCAGACGTATGAGACGGCAATCTCGGACAACTGGAAAACGATGTTAAAGAACAGTATTGCACTGGATACGATCAACGCGGAGAACAACACCCACCTTTTAGACTGGCAGGATGTAAAAAATCCGTCGGACGAGGCGGTAAAGCTTGTGGAGAAGATCCAGAAGCTCCAGGCAGAGCAGGAAGAGGATCAGGAGAGCATGGACCCGTACACAAAGGCGAAAAAGACCTGTGACGAGAAGTTAAATGCGGACGGCGCGAATGCGGCGCTGGAGAATATTATCCGGATCCAGAAAGACCGCCTGAGCGATCAGAAGGAACTGCAGGCGCTGTGGGCGAAGGTCGACAAACTGTTGAAATGATCTTGGAATGATTTTTACGAAAGAAGAAACGGCTGTGAAGTGAAAAGAAACTTTGCAGCCGTTTTTTATGTCGTTATGCGTTCTGAAGAAAATGCCAGGGCCTCGTACGTCTGGGAACCCACCAAAAGCGGGGGCCGCAGGCGCTATATGTATGAGGAGCGTTGCTGACAGCAGGTTATGCCTGTGTTCACGTAAAAGCAGCGCATTTTGAGACACCGCACAAAGGCGGATATTAACCCTGGAAATCCGCTAAATCCGAAATATACTCCTTCAGAATCTCCGGATGATAATTCGCAATCAGCGCCTCCGGGAAATTCAACTCCTTTAAGAGCGCCTCCGCCCGTCCATGCTCTCCGACAGCCGTCGTAAAGTGGGCATCGCTGTTCATGATAACCGGAACTTTATATTCCGCGCAGAGCGGAAGTATGATCCGGTCATTTTCGTATGCGTGGATGCGGGAGCCGCCCAGGGTCAGGGACGTGTTGTTGAGCTCGATCATCCGGTGGTTCTCCTTTGCGGCCTTCACTACCGCCTCGTAGTACAGCGGGAATTTTCCGTCATCCGGGTGTCCGAGGATCGTGACATATGGATTTTTTAACGCGGTGATGACAGCGAAGGTGTTTTCCTCTTTTGTTCCCGGCTTTAAGCAGAGGTCGTGGAGACTGGCAACGGTGTAGGATAACCGCTTTAACATCTTTTCCGACAGGTCGATGGTTCCTTTATAATCCACGATATTTAACTCACAGCCGAATAAAAGGCGGACGCCCTCTAAGACCGGCGGGATCACATTGAAGTTGCAGAATTGCATTTCCCCGCAGCTTCCCGGCATGGACGGGGCGTGCTCGGTGATGCCGAGGATCGGCAGGTTCTTTAAGGCAGCGGCATGGACCATCTCCGTGATGGTTCCGTAAGCATGTCCGCTGGCGATGGTATGGGTATGCAGGTCAGCATAATCTTTCATGGTAAGTGCCTCCAAAATCTAATCATAATCAAACACTATGCACATTTTATCATAAAATTTTTGTGAAAACTATGGCAAATATTCACAGAATATGGTTAAATAGAGAAAGAAATTACTATCCATAATTATGCCGTCCAACGGCATAAGGGCAGATGGTGAGAAAAGGAGAGATGACATATGGAATCCATGGACGATTACAAAGAGGAGTTAGAAGCTTCCCTAAAAAAAATTAGAGTTGGCGATGTTGTGACAGGTACCGTAATCGATGTGACAGATGACGCGGTGATCGTGGACTTAAAGACCTACGCGGACGGCGTGATCCGCAAGGAGGATTTGAGCGAAGATCCTGACTTCAACATGGCAGAGATGATCCATCCGGGCGACGAGATCACAGCTACCGTGATGGCGACAAACGACGGCGAGGGAAACATGGTCCTCTCAAAGAAGGAAGCAAACCAGGTCCTCGCGTGGGATAAGCTGAAAAACATGATGGAAGAGCGCACCGTTGTCCCGGTAAAGATCGCTGAGATCGTAAACGCCGGTGCCGTTGCGTACCTGGAAGGAATCCGCGGATTTATTCCGGCTTCCCGCCTGAGCGACGAGTATGTGGAAGATTTAAAAGAATTCGACGGAAAGACCATCGAGGTAACCGTTATCACCGCCGACGAGGAGACACACCGCCTCGTATTATCCGGCCGTGAGGCAGCGAGAGAGAAAAAACAGGAAGAGACAAACAAGAAGATCGCAAAGTGCGAAGTCGGCGCTGTCATGAAAGGTACCGTCGAGACCTTAAAGGACTACGGCGCATTTGTAGAGCTTGAAAACGGACTTACCGGTCTCCTTCACATTTCCCAGATCAGCACAAAGAGGATCAAACATCCGGGCGCTGTTCTGAAAAAGGGACAGGAAGTACGTGTAAAAATTATCTCCACCGCAAACAACAAGATCAGTCTGTCTATGAAAGAGCTGATCGAGGAGGAAGAGGAGAGAGAAGCTGAGGACACCTACGGATATAAGGAAGAAGGTCAGGCAAGCACAGGCCTTGCGGATCTCTTAAAGGGTCTGAAGCTGTAGCAGAGAACGCGTGAAGACATGGTCGCATGGACGGAACGTTCCCGGCTGCAAAGAAAGGGGGCGTCAGCATGACGAAAGAGTCTGGAGGTTTTGATCAGATCGATCAGTGGAAATCAACGATGTTTTTATACAGCTCCGCATTAAAATCCATCAACACGAAGATCGAGATCTTAAACAACGAATTTATCCAGTTATACAACTACAATCCGATCGAACATATCACTTTCCGGTTGAAGACACCGGAGAGCATCGTGAAAAAGCTGAAACACGATGGATGTGAAGTTACGATCGACAACATGGTGGAGCACTTAAATGACATCGCGGGAATCCGGATCATCTGTTCCTTTATGTCCGACATTTACCCAATTGCGGATATGATCGCGAGACAGGCGGATATCACGGTCCTGCACGTCAAAGACTACATTAAATACCCGAAGGCGAACGGATACAAGAGCTACCATATGGTGGTGACGATCCCGGTCTATCTGTCGGAAGGAAAGAGGGACACGAAGGTCGAGATCCAGATCCGGACCATCGCCATGGACTTCTGGGCGTCCTTAGAGCACAAGATCGCTTACAAATTTGAGGGAAAAGCGCCGGATTATCTGGAGCGGGAGTTGAAATCCTGCGCCGATATGGTGGATATGCTGGACATGAAGATGTTCTCCTTAAACCAGGCAATCATGGCCGTCGAGGAGGAAGAGCGGCGTGTTGAGGAAGAAAAGCGCCGCGAGCGGGAAAAAGCAGAAAAAAGACAGGAAGAACTTGCGGGAAACGGTCCAACTTAGGCCGTTTCCGTTCTTGTTAAGGACAGGCGTTTTTGGAAAAGGAAATATTGAAAAATATAAAACGAGAGCAGGTCTGCTGACCGGGAAGGAATCGGGCTGGCAGGATTGCTGGAGGAAATATACATGAGAGTTGTATTACAGAGAGTAAAACATGCGTCGGTCCATGTGGATGGGCGGGAGACGGGATCCATCGGACAGGGATTCCTGATCCTTCTCGGTGTCTCCGATACGGATGACGAGAGCATCGCGGACAAGATGGCGGACAAGATCTGCAAGCTCCGCATTTTTGAGGATGAGAACGGAAAGACGAACCGCTCGCTCCAGGATGTGGGCGGCGAGGTTCTTGCTGTGAGCCAGTTTACACTGTACGCGGACTGCAGAAAGGGCAACCGCCCGAGCTTCACCGACGCCGGAGCGCCGGAACATGCGAGCCGCCTCTATGAATACTTTATGGAGCGGTGTAAGATGCATGTGGAGAAGGTGGCACATGGGGAGTTCGGGGCAGATATGAAGGTGGACCTGCTGAATGACGGTCCGTTTACACTGATGCTCGACAGTAAAGATCTGCTCACCAAATAAGATATAAGACACGATAGTTACAACACAGGAATTTAAACATGTGCCTGGGTTGAAAATGGTTTACATAAAACGGACCAATTCGGACCAGGCAGCGTGAGTGAGCTGCTGTAATTCAAAAAATACACATACGGAGGTTTTTTAGCATGAACGGCAAAGATCTGGAAAAAGCACTTCTCTGGGAAGCTCCGCATATCGGAGAAAAAGCGCCGGAACAGATTCCGGAGGCGCAGGATTTCTGCGAGGGATACAAGACATTCTTAAACGAGGGAAAGACTGAGAGAGAATGCGTGAAAAAGGCGGTATCGCTCTTAACGAACGCCGGATACAAAGAATTTGACCCGAAGGCGTCCTACAAGCCGGGTGACAAGATCTACTGGGTAAACCGCAAGAAAGCGATCATCGCTTCCACCATCGGCACAAAGGACCTGAACGAGGGACTGCGCATGAACGGCGCCCATATTGACTCCCCGCGCCTGGACTTAAAGCCGAATCCATTATTTGAAAAGGATGAGATCGCCTACTTAAAACCGCACTACTACGGCGGAATTCGCAAATACCAGTGGGGCACCGTGCCGTTATCCATGCACGGCGTCGTTGTGAAGGCGGACGGTGAGGTCGTTGAGATCTCCATCGGCGAGAAAGAGGGAGATCCGCAGTTCTGCGTGACAGACCTTCTCCCGCACCTCGCGGCGGAGCAGAACGGAAGAAAGCTCGGCGAGGGCTTAAAGGGCGAGGAGCTGAACATCATCATCGGCTCCATCCCGTACCATGACGAGGAGAACGAGAAGATCAAGAATCCGGCGAAGCTCCTCGCGATGAAGTTGCTGAACGACCGCTACGGAATCACAGAAAAGGATTTCACCCGCGCGGAGATCGAGATGGTTCCGGCATACAAGGCCGTTGATATCGGACTGGACCGCGGTCTCATCGGCTCCTACGGACAGGATGACCGTGTGTGCGCGTACACAGCGCTGATGGCGGAGATCGCTGCGAAGAACCCGGAGCACACCACATTCACGATCCTTACAGATAAGGAAGAGATCGGTTCCGTCGGAAACACGGGACTTCACTCCGATTACGTTCATCATGCGGTTGAGGACCTTGCGGAGAGCTTTGGAGCGGACACAAAGACGGTTCTGCGCCATTCCATCTGTCTCTCCTCCGATGTAAATGCGGCATATGATCCGACATTCGCAAGTGTTTACGAGAGCAGAAACTCCAGTTATGTAAACAAAGGCTGCGTGCTCACAAAGTACACAGGCGCGAGAGGAAAATCCGGCAGCAGCGACGCCAGCGCGGAGACCATGGCGAAGGTCATCGGTATCATGGAAGAGAACGGCGTTTACTGGCAGACCGGCGAGCTCGGTGCCGTTGACGCAGGCGGCGGCGGAACCATCGCGCAGTTTGTGGCAATGATGGATGTGGATGTCGTGGATCTTGGCGTTCCGATCCTTTCCATGCATGCGCCGTTTGAGCTGGCTTCGAAGCTTGATGTGTACAATACATATAAGGCGTTCTGCGCATTTTATAAATAAAAAGCAGTGAAAAAAATAAAAGCATCCTGGCGAGGTCCATAGTATATTCTGGTATCATGGCCCCACTCAGGATGTTTTTATGTCATGCATCTGAAAGAAACTGCAGGTGTCAGGTTCATGCAGTATCGTTAGAAAATATAGCGGCAGGTTCTGCAGGAAAAGTACCATAAAGAAGAAAAAGACGTAAATCCATGGGAATTTATAACTCTTCTCTTAAATTTCTGTGAACACCCTTTTTTTTCGCGTGGCGGTATGTTAGAATGAATATTATGCGCGGGTGACCCGGAAAATGGGCGGCGGCGCGGGGAAATTGAGACAGAATGGAAGGAAACGAGAACATGAAAAAAATCATAAAAGCAGGCATCTGCGTTGCCGCAGCTGCAGTGATCGTAACGGGATGCGGAAATAAGAGCCAGAACGCGGAGAGCAGTTCCGCGTCTGAGGAGCAGGTTGCATCCGCAACAATGGAGACAGAGACAAAATCTGAGGAAGAGCTTCACGACGAGGAGAGCGTAACTCTCGGAGACTACAAGAACCTGACCTTCTCCGCAAAGGAAGAGGAGGTAACTGACGCCCAGGTCGAGACAAGATTAAAAGAACTCTGCGCCGAGTACCCGGTAACGATTGAGGGACGTCCGGCTCAGGAAGGTGACACCGCAAATATCGACTACTCCGGCACAAAGGACGGCGAGGCATTTGCAGGCGGAACCGCGGAGGGCTATGACCTGAAGCTCGGCAGCGGCACATTTATCGACGGCTTTGAGGACGGCGTTATCGGCATGAACGTCGGCGACGAGAAGGACTTAAACTTAAAATTCCCGGACAACTACGGCAGCTCTGACCTCGCAGGCCAGGAAGTCGTATTCCATGTAAAATTAAACCAGTTAAAATCTGAGTCTGACAGCAAGGTGGACGATGATCTCGCAAAACGTTACTACAGCGACGATACAGCGACTCTCGACCAGTTAAAAGAGGAAGTACGCAAAGACCTCCAGGCAGAGGCTGACAGCCAGTTCTTCAACGCGGCAGGAAGCGAACTCTTAAATGAGGTTATCAACAACTCCGAAGTCACAGCTGACCCGGATGCCGTTGACGACATGTTCAACCAGTTAAAGAGTACATACTCCAGCTACGCAAGCAGCTACGGCCTTGAGTTCGACCAGTTCCTCAGCATGTTCCTGGGAACAGACGAGGACGGACTCCGCGACACAGCAGAGAATCTTGTAAAACAGCAGATCGTTTTAAATGCGATCCAGAAAGAGGAAGATCTCAGCGCCACAGATGAGCAGAAGGATAAGCTCGCTGTTATGAACTACTTCAAGAACGCGGCACAGATGATCACGACCTACGGTGAGGATTCCGCAAACCAGATCTTCGACATGGGCGCTGTTTACTACTACCTGATCGACAACTCCACATATGTGGAGGCACCGGAGACAGAGGCCGAGACAACAGAGGCTGAGAACATTCTCGAAGAGAAAGAGACTGCTGCAGAGGAGAGCGAGAGCACGACAGCGGCAAACTAGGAGAGAATATCGCCTTGAAAAGGCTGGATAAGCAGCGATTTGGCGATCTGGCGTTTTTACTGCGCCGGATCTGGGAAAAAGCATGAGGGATCATGAAAAGAAAAGCATTATTTTTTGATATCGATGGGACGCTCTTAGTGGATGCGTCAAAAGAGCTCCCGAAGAGCGCGGCGCTTGCACTCACAGAGGCGCGCCGTGCCGGACACCTGGTTTTCATCAACTCAGGACGGACGAGATGCCTGATGAAGGATGTTGAGGGGAAAGTACCGGTGGACGGTTATCTCTGCGGCTGCGGAACCTATGTGGAAGTTGAGGGGAAAGCCCTGCTTCACAGAAAGATCTCCGCAAAACGCCGTTGGGAGCTCCAGAAGGCAATCCTGGAGTGTAAGCTCGACGGAATCTTAGAGGGACCGAAGGCATGCACGGTGCAGGTCGGTGTCTCCCACATGGACGAGATCGAGCATGTGAAAAACGTGGTCTATAAGAACCAGGGATTAGCCAGCGCGGACTGGAATACGGAGCTGGTGGACTTCGATAAGTTCTGCGTCCTCGCGGACAAGAACAGCGACGAGGAAGGTTTCTTGAAGATCCTGGCGCCTGATATGACCGCCATCGACCGGGGACACGGTCTCTATGAGTGCGTGCCGACGGGGTATGATAAGGCGACGGCGATGGAAGTGATCTTAAAGAGATACGGGATCGCGAGAGAAGATTCCTACGCCTTTGGGGACAGTATGAACGATCTGGCGATGATCCGGTATGCCGGAAACAGCATTATTATGGAGAAGCATGCGAAAGGGCTGGAGCCGTATGCGACTTTCATCACGAAGGACGTTGAGGACGACGGCATCGCGTGGGCGTTTGAGCAGCTTCATATCATATAAGTGAAAATTTGGCGGCAGTCTTGCTTTGGGGCGGGACTGTCGCTTTTTCGCACATTGACTTTTGCATTGGCTGAAATCTGCTGTCCAGGGGCAGCAGGAGTGTGGCAATGCAGCTATCTGCCCATGCGTACTGGGTGTCCTTCGAACTGTGTCGAAACTTGCGTTCAAAAACACTTTTCAATTGGCAGAAAATGTATTATATATTTAAGAAAAAGGAAGTGGACGCAGGAAAGGGCGGCTGCTGACGAGGCGTAAGGGGGACGAAAACAATGAGCATGGAGAGACGCTGCAAAAATGCTCTGGAAGAAGAAAACCAAAGGCTTCGCGAAGAGAACGACAGGCTGATGGACATTGTGGTACAGATGAAATGTACACTGAACCGCCTGGTGAAAGAGTATATTACGGAAAGTAAATAGTGTGTAAAGCCAATGATGTACACGCATGTGAAGACGCAGATTACCACAGGCGGTCGAGCCCCGGCGCGAAAAAACTGGACTCCGGTTTCCCGGAGTCCAGCGTCTTTACCTGCTGTGAACGGATGCGATTTTACTGCACGATTCCAGCCGTATTCACGGTCCAGATCTTGCCATTCGCGTCCTTGATGTCCTTATATCCGCGGCCCAGCTCCGGCTTCTCGGAGGAAGTGGAGGAAGCGGACGCTTTCTGTACGTTTCCGGCGGTTCCGACGAGGTAGGTCACGCCGTTTAAGTCGGCCGGTGCGTATCTCTGGTCGGCGGTGGCGTCCTGTCTTTTTCCGTAGACGTAGAGGATTCCGTCGCGGAGACCATGGTAGCCCTGGCCTTTCTTGTCACCGTCGGTGTGGAAGAACCAGTTCTCGGTCTCACCGGTCTCCTCGTTGTAGATCGCCTGTTTTCCGGTCTTTACGATACCGTCCTCGCCGAAGTAGAAGTTCGCGATCTCATCGTTTGCCACGTTAGCAATCTGTCTGCCTGTCTGCATAATTCCCAGGTCGCTGAAGGCGTACTTTTTCGCGTTGATGGTGAACAGGGAATTTCCCTTTTTCTCGGAAACGTACGGCTTTCCGGCCTTGAAGTAGAAGGTATAGACCTCATCCGCTGCGTGGATCCCGGAAATGCCCTCGATGGAGTGGAAACCTTCGGCGCGCTTTCCGTCACCGGCTGCCCCGTAGTACTGGTAGTCGGTGATCTTCGGGGATGCGGCGTTGCTGTCTGTCGCGTCTGTATTGGACGGCATCAGGACCCAGCCTGTCTGCATCTTACCGTCGATGAAGGTGTAGTAACTTCCGTCGATCTTCTTATCATACTGGGTAGTCACCATCTTGCCGTCAGAGTTGAAGTAGTACCAGCTCTCGGAAGTGCCCGGCGCGTGGCTGTTCTCCTCGAGGCGGATCCAGCCTGTGCGCATGGAACCGTCTTTTTCTGTTCCGAGGTAGTATGTCGCCCCGTCGATCTCTGTCTTTCCTGTTGCCATGTGGCCGGACTCATCGAAATAGTACCATTTGGAGTCGAATTTCACCCACTTGGAGACAGCGGACTTTCCGTCCTTCTCAAAGTAGTACCAGAAGGTATCCGGTGTCTCCGGGGAGTCCGGATCTTCCTCATTCTTTAACTCCACCCATGCGCTTGTGACCATTTTTCCTTCGTCATCCACATAGTACTCGTCGATCTTCGCGCTCTTTACAATCTGTCCGTCCTCGCCGAGGTAGAACCAGTCTTCGCCGCGCTTTCTCCAGGCGTCGGTGGTGAGGTACCCGTCCTCATCGTAGTAGACCTTCGCGTCGCCCTCTGTCACCCAGCCGTAGGATGCCGCATAGACCGGCAGGCCGGAGACCATCGTCATAAATGCTGCTGCGGATAAGACCGCAGCGATCTTTGTCTGTTTTTTCATAATCGTTTTCTCTCCTTTTTTGATATGAAAATTGAAATCTTTTGTCGTGGTGTTTTCGTTTACGGGCTGATTATAACAGGCTGGCAAGGCCGAATTCCAGTGTGGGTTCCTGGCATATCTGGAACGCCGTGGAAAGCGTTTCATGGGATGGAAAATGCGGAAAATAAAGGCGGAGAGCGCCGCCGGGTAGGACCTGCGAAAACCTTACAAAAATATGATTTACTGGACTGTATGCAGTCTGCATGGTATAATCGAGAAAGATGTATTTGGCGAAGATTCGCATGTTCGAAATTTGTCGATTTGAGAGAGGAGAAGGTTTCACTTATGAGAATGAAAGTTTCTGATTATATTGCCCAGAAGCTGGTAGACGAGGGCATCACCGACGCGTTTATGGTTACGGGCGGCGGCGCGATGCACCTGGACGACGGACTTGGACACCAGCCGGGTCTTCACTGCTACTTTAACCATCACGAGCAGGCCTGTGCCATCGCGGCTGAGGCCTACGCGAGAATCCACAACAAGATCGCGGCTCTCTGCGTAACCACAGGTCCTGGCGGAACGAACGCCATCACCGGCGTTGTCGGCGGCTGGCTCGATTCGATCCCGATGCTCGTCTTATCCGGACAGGTCCGCTACGACACGACGGCCCACAGCACAGGACTGGGGATCCGTGCGCTGGGTGATCAGGAATTTGAGATCACAAAGGCCATCGACTGCATGACGAAGTACAGCGAGATGGTTCTGGACCCGATGCGGATCCGCTTCTGCCTGGAGAAAGCGCTTTATCTTGCGCAGACAGGGAGACCGGGCCCGTGCTGGCTTGACATCCCGTTAAATGTCCAGGGCGCGTATATTGAGACGGAAGCGCTCCTTGGATTCGATAAAGACGATTACGAGGCAGGCGGAACCGGCTGGTCCGGGCATGGAACCGGATGTTCCGGATGCACGATCTGCATGATGAATAAAATTGAAGGAAAACCGGCAATGATCCCGTCCGATTTAAGCGGACAGGGCGAAGAGCGCGTGAAACTGCCGGATCCTGTGACCGTAGAACAGGCCCGCGAGATCTTAAAGAAGGTCCGCGAGGCAAAGCGCCCGGTGATCAACGCCGGAAACGGAATCCGTATCGGAAAGGCCTTCGATGTCTTCACGAGAGTCGTAAAGAAACTTGGAATCCCGGTTGTTACCGGCTGGAACAGTATCGACTGCATGTATGACACGGATCCGCTCTATGTGGGACGTGCCGGACACATGGGTGACCGTGCCGGAAACTTTGCGGTACAGAACAGCGACCTCCTCTTATCACTGGGAAGCCGTCTCTCCATCCGCCAGGTGGGCTACAACTACCCGACATGGGCGAGAGAGGCCTATGTGATCTACAATGATATCGACGCGGAAGAGTTAAAGAAGCCGACGGTCCACGTTGACATGCCGGTCCATGCGGATGTCAAGGACCTTCTCGAGAAGATGGAACTCGTTCTCGACGAGGAAGAATTCGATCCGAACGGCGGAACAAAGGATAAGGAAGCCGTAGACTGGTGGATCAAGCGCTGCCAGGAATGGAAGGAAAAATATCCGGTGGTTCAGCCGAAGCACTATGAGGCCGGGGATGACGAACCGGCAAACGTATATGCCGCGATCAAGGAGATCAGCAAGCGCGCCGAGGAAGGACAGATCACCGTTGTGGGCAACGGCTCCGCGTGCGTGGTAGGCGGACATGCCTATGAGATGAAGAAAGGACAGCGGTTCATCAGCAACTCTGCAATCGCTTCCATGGGTTATGACCTCCCGGCAGCCATCGGTGCCTGGGTGGCTGACCACACGAAGGACGTGATCCTCGTGACCGGCGACGGCAGTATCCAGATGAATATCCAGGAGCTCCAGACCATCGTTCACCATCATATGGGAATCAAGATCTTCTTGATCAACAACGGCGGCTACCATTCTATTCGCCAGACCCAGAAGACCCATTTCCATGAGCCGTTAATCGGAATCGGTGTGGACAGCCATGACTTGAGCTTCCCGAATATGGAGAAGCTTGCCTGGGCATACGGATATCCGTATGTGGCAGCACATCACAACAGCGAGCTCGGCGAGGCAGTTGAAAAGACGCTCGCCATGGACGGACCGGTGATCTGCGAGATCTTCGTGGACATGAAACAGGGCTTCGAGCCGAAGGCATCCGCAAAGATGCTGCCGGACGGAACCATGGTGTCTGTGCCGTTGGAGGACCTTGCTCCGTTCCTTCCGGAGGAAGAGCTGAAAGAGAATATGATTATTCCGTTGGTAGAGAATAAATAAGAAGGTCAGTATGCCTGGTACATGGAACTTAGAAGAGAATGCAAGACGGTTAAGAAAAAACGGTCTATTGATTCTATCATGTACGGTATATTGGCATCCGGGACTAAGATGGATGATTGATTAGCGTTAAATGAGGAAAGGGGCAGCAGATATGAATATCATCATGACAGGTTCGACGAGCTTTGTCGGCGCGGCGACGGTGCGGGAACTCTTGAGGAGAGGACACACGGTGACCGCCATTGTGCGCCCCAAGTCCTCAAAACTTGATACGATCCTTGAGGGAAACGAGGAGGCACTTTTAACCGGACGCCTTCTCGTGACCGAAAACGATCTCTCCGAGCCGGAAAAGCTCCTGGAAAAGGTGACAAAACCACAGGACGTGTTCTGCCACTTCGGCTGGGGCGGATCCGGAAGCGCGTCGAGAACGGACAAGGCGCTTCAGGAGAAAAACATGGAGACCTCCCTGGAGACGGTGCGGACCGCGAAAGCCCTGGGCTGCAAAAAATTCCTGTTTTCCGGCTCCCAGGCGGAGTACGGAATGCACCAGGACCTGATCACAGAGAACACGGTCTGTGAGCCGAGATCCCTCTACGGCGAGGCGAAGCTTGCCATGAGGGAAAAAGGAAAAAAACTCTGCGGGGAGCTTGGACTGCGGTACATTCACGCCAGGATCTTCAGCGCATATGGCCCTGGGGACCACCCGTGGACATTGGTGGAGTCCTGTCTGGACGCATTTTTAAATAATAAGGAAATGTCTCTCGGGGCATGTACCCAGAAGTGGAATTTCCTCTATATCGACGATCTCGCGAGAGGAATGGCGGCGCTCTGCGAAGCGCCGGAAAGCGCGTTTGAGGGACTTAAAAATCCAGTGTTTAACTTCGGCGGCGCAGAGACAAAGGTATTAAGGGAATTCGTGGAGGAGATCCATGAACTTTGCGGTGGAAAGGGCGAGAGCCGGTACAACACCCGCGGGGAGAATGCGGAAGGGCTGATCAATCTGATGCCGTCGATCGAAAAGCTGAAGACGGTGACGGGATGGAAGCCGGAGGTGGATTTCAAGACCGGAATTACCCGAATGATCGCACTTAGGAAGAGAACCATTTAACTGCATAATGATGAGATGTTGGAGAGTCAGAGAAAAACGGTGAGCGGCAGAAATGCAGACCGATCACAGACTGACAAAAAATGCTGCGAAATACGTCGAGTATTGACAAAACAGAAAAAATGGTTACAATGATAAAAGTTAAAGACTAGGCAACAATTTAGAAAAAAGTTCAGCAGACCGGCACCCGCCGCACTGCTGTAAGAAACTGAAAAAGATGCCGGATCGGCATCAGGTCAGGTAATATTTAAGGAAGAAGAAAATATAACATGAAAAAAATCAGCGTTTTGATTCCATGCTATAACGAGGAGGAGAATGTTGTTCCGATCAGCGAAGCTGTCATCGGCATCATCATAAAAGAACTGCCGCAGTACGACTACGAGCTGGTCTTCATCGACAACGACTCCACCGATAAGACGAGAGAACTGCTCCGTATGCTCTGCGCGAAGAACCCGAAGATCAAGGCGATCTTCAACGCGAGAAACTTCGGTCAGTTCAATTCTCCATATTATGGAATCCTTCAGGTAACCGGCGACTGCGTCATCTCCATGGTGGCGGATTTCCAGGATCCGGTGGAACTGATTCCGAAGTATGTCCACGAGTGGGAGAATGGCTACAAGATCGTCATCGGAATCAAGACGAGCAGCAAAGAGAACCCGATCATGTACTGGCTGAGAAGCTGCTACTACAAACTGATCCGCAAATTGTCTGACGTAGAGCAGATCGAGCACTTCACAGGTTCCGGACTCTATGACAGACAGTTTATCGAGGTCTTAAGAAACTTAAACGACCCGACCCCGTTCCTCCGCGGAATCGTTGCGGAACTGGGCTTTAAGAGAAAAGAGATCCCCTACGAGCAGCCGAAGCGCCGCGCGGGAAAGACCCACAATAACTTCTATAAATTATACGACGCGGCGATGTTGAGCTTCACATCCTACACGAAAGCGGGACTGCGCCTGGCTACCTTCTTCGGCGGCTTCTGCGGCGGGGTTAGCTTTATCGTAGCAATCGTATACCTGATCATGAAGCTCCTTTATTGGAACCGTTTCGCGGCAGGTATGGCGCCGCTTCTCATCGGCATGTGTTTTCTTGGATCTGTCCAGATCTTCTTTATCGGTCTTCTGGGCGAGTATATCATGAGCATCAACACCCGTGTGATGCACCGCCCGCTTGTTGTCGAGGAAGAGCGCATCAATTTTGACACACCGGCTGAGGCACAGGAGGAAGTATGAAATACAGTGTTGAAGTGATGAGAGTCCGGGAGCAGACGATCCAGTTAAACGGCTGGGCCGTTGAGAGTGACCCGAATTCCGTGATCACATACCGGGTCGAGGACGAGGCAGGAAATCCGGTGGAGACGAAGATCGTCCCGACGAGAAGAGACGACGTGAGTCAGATCTATTATAAGAAGATTATCGACCGTGACCTCGGTTTCGATATCCGTTTCCCCTATGAACATGGAAAGAATTATTTCCTTGTGATCTGCGGGGAGAAGAAGACGACCCGCGTGAAATACAGTGATATTATGATCCGCAAGAAGACAGGCGCTGCAAACCGCAAGGTCCAGAAGCTTATGAACCTGATGAACATGGAGACCGTCCATGTTGCCTGGGACTTCTTAAAGGAGAATGGCTTAAAGGCCCTGATCTTAAAGTCAAAGCACAAGATCCAGGGAATCGACGACGATTATGACTATGCCGAGTGGTGGAACCTCACAAAACCGTCGGAGGAAGAGCTGGAAGAGCAGAAAAAGGTGACCTTCGGGTATATGCCGAAGTTCTCCATCGTGATCCCGGTCTACAAGACTCCGGAAAAGTTCTTAAAGGAAATGCTGGATTCCATCGTGGACCAGACCTACGCGAACTGGGAGCTATGCATCGCAGACGGCAGCCCGGCGGGCGAGAGTGTGGAGAATGTCTTAAAGAAATACGCGGAGAAAGATTCCCGGATCCGCTATAAGGTTCTGGGGGACAACCTCGGTATCTCCGGAAATACGAACGCGGCTCTCGAGATGGCGGAAGGAGATTTCGTTGTCCTTGCGGACCATGACGACCGCCTGACACCGAACGCTCTCTTTGAGTGCGCGAAAAAACTGAATGAAAACAGAAACTGCGACGTCCTCTATTCCGATGAGGACAAGCTAGATATGGATGGGGATGAGTTGTTTGACCCGCATTTCAAGCCGGATTTCAACCCGGACCTCCTGACGAGTGTCAACTACATCTGCCATCTGTTTGTGGTGAAAAAAGAACTGCTTGATAAGGTCGGCGGCTTCCGCGCGGAGTACGACGGGGCACAGGATTACGACTTTATTTTCCGCTGCACGGAGAACGCGGAGCAGATCTGCCATATACCGAAGGTGCTCTACCACTGGCGCTGCCACCCGAATTCCACGGCCAGCAACCCGGAGAGCAAGCTTTACGCCTTCACAGCCGGTTCCCGCGCCATCATGGACCACTACAGGAGAGTGGGCATCGAGGCGGAGAAGGTGGAAAAGGGCGTGGATTACGGCATCTACCACACCACATTTAAGATCAAGGATAATCCGCTTGTGTCCGTAATTATCCCGAATAAGGACCACACCGTGGACCTCGACAACTGCATCCGCCCGATGTTAACTGAGGGAACCTACAAGAACCTGGAGTTCGTCATCGTGGAGAACAACAGCACGGAGCAGGCGACCTGGGATTACTACGAGAAGATCCAGAAGGAATTCCCGAACGTGCACGTTGTCCGCTGGGAGAGAGAGTTCAACTACTCCGCCATCAACAACTTCGGCGTACAGCACGCGAAGGGCGAGTACCTTCTGTTCATGAACAATGATATCGAGCTGATCGCGAAGAATTTCGTGGAAGAGATGCTTGGATTTGCCCAGAGAGAGGACGTTGGTATCGTCGGAGCGAGACTTCTCTACGAGGACGACACGATCCAGCATGCCGGCGTTGTTATAGGTTTCGGCGGCATCGCGGGCCATACTTTTATCGGACTCCATAAATCCGAGAACAGCTATTTCAACCGTGCGATGTGTGCCCAGGATTACAGCGCCGTCACAGCGGCCTGCATGATGAGCAAGCGGTCCGTATTTGACGCGGCAGGCGGATTTACGGAAGAACTTGCGGTGGCCTTCAACGATATCGACTACTGCATGAAGGTGAGAGCACTTGGAAAACTCGTGGTCTACGCACCGTATGCGGTGCTGCACCACTACGAGTCGAAATCCCGTGGCCTGGAGGATACTCCGGAGAAGGTCGCAAGATTCAACCGTGAGATCGCCACATTCGCGAAGCACTGGCCGGATATTTTAAAGAACGGAGACCCGTATTACAACCCGAACCTGACGCTGCGGAAATCAAATTTCGCCCTGCGTGACTTAAAAAAGGAAAAGATCGGGGAACCATATAAACTGGAGGTACCGTTAGACGAATGAAGACAACGATCATAATTCCGAATTACAACGGACTTTCGTTTATGGAACCGTGCTTTGAGGCACTGGAAAAGCAGACGACGAAGGATTTCAAGATCCTTGTGGTGGACAACGGATCCACGGACGGAAGTGTGGAATGGCTGAAGGAACGGGAGATCCCGTCGATCTTTCTCCCGGAAAACACAGGATTTTCCGGCGCGGTGAACGTGGGGATCAAGGCGGCGGACACGCCATATGTGATCCTCTTAAACAATGATACAAAAGTGGCACCGCACTATGTCGAGGCGTTAGAGCGCGCCATGGACCGGTCAGAGAAGATCTTTTCCGTCAGCAGCAAGATGATCCAGATGTACCATCCGGACCTTATGGACGATGCCGGTGACATGTACAGCGTTTTGGGCTGGGCGTTCCAGCGTGGCGTCGGACGTCCGGAAAAGCTTTATAAGAGAAGCTGCCGCATCTTCACAGCCTGCGCCGGGGCGGCGATCTACCGCCGGGAAGTGTTTGAGACCATCGGATACTTCGATGAGATGCATTTCGCTTACCTTGAGGATATCGATGTGGGATACCGGGCGAAGCTTTACGGATATGACAACGTATTCTGCCCGGAAGCTGTGGTCTACCATGTGGGAAGCGGAACCAGCGGTTCCAAATACAATTCCTTCAAGGTAAAGCTTGCGGCGAGAAACAACGTCTATTTAAATTATAAGAACATGCGCGGATGGCAGCTTCTGCTCAACTCCCCGTGTCTTCTTGCGGGAACGTTCGTGAAGTTCCTGTTCTTTAAGAAGATGGGATTCGGAAAGGATTACGTGACCGGATTCCTTGAGGGAGTTAAGACGTTAAAGAACTGTAAGCGCGTTCCTTCCTTTAAGGGAAGATTACAGCGGGAGATCGGGATCCAGTTTGAGTTGATCGCCGGGACCGCAGTCTATATTTATGAGTTTTCCAGGAGACAGGCGGCGAAGCTTGGGGCGAAAGCCTGAGATTTGGCGCCGGATGCTGTGCAGTTAGTTCAGCGCGGGTATGCTGAACGGCTGATTTTGTGCAGAATAAACGAATAATTTACAGAAATCTCAGATTTTCTTAAGAAAACGTTTATTTCCAAATGGGTAAATTTTATGTATACTATGTATGCATATTTTACGATGGCGGTACTATGTCCGGGGGAATGACCTGAAAAGGCAGTTCGCCGGGATATGGTATGCTTGAAAATACCTGCCGGAAGGAATTAGCTGGCGCGGCTGTGCATGCGCTGACAACGGAAAGAATTCCGACCGGCATGTTCCTTGGAAAACAGGGTGAAATTATATGATCAAAGATAATCAGAAGAGCCTCAATCGTTTTCACGTTGTGCTTGACGCATTCGTGACAGCGTTCTCCTATCTGCTTGCGTGGTTTATCGTAATCGGAAGCGGATGGGCGAACCTGCTGGGAAAACGGACACTTGAGGTCGGTTTTTATTTTGGTGCGTTGCTCGTCATCATTCCGGCGTATCTGCTTTTGTACTCCTTCTTTGGACTGTACACCCCGAAGCGTGTGCTCGGGCGCAGAAATGAATTCGGAAAGATCTTCAAGGCGAACACGATCGGACTCCTGGTGTTCGGACTGGTTCTGTACTTCGGAAGAAAAGAGCCGCATCTCTACAACTTCTCCCAGAGACTGGTCGTATACTTCTATGTGTTGAATGTAGTGTTTATGACCATCGAGCGGAACGGGATCCGGATCGTGCTCCGGTCCATGCGCTCGAAGGGATACAATCAGAAACATATCCTTTTAGTTGGTTATTCCTCCGCAGCGGAAGGATTTATCGACCGGGTAAACAAGAATCCGGAATGGGGGTACGCGATCCGCGGAATCATCGATGATACGAAGGAACGCGGAAGTGAGTATAAGGGAGTGAAGGTTATCGGCTGTGTCGAGGACCTTGATTATATTTTAGAACAGAACAGCCTCGATGAGATCGCCGTCACACTGAGCCTTGGCGAGTACGAAAAACTCCGCCATATCGTAGCGCTCTGTGAGAAATCCGGCGTACACACGAAGTTTATCCCGGATTACGGAAACATTATCCCGACGATCCCGTATATGGAAGATCTTCAGGGACTTCCTGTGATCCATATTCGCCGTGTTCCGTTAAATGATCCGGTGAACGCGATGACAAAGAGAGCCGTGGATATCGTGGGAGCGATCGTGGGAATCATCCTGTTCTCCCCGATTATGTTAATCGTGGCAGTGCTCATCAAACTGACATCTCCGGGACCGATTATTTTCTGTCAGGAACGTGTCGGACTTCACAACCGGCCGT
Organism: uncultured Eubacteriales bacterium; assembly: GCA_963622995.1. GTDB lineage: Bacteria > Bacillota > Clostridia > Lachnospirales > Lachnospiraceae > Pilosibacter. The sequence goes on along the minus strand of CAVFLH010000003.1, from coordinate 2,321 downwards.
TTAAAATGTATAAATTCCGTTCCATGACGGTTCAGGATCCGAGTAAGGAGAAGAGCCGCTGGACAACAAAGGGAGATGCCCGTGTAACTCTCATCGGAAAAATTATCCGCCGTACAAGCATCGACGAGGTGCCGCAGTTCTTCAATATCCTCATGGGGGATATGAGTCTTGTGGGACCGAGACCGGAACGGCCATTTTTCGTTGAAAAATTTAAGGAAGAAATCCCGCGATATATGATCAAACACCAGGTTCGTCCGGGCCTTACCGGCTGGGCGCAGGTGAATGGTTACCGTGGAGATACCTCGATCATTAAGCGGATCGAGCACGATCTCTATTATATCGAGAACTGGACGCTTGGTCTTGATTTCAAGATCATGTTCTTAACGGTTTTCAAGGGATTCATCAATAAAAACGCTTACTAAGACGAGGACAAATGACATGAATTATGAAGACGAATTAGACCGTTCCCGCGCCCGAAAGAGCAGACGGCGTGAGAGCGAGAGTGAGACGTCCGCAAAGCGCCATACTCACAAGACGGAAGAGTTGTATACCATGAGCGCTGATCCGAACAGCCGTGTAGGCCGTGCCGCAGTGAAGAGCCATGGGGCAGCTTCCCACAACCACAGAAGACGGAAAAACGGAAATAAGAAGAAAAAGATCATCATCGGCGTTCTGATCACCCTGATCGTTCTGGTTCTTGGATTTGCCGGAGCTGTTTACGCTTATATCCAGCACAACTTCGGAAAGATGAACGGACAGAACGAGTTTGATGTTACGGACGTTCAGAATGAGAATATCTCCCTGGAAATGAGAGACAAGATGGAAAAAGGATACTGGACCATCGCGGTCTTCGGCCTTGACTCCCGTGACAGCTCCACAGGAAAGGGAAACCAGTCCGATGTTATCATGATCGTGAACTTAAACCGTGAGACCGGTGAGATCAAGCTGGCATCCGTATTCCGTGATACGTACCTGAATGTGAGCGACAAGAACACATACAATAAGATCAACGCGGCATACGCCCTGGGCGGTCCGGAGCAGGCGGTAAAAGCCCTGAACAAGAACCTGGACCTCAATATCACCCACTATGTAGCATTCAACTGGAAAGCGGTTGCGACAGCGATCAACATTCTCGGCGGTGTCGACATCGATATTAGTAAATCCGAGTTCTATTACATCAACGCGTTCATCACAGAGACTGTAAAAGGTACCGGAATCGGTTCCGTACAGTTGAAGAGCGCAGGAATGAACCACTTAGACGGCGTACAGGCTGTTGCTTACGGACGTCTCCGTCTGATGGACAGTGACTACGCGCGTACCGAGCGCCAGAGACTGATCATCCAGAAGGCATTCGAGAAGGCGAAGAAGGCAGATTTCGCTACGTTAAACAGCCTTATCGGAAATATGTCCGCAATGTGCGCCACAAACATCAATATGAACGATATTCTCCCGATGGCGAAGAACATCTCGAAGTACCATCTCGGCGAGACCACCGGATTCCCGGCAGCCCGCGGAGAGCAGAAGATCAAGATCGGTAAGAACAACTTATCCTGCGTTATCCCGCAGACACTTGTAAGCAATGTTACAAGTCTCCACAACTTCCTCTACGGTGAGGAGAACTACACACCGTCCAGCACCGTCCAGACGATCAGCAAGAAGATCGCTGAACTCACAGGACTTAATAAAGCTGGTAAGGAGATCGACCACGTAGCGACCGACCAGGGATATATCCCGAAAGACGCGGCGACGACGGAGACTACCACACTTTCCGCTGAGGAGGAGAGCAAGAAGGAGAGCCAGGAAGAGTCCCAGATGGAGTCCATGCTCGACGAGTCCAAGAAGGAATCTGAGAGCGCGGGTGAGACTGAGACTGGTCCGGACGGCAAGCCGATCGAGACTTCTTCCGGAAGCCATGAGTCCAGCGCGGTTTACGAGACGGATGAACATGGAAATATCTATGTGAAGCCGACAGAGAGCCACGCGGTGAGTCCGACAGATGAGGCGGAGACCTCCACAGAGGAGTTCCGTCCGTCAAACCCGCAGGAGACCACAGCGGAGAGTCCGGTTGGCCCGGGATATGAGAAGTCCACAGCAGTTCCGGAGGGGACCACAAGCGCCGGCCCGGCAGCCCAGACAGAAGGACCGAGTTCCGTGACTGTTCCGGCTGAGGGAACTGTAGCGGCGGAAGGTCCGGCGGCTGGAGTTTAAGGTCAAAGTTAGGATAAAAAGGTTATAAAGGTAATATAGGATTTTAGGATTAAGACGCATCGTCTGATTGATTTGGAAGGAAACTTCTGAAAAGTCAGTTGATGCGTCTTTTT
>CAVFLH010000002.1:43683-57803 GCA_963622995.1 uncultured Eubacteriales bacterium | reverse complement strand
CAAAACACTTGATTTACTTAATGACTCCGTGGTAGAATCAGCAATATATTAAGAAACAAATTCAATAAGACGTTTAGGGGTAAACGAACATGTCTGCGAGGGGCAGACATCACCGATCAAAAATAGATTGCAAGAGGAGAGGATCATATGAGCAGATTGGAAATTATGTCCCCGACCCGCGCGCGGATCGTGATGGAAGGACTTTATAAAGATCTGGAACGAAGAATCGAGTCAAGCCCGCCTGGGCTCTGTCCTGTTGATATGGCGCGCGCGTTTCTGGAGCTCTGTCATGCGCAGACCTGCGGAAAGTGCGTGCCGTGCCGGATCGGCCTCGGACAGTTAAACCAGCTGATCCGCGACGTGTTAAACGGCAAAGCGACGATGGACACGCTGGACCTTATGGAAAAGACGGCGCTCTCCATCATGGACTCCGCCGACTGCGCCATCGGCTACGAGGCGGCGAACATGGTCTACAAAGGACTCATCGGCTACCGTGATGACTATGTAGAGCATATCAAAAACGGACGGTGCACCTGTACATACAACCAGCCGGTTCCCTGTGTTGCAATCTGCCCGGCCCATGTGGATATTCCTGGCTACGTGGCCCTGGTTGAGGAAGGCAGATACGCCGACGCGATCCGCCTGATCCGCAAGGACAATCCGTTCCCGACCACCTGCGGCTTTATCTGCGAGCACCCGTGTGAGGCGAGATGCCGCCGGAACATGGTGGACGATGCGGTAAATATCAGAGGATTAAAGCGTTTTGCGGCAGATTACGCCGGATTTGTGGAGCCGCCGAAATGTGCCCCGTCCACAGGAAAGAAAGTCGCTGTCCTCGGCGGCGGCCCTGGCGGCTTAAGCGCAGCCTACTATTTACAGCTCATGGGACATCAGACCACCGTATACGAGATGCTTCCGAAGCTCGGCGGCATGCTCCGCTACGGAATCCCGAACTACCGTCTCCCGAAAGAGCGGCTGGATGATGATATCAACGCGATCTTAAAGACTGGAGTGGAAGTAAAACAGGGCTTAAAGATCGGCGTGGACATTACGATCCAGGAACTTCGGGAACAGTATGACGCGGTGCTCATCACCATCGGTGCCAGCACGGATAAGAAGTTAGGACTTCCGGGCGAGGACGCGGACGGCGTGCTCTCTGCGGTACAGTTCTTAAGAAGCGTCGGAAAAGATGAGATCATTGACCTGACCGGAAAAGAAGTCGTTGTCATCGGCGGCGGAAACGTGTCCATGGATGCGGTCCGCACGGCGAAGAGGCTCGGTGCAAAGAAAGTCAGCATTTTATATAGAAGACGAAGAAATGATATGACGGCTCTGCCAGGCGAGATCGAGGGCGCCATCGCTGAAGGCATCGAGATCGTGACCTTAAAGGCCCCGGCATCCCTGGACGTGGGCGAGGATCACAAGATCCATGGCATCTACGCGACCCCGCAGATGATCAGCGCCATCAAGGACGGACGTGCCAGCGTGAAGCCGACGGGCGAGCCGGATGTCTACATCCCGTGTGACGTCCTCATCAAGGCGATTGGACAGGATATCGAGTCCGGACATTTCGAGAAGGCCGGAATTCCGGTATCCCGCGGCAAGATCATCACCTTAAAGAGCGGTGCCTTTGAGAACATGCCTGGCGTATTCGCGGGCGGCGACTGCTCCAGCGGTCCGGCTTCCGTTATCAAAGCCATCGCGGCGGCGAAGGTCGTTGCGGCGAACATCGACGAATACCTCGGCTACCGCCACGAGATCACCAGCGGTGTGGAGATCCCGGAGGCGAGCCTGAAAGATAAGACCCCGTGCGGACGCGTGAACTTAACAGAACGTGATGCCTGCGAGCGCGTCTGTGATTTCAACGCAGTGGAGAACTGCATGACCGAGAAGGAGGCGAAACAGGAAGCCGGACGGTGTCTGCGCTGCGACCATTTCGGATACGGAATCTTTAAAGGAGGCAGGAGTACATTATGGTAAATATTATCATCGACGGAAAACATATTTCGGCAGAGGAAAATATCACGATCATGGAAGCTGCTGAGAGAAACGGGATCCCGATTCCGAAGCTCTGTTACTTAAAGGGGATCAATGAGATCGCGGCCTGCAGAGTCTGCGTCGTGGAGCTGGAAGGAAAAGAGAAGCTGATCACGTCCTGCAACAACATGGTGAAGGACGGCATGGTGATCTACACCAACAGCCCGAAGGTCAGAAACCATAGAAGAAATACGGTACAGTTATTATTATCCCAGCATGATAACAGGTGCGTTGTCTGTCCGAGAAACGGAAACTGCCAGTTACAGCAGGTTGCCTACGACCTGAATATTCTGGACATTCCGTTCAAGCAGGAGCCGGAGTACCAGCCGTGGAATAAGAATTTCCCGCTGATCCGCAATTCAGCAAAGTGCATCAAGTGCATGCGCTGCGTGCAGGTCTGCGATAAGATCCAGGGACTCAGCATCTGGGATGTGGAAGGCACCGGTTCCAGAACCACTGTGAACGTTGCGTGCCACAAGACCATCGAGGAGTCCGACTGTGCTCTCTGCGGCCAGTGCATCACCCACTGCCCGGTTGGCGCCCTCTCCGAGAGAGACGATACGGAGAAGGTCTGGGAGGCAATTGAAGATAAGGATAAGATCGTTGTGGCACAGGTTGCCCCGGCGGTCCGCACAGCCTGGGGCGAGGAACTTGGCCTGGCGGGCGATGAGGCGCCGGTCGGAAAGATCTTCGACGCCTTAAAGCGCATGGGCGTGAACTACGCCTTCGATACAGTATTCTCCGCGGATCTCACGATCATGGAGGAAAGCACGGAGTTTATCAGCCGGTTTACGAGCGGCGAGCTGAAGGACAGACCAATGTTCACATCCTGCTGTCCTGGCTGGGTTCGCTTTGCGAAGACCCAGTTCCCGTACATGGTAAATTACCTCTCCACAGCGAAGTCCCCGCAGCAGATGTTCGGCGCGGTCATGAAGACATATTTCGCGGAGAAGCTTGGTGTCTCCCCAGACCAGGTCTTTACACTCTCCATCATGCCCTGCGTGGCAAAGAAAGGCGAGCGTGAGATGGACCTCTTCTACGGCGAGTATGCCGGACATGATGTGGATGCGGTGTTAACGACGAGAGAACTTGTGAAGATGATCCGCTCCGCTCATATCCGCCCGGATACTCTGGTGGAGATTCCTGGCGACAGCCCGATGCACGCGGGAACAGGTGCCGGCGTCATCTTCGGAGCCACCGGCGGCGTTATGGAGGCAGCTCTCCGCACCGCGTACTTCACCTTAAAGGGCGAAAACCCGCCTGCAGACGCCTTCAAGGCGGTCCGCAGCGAAGGTTTCCAGGCAAACGCCGGAGTCCAGGAGGCGGAGTTCACAATCGGTGACATCAAACTCCGCACCGCGGCGGTCAGCGGACTCGGAAACACGAGAAGACTCTTACAGCAGATCGAGCGCGGCGAAGTCCACTACGACTTCGTGGAAGTCATGGCCTGCCCGGGCGGCTGTGTCGGCGGCGGCGGACAGCCGATCCACGACGGCGAGGAACTGGCGTATACGAGAGGCAGAAAGCTCTATGCCCTGGACGCGAAAGCGGATATCCGCTACTCCCACGAGAACCCGGATATCAAGGAGATCTACGGAGATTTCTTTGGAAAGCCGATGTCGCATAAGGCGCATATGTTATTGCATACGGAACATTGGAAAAATAATTAAGTGGTAAAAATAGGGCCCTCTGGCTTCACCAATCTTATGAAAGGTGAAAGCCAGGGGGCTTTTTGTTGATTTTAATCTGTCGTAGTTCCCCACTCCTGCAATGCTTTTGCGACCTTCGCGTATTTCCTGTCCGGGATCGGCAGCACGGTTCCGTCGGTCAGGGTGACCTCGAAGCGGCGGATGGACTGGACGAAGAGTGGGTTTATCATGAAACTGGCGTGGATCCGCAGGAAGATGTCACTGTACTTTTTCTCCAGTTTTGTGAGTGATTCTGTGGAGTCAAAATCCCCATTTAGAGTGTGAAAGACTGTATATGGAGATCTGGAACCGGTTTCAATGTAGAGAACTGAATTTGCCACAAGGAAGTGGCAGGCGTGGTTCAGACCCGGAACGGTGATGCGGGGACCGGACGCGGGTGTGATCGTTACAGGAACTTCCATTTCATCATAGTGGACTGGATAGATCTTATCACGGTCGTCATATGGAAACGCGTTGGAAATATGGACCACGGCAATCTTCGGCACCATGGTTGTTTTTCCATCAGGTCCAGTCACTTTCTTATCCCGCCATGTATAGTGGAGCCTCTGATCGTGTACGGTCATTGCACCGCTCGGATAATATGTATACACAAGGTATGTCAGAATGATCTCGCAGGCGTGGGTTCCGCAGGAAATTGGGGTAGCGGAGATATTGCTCATCCGGAATGTCAGGTGATGTTCCCCATCTTCCGGTGAGAATGCGTTTATGATATTTTCTCCTCCCTGCATCCATTGTCTCTCGGCAGGGCCGATCCAGAGAAGATCATCGTCGATGGCATCGAAGAATGGCTGCAGGCGGTTTTCGTAGTATTCTGTGATAATGTGTATAGACTGTTGGATCTGTGCGGAAATGTTCATAAATTTCTCCTATATGAAGGCATCAAGTCAAAAATATGCGATTCATTTTATCATGCAAAACTGAAAAAAACAATTGATATCACGTCGATAAATATGAAAAAACCGTGAACGATGATGTATTTAATACATGAAATCCTGCATTTTATCAGGGGCGGTAGCAAATCTTGGCTCAATCGAGTAAACTTGTCAATAATATTAAAACATTTTACACGTAAAAGGATGAATATTCTGTACATTTGCAACTCGTGCAGAAAAACGACATCTTGTGCAGAGCACATTGACGAAAGGTGTCGAACATGCAAAAATAAGGCAACAAAAGACTTCCCATATCGTGCAGAGAAGATTGACGGAAGAGGGGATATTGAGTTGAAAACAGCGGAACTTTTAGCGAAGACGAAAACTTTTCAGACAGCGGAGCATGATATTTTACATAATGCAGGACGAATTACACAGGTAGATCTTCCGATGGAATATGGAAGAGTCTGCCTGACGGATCAGGTTGGAAAACATATGCCATTTTCTTTGAGTCTTGAGCATGAAATCGATTCGGTGGATGAGTTTGTTTTATGGATGGATGAGGCCTGCCGGAAACAGAATCCGTCCTTGAATATGAGAGATTTGTATGATCTCGTCTGCGAAGAGAAAACGATTCCGGTAGTGAAACGTTATCTGGTAGTGGAAATGGCAGACCGGATCGTAAAGGCAGCGAAGGACAGAGAACTGTTGTCTATTTCAGGAATTGCCTGCTTGAATTCCAGAGAAGTGATGATTTTTGCGGGTCGCCTGTTAGAAAAAATGGCACAGAAGATGAAAACGGTGGTCTGGCTTGATTCAAAGGAACAGGTAAATTTATCCGAAGAGCGGTTGAGAGAAATGTTCTGCGGGGAGATCTTTCGATTACACCCGGAAGACATGCTTCTCCCCAAAGAGGATATCAGACTTCTGGCAGATATCTGTCTCCAGGGACGATCCGACATAGAAAAAGATCAGATCGCCGGTGTACTGTGGGACTATTTTGGCGGACTTCCGGCAGGAATCTGCTACGCGCTGGGACTTATGGCAGATCCGGCGAAGAAAATGACTCTCGATTATATATGCAGTCTGAAGGACCACCCGGTTTATGAGCGCTATGGAAGGAACTGTCTGACAAAGCGCCTTTCGGAGAAGAGCGTGAGTGTCCTGAGAGGACTGGTGAAAGAAAAAGAGATCACGGGAGCCGACGCGCGGGAAAAGTTAAGGATCCAATGGGCCGATGAATACCTGCGTTTTCTGAAGGAAGAAGGAATCCTTCTGTACGACAGGGAAAGAAATGCGTATCTGCTTCCGGGAGTATTTCGGGACTATCTTCTCACGGATAGAAAAGATGGTATGGTACGGGAGTACAGAACGGCTGAGGAGACGGAAAACAGGTCAGGTGCGGGAAAGGTCCGGATCAGGAGTTTTGGAAGTTTTCACGTCGAGTATCTCGGGATGGAACCAAAGTGGAGAACAAAGAAGACGAAAGAATTGTTTGCGTTTCTGTTTAATAAACAGGGCGTGCCGGTGAGCAGGGATATGATCATTGGGAATCTCTGGCCGGAGATGGATGAGGATAAGGCGCGGAAACTCTTCTACACGACGATGACATACCTGAGAAAAAACATGAAAGAGATCGATATGCCGGAATTAGTCATGTGCCGGAAAGGAATGTATTTTCTGGACACCAGGAAGATCGAATCGGACTACCGGTCGATTATGGAGACTAAGGAATGTCTGGATCAGGAAAAATGGTCGGAACTTAAAAAACTTCCCGATATAAAGGAATTCTGCCATGGAAGTTATCTGGAATTCTGTGCGGAAGAGTGGACATATGGAGTTCGGGCGTACATGGAAAGGATCGTCCAACAGTGTCTCAGGTCGCTGGGAGCTTATAAGATGAGAATCGGGGAGACAGCGGAGGCTGCGGAATATCTGGAAGTGTTCAGAAATGAAGATCCTTATTCGGAGGATATCGCGGCAATGCTGATCACGGCATACGGAAGGCTTGGCGATTATAAGAACGCAAACCGTGTATACAGGGAATATGAGGACCTGTATATACGGGAATTTGAAGAAAAACCAGGCCCGGAAATCCAGAAGGCGTTTGAGGGCTGCAGAAAGAAATGGTGATGGAATGACAGATCTGGAAAGACGGATCTCGCTGGTGCGGGAGCGCTGTTCTTTGACAATCTTTGGGAGATTTGCACTGGATCTTTTACTGCTTGCTGAGTGGGATCCTGATCTGAACGGGACTGGCGGAGTTTATCTGGACGAATTGATCCGGGCATGGGAAAAAAGCAGTCAGGAGGATACGGCAGGTAAAGGAAAAACAGACCGGGCGGAGCTTGAAAGGGAGATCCGCACAATTGCCGGGCGGAGTACAGAAGATACATCCGGTCGGATCATTTACCGCATCAGGAAACAGGTCCTGAATTTTATTGAACAGGAATTTTCACCGGATCCGGATGAAATTTTCCTGGAGATCTTTTCAAATTTTGAGAAAGCGGAAGAACTGGATCCAGAGCGGAGTATATACCGGGATATGATCCGGGTCGAACAGAAAAAGAGAGAGCATTCGGACGGATGGATCCTCTTTGACCTGGCTGGAAAAGATGGAAGCGGCCGGATGGATAATGTAAAAGCGTTTTGCAGAGAGAAAAAAATGGGGCTGATCCTTCTTGACGGGAGTTCCGCGCTGGAACTTAGGCGGGAAGAATGCCGGAGCATGCTTGGCGGGATCGGTCTGAATGCCCTCTTAAAGAAACGTGTGATCACCGTAAAATGGGGAGACGATCTTGAGGAACGGGAGTTGTTTAGGCTCCTGAAGGAGATGGAAGCTGTGTGGGGCAGACTTCCGGTCTTAGTGATAATTCTCACGGAGACACCACTGCGTCCGGTAATTCCCGGAGCAGCGCAGGTCCCCGCAGTGTTTGAGATCCGGGAGCCGGATCCGTTTTCCAGAAAAGACATGGGAATGCGGTATGCGAAGAAATGGCAGATTCCATTCGAGGATGGATTCGGGGAAATGTGGCAGAGATTCCGATTCACTCCGGGACAGTTTCGGAATGTGCTGGAGCAGGCAAAAGACATGGCATTTGCGAGAAACGCGGATGTTCCGTCGAGGGAGGAACTGCGGACCGCATGCAGAAGGCAGGCAGAGTACCGGTTCCATGGAAAAGCTGCATTGATCCGCCCGCAGTTTACCTGGGATGATCTGGTGCTTTCAGGAACATCGAAGGCGCTTTTGTGGGATATCTGCAGCCGCAGCAGGAATCAGGAACTGGTATACGGCACATGGGGATTTTCAAGCAGGTTTCCGTATGGTCTGGGGACATCCATCCTGTTTACAGGCAGTCCGGGGACTGGAAAAACGATGGCAGCCCAGGTCATGGCAAAAGAGCTGGATCTGGAGTTATACCGGGTAAATTTGTCGGCGGTGGTCAGCAAATATGTGGGGGAGACGGAAAAGAACCTCAACATGATCTTCGATGAGGCGTCAAAAAGTCTCTGTATCCTGTTTTTTGATGAGGCGGATGCCCTGTTTGGAAAGCGGACGGAGGTAAAAGATTCCCAGGACAAGTACCAGAATATGGAGGCGGCATTTCTCCTGCAGAAAATGGAGGAATACGACGGAATCAGCATTCTGGCCACAAATTATCAGCAGAATATCGATGAGGCATTCAAGCGTCGGATCCAGTACGCGGTGGAATTTTCTATTCCGGACGCGAAGGAGCGGCTTGAAATGTGGGACAAGGTATTTCCGGACACGTGTCCGGTCAGGGAGGATGTGGATCTGCAGTTCCTGGCAGATCAGTTTGAACTGACGGGAAGCAATATCAAAAATATTGCCGTAAATTCCGCGTTCCTCGCGGCAGCGGATGGAGTGGAGATCGACATGAGCCATATTCTCCGGGCACTGCGGAATGAATTCCAGAAGAGCGGAAAGCGGCTGACCGGCACGGAGATGGGACAGTACGGTATGATTTAGGAAAAACATGGAGGAAGTGCCATGGAATATGATTACAGGGAGTACCGGAAGGATTCACAGGCGGCACTGAGAGAGAAAAACAGTCCAAAAGAAAAGCTGGATAATTTTCAGGCGTCCGAAAAGAGGAAAAAGGAAGGCCGGGAACCGGAAAAAAAGCTGGAGATCGGGAATACCTATGGAAAGTTTGAGATCGGTTCCGCGGAGTGGACAGAGAAGAAAAAGGAGAACAGCCAGAAAAAAACGGAAAAATTAGCGATTGTATCCGGACTCAGAAAGGAACGGAAAAAGGAGCTCCGGGATTACGAAAGTGTCCGTGAAAACGGGGCTGTGCCACTTCCAATCCTGCAGAAGAGAACTCTTGTGAATCCTCATGTGAAGGAAAAGAGTGCGGCGGCCCTGAGACTGGAGCAGGAAAAGACGGGAAGCAGGCTGGCGGAGAGTCTTTCCGCCATGAAAGATCAGGGAAAACTTGAGACGGTTCAGGAGATGCTGCCATTTTTGGACAGCAGAAGAGAACAAGAGGAGCGGAGACAGCTCCTGGAAGAGCAGGAAACAATAGGAAAACTCTCGACGGAAAAGAATAAATATCTGGATCAGCTGAAGGAAAGTGAGCTGCATAAAAAGAGGGAAAAGGAAAAATTTATTCAGTCGGCGGACAGGATCCTGAAGAATAAAAGTGAAGAGATCCGGACAGAAAAACGGGAACATAGCGGAGATCTGGAAGAGTATTTGCGGAAATTATGGGGGAATGTTCTGACGAATGGCGAAGAGGATGACGGAAATATAGAAAACAATGACGAAAAGCTATAATTTGTTTAGAAAATGTTTGGTGACTCCTGTTATGATATGGAAAAACAAGTCGAATGATGACCGTTATGCATGAGAAAGGAGAAATGAAGGTTATGGCTGAGTACTTATCACCCGGCGTATATGTTGAGGAGTTCGATTCCGGCTCAAAGCCGATGGAAGGCGTCGGCACAAGCACTGCAGGATTTATCGGATTAGCAGAGAGAGGTCCGATCGAGGGACTTCCGCAGCTTGTCACAAACTTTTCTGACTTTAAGAGAAAATACGGCGGATATTTATCCGAGAACGAATTTGGCGAATACCGTTTCCTTGCGTACGCGGTAGAACATTTCTTTATCAATGGCGGCGCGAGATGCTTTATTGCCCGTGTAGCGCCGGAAGACGCGAAATGCGCTGCAGCGGCTGTTCCGTCCGAGGACGGCGCAGTTCTCACACTTACCGCGAAAAACCCAGGTATGTGGGGAAATAACATCCGCGCGGTGATCGCTCCGGCAAGCAAGGCAAAGACCCAGGTCCTTGAGATCGTTCAGAACGCTTCCGGCAAGAAATATGTTGTAAAGAACGGCGGCGGATTCAATCCGGGAGATGTTGTAAGCTTCTCTGACGGCGAAAAAGTGACCTACAACCGTGTCGTAAAAAATCAGGACAACATTATTGAATTTGAAAAAGAGTTTGAGGAAGATGTTGTTGATAAAAATCTGGTTCCGAAAAAATTGATCAGCACATGTGAGTTCACGCTGGAAGTCAGATATGAGGACCAGACAGAAGTTTACGAGAATGTATCCTTTAATATCGAAGCACCGAACTATATTGAGAAAAAGACCGCGAAATCCGACCTGATCACTGCAGCATGCGCGGGAACAGGAAAAGAGATCAAGGCACCGTTTGATGAGCTCTCCGCAGAGGGTGACGCGGTCGTAAGCGTTTCATTCGCAGGCGGAAGCAACGGTTCTGTATCTTCGATCTCCGCAGCGGACTTTATCGGATATGACAATGGAGCCAGCAGAAGAAGCGGAATCCAGGCGTTCTTAGATAACGATGTGGTTTCCATCATGGCAGTTCCGGGAGTTACAGATCCGAACGTGCAGCTTACGCTGGTTGCCCACTGTGAGAATCTTGGAAGCAGATTTGCGGTCCTCGATATGCCGAGAGACGCGAGAAAGGTCGATGACATGATCGCCCACAGAGAGATCTTCGACAGCAGCTATGCCGCTTTATATCATCCGTGGCTTCAGGTATTCGATCCGCTGGATAAGAAGAATTTCGCGATCCCGCCGTCCGGTTCCATCATGGGAATCTACGCGAGAAGCGACAACAGCCGCGGCGTACACAAAGCTCCGGCAAATGAAGTAGTCCGTGCCTGCGTGGGACTGGACTGCCAGTTTAACAAGGGCGAGCAGGATATCCTGAACCCGAAGGGAATCAACCTGATCCGCGCGTTCCCGGGAATGGGAATCCGCGTATGGGGCGCGAGAACCGTATCCAGCGATCCGTCCTGGAAGTACATCAATGTCCGCCGTCTCTTTATCTTCATTGAGGAGTCTATCAAGGCGAACACAAACTGGGCTGTATTTGAGCCGAATGATGAAGTGCTCTGGGTTCGCGTAAAACGTACGATCGATGTATTCCTGACAGGAATGTGGCGCGGCGGTTCCTTAGCGGGAAGTGTTCCGTCAGAGGCATTCTTTGTAAATATCGGACGCGACACCATGAGCCAGGACGATATCGACAATGGCCGTCTTGTGTGCGTGATCGGTGTTGCACCTGTGAAACCTGCTGAGTTCGTAATCTTCAGGATTTCTCAGAAGACGAGTGATTCCGGCTCTGCCGAGTAATTGAGAGGAGAGATAAGACATGGCAGGATATCCGCATGGGAAATTTAACTATAAAGTAGAGATCGACGGTCTGGAAGCCGGAGGATTCTCAGAGGTTACTGGTTTTGACGCGTCCATCGATGTGATCGAGTACCGCGAGGGCGATATGACACAGACCCCGATCAAGATTCCGGGACTGAAAAAATACGGAAATATCACCCTGAAACAGGGACTTGTAGATTCCATGGTGCTTTACGAGTGGATGACTGCAGGACTAGAGGGAGATGTGGAGAGAAAAACACTTACGATCACTCTCTTAGATATCGCGGGAAGCCCGGCTGCTTCCTGGCAAATCATCAATGCATGGCCGGTAAAATATACGGCGCCGGATTTCAATGCGACATCCTCCGAGGTTGCGATCGAGAGTCTTGAGATCGCTCATGAAGGAATGACAAGAGTTTCATAAATACATAGCGGGGTATCGTGACGGTTCCGGTGTGACGGAGCGCTGCGGAAAATAAATATCGGCTGGGCTGAGAGAGCAGAAGGAGAGGATCCGGAGGTTTTCGCGGCCCGGCTGAACCTGCAAGAAAGGGGAACCAGCAATATGGCATTTCAGACAGAGTTTACATTTACGCTCCCCAGGGGCTATATCGATGATACAGGAATGATCCACAGGGAAGGAACCATGCGTCTCGCGAATGCGGCGGACGAGATCCTGCCCTTAAAGGATCCGAGAGTCCAGCAGAATCCAGGATATCTGACGATCATTCTTCTCGCGAGAGTTATCACAAAACTTGGTTCTCTCCCGGCAGTGGATACGAGGACGGTAGAGAAATTTTTCACTATGGATCTGGCGTACCTCCAGGATCTCTATGAGAGGATCAACACGATGGAGATGCCGACCTACACGGGAATCTGCCCGCACTGCGGAAAGGAGATCAGGATCCCGGTAAATTTTATGGAGGCAGGTCAATAGAGACGTATCCGGCGGACAAGATCTACAAGGAAGCGGCATTTCTGGCGTATTATCTCCACTGGTCCCATGATGACATTATGGCGATGAGCCATCTGGACCGGATCCGTTGGTGCAGTGAGGTGTCGGGGATCAACAGCCGACTGAATGATGAGCCGGAAAATGTATTTAAGATCTAAGACCTGCGGCTTTGCCTGAGAGATGTTCGTGAAAAGCTGCCGGTATCAGATCCGGCAGGTGACAGGAGGATGAATATGCTGGGACATGGATTGGGAGGATGGTCAGATCTGTGTGATAATTTTTCCTTCCGCGTGTTTATCGACAACCAGGAATTCGGTTTTTCCAGGGTGACAAATTTAGAGCAGGAACAGGAAGTCGAGGAATTTCAGGTCGGAGGAATGAATTACGCTCCCCACATCGCGGTCTCGCCGAATAAAAAAGGCGGGCGGCTGATCCTGGAAAAGGGAAAGTGCTTTTCTTCCGGTCAGAAGCAGATCAGAAACTGGAGGGCTGGATACCGGATCGACAGTCTGATCGATGTGTTCATATACGACCGCTCTGGATCATTTGCCGGTTCCTATGGAATCAATGGCGGAGTGATCGTAAAGTGGGAGGTTTCGGGGCTGGATGGGCTTGGAAATGAACTGCTGATCCAGAAGTTTGAGATCGCCCATGATGGCGTGCAGCTGAGCGATGCGAGGACAGGCGGAGCGGGAGCTTCTTTCCGGGGATGATACTAGAAGCGAAAACATGATTCGTTTATAAAAAAGCGTGGTGATCGGATGAGAGACAGGCTATGGAGGATACGGCGGACGCCGCAGAGATTCCATTATCTTGACTGGTGTGAAAAAATCAAAGAAAAATATTCCTCGCGAGGGGAATATGGTTTCGCCGGAGCGACACTGACATTTTTGCAGGGAGAGAAAGAATCTGAGCAGAAAAAGAGCGGTGAAGAGCGCCGGCTGATGTTGTTTTTTCAGAATCTCATTTTTTGCTGGCAAAATTCCATCGGAGTGAAGGTTTCTATCGGAAATGAGCGGGTTCTGGAACAGAGTGTCCGGACAGCGCTGGAGATCTCGATGAAAAATCTTTCTGTGGAGGAAGAAAAACGGTTTTCACGCGAGGTGAAGATCGCGAGGGATCTTCTGGACGGAAAAGAAAAATCAGAAGCGGAAATGCGAAAGAGCCAGGTATTCTGCCGCTGGCAGGATGGATTCAGCTGGGAGGAGATCAGCGGGATCCGGGAGATAAGGGAATACACGAACAGCCTGGAAAAGACCCTGGAGATCCGGCGGGAGACTGCCCGGATCAGAAGTACAAGTCTTGTGAAATATTCGGAAGAACCACGGAGAAGCGCGGCTGAGCTTCCAGAGAGCCGTATGGTGTATCTGGAGCAGGGGGAAAGAAAAAATGAGAGCAGAACGGAGCTCCAGGAAACCGCAGAGGTCATAAAGAGTATTGACCGGATCCGGGAAGAAACGGCGATACAGAGAGAAAAGCTGACTGAGGCAGAGAAAAAACTCCTGACGGAACGCGCCGAAACGGAAACGCGGATCCTGGAGAGAGAAAGACAGATAGAGAAGGAACTGCGGTTAGAGAAGAAGAGACAGGCAGAGCGGGAACTGCGGTCAGAGAAGGAAAGACAGGCAGCAAGAGAACTTCGGCTAGAGGAACAGAAGCAGATAGAAAGCGGGCTGCGGCTAGAAAAGCAGAGACAGGAAGCAAGAGAAGTTCTGTTCGAGAAAAAGAAACGGGAAGAAAAGATACTGCTGCCAGAAGTACAGGACCGGAAAATAGAGAGACAGCAGTTAGAAAAACAACAGTTAGAGAAACAACAGACGGAAAGACAAGTGTTGTCAGAGAGTCAGAAGCTGGCGGAAAGAGAAGTACCGCCAGAGAACCGGGAACTGACAG
>CAVFLH010000002.1:40052-43673 GCA_963622995.1 uncultured Eubacteriales bacterium | reverse complement strand
GAATTACGGTCAGAGATAGAAAGACAGATAGAGTCGGAGATATATCTGCAGGAACAGAAAGAAGACCCGATCCGTCGGGAAGAATGGCTTCAGTCATATCAAAAAAATGCAGATGAGCCTGCAGAAACTGATATACAGGCGGAACCGGCGGGAAATGAACAGCTGGAGATGCCGGAGAGCCGTCTTGTGTACCTGACACAGACGGAAAAAACGGAAGAGCCGTCGGGAGTGGGGAGCCCGAAAACGGAAGAAACCATTCTCCAGGTCAGCAGCCGGATCCGGGAAGAAAAACGAGAACTGGAAGAGAAGACAAGGCAGTTCGAGTTAGCAAAACAGCAGCTGGAAGAAAAGCTGTATAAGACAGAAAAGATCCTGCGGATTGAGAGACAGAAAGAGATAGAGAATGTTCAGCGGATCGAAAAACAGTTGGAGACCGAGAGAATTCAGCAGTCGGAAAAACAGCGGGAAATAGAAAAACTTCAACAGAAAGAAAAAATTTCCGAATTAGAAAAACGATATCAGCTGGAGCAACAGCAGACTGAACAACTACTGACACCGCAGCAGAAACAAGATACAGGAAAGCAGCAGGAGACCGAAAAAAGACAGCAGGTCGAAAAACTACTGGAGATCGAAAGACAGCAGCAGATAGATCATCGGTCGGTCCCAAAAAGAGCTTACCAGCTTGAGGGAGTGCTGGAAACAGAGAAATTTCAGCAGGAGGCTGAGAAAGAACGGCAGGAGAAAAAGAAACTTGAATCAGAGTTCGTGCAGCAGACAGGAAAAAAATCAGAACTGGAACGAGCACCACTTCCAGAACTGCCAGAGGCACAGCTGATCTACAGGAATCAGGAAAATCAGTCAGGTTCTTCACCAATGGACGGATCGTCAGATCCGGGGCAGCCGCTCAGCACGCGTGACCGTCTGGCGCAGTTTTTGCCGGTGACGGCAGCCGGAAAATCGGCGCTGTTGGAACAGAAAATTATAAATGAGCGGACAAATGTTATTTTAAAAAGTCTATTGTCCGAGAAAATATGGAAAAACGCTGAGAGTGCTGCTGTGGACATAGTCGGAAAAGCGGAAAGAGGAGCTGCGGGCGAGAGAAAAGATGATCCCTATGGAAACGAAGTTATAAGATTGACAGACCGGATCCAGCCCCGGCAGACCGGCAGCGCATCCAGCCGGGCTGAATTTCAGCCATGGCAGGCTGACAGCGGGTTCCGTCAGCCGCCTGAATTCCAGTCAAGTGCAAGGCGGCCGGATACGATCATAAACCTTCTGACTTCCATAAATCAACCGGAGAACAAAACAAAACTTCAGATACTCATGAGCAGCCAGGAAAACCAGACAAAGCTTCGGACGGTCATGAGGAATCGGGAGAGTCAGACGAAGCTTCGGACGATTATGAGTCAATCGGAAAGCGCAGCCGGATCTCAGTCAGGCGTAAATCCAATGTCAGGTGCGAAACCTATGTCGGCCGTAGCCAGCCGAATATCGGAAACAGGCGGACACCCACCAAATTCAGGATACTCGGAAATCCTGCCCGGCATCACAAGATTCCGCACGAGACGCGGTGCCCCGGGAACTATCACGGAGATCCGTATGATATCGGGGATCCGGCCTGCTGTGCAGATCCTCAATCCGGCAGACAGCCCCCGAAATATGGATGGATTCGAACCGGGAATGATCCATATCTCAGACCTGGCAGGTACCGCAAAGATCCAGTACGCAGATCACGGAAAGCGCAGACAGGAACAGACAGCCTCAAGCTCTGAAGTCTCCGCGATGTCCGCAAAACTCATGCAGACCAGGGAAGAGACGAGGATCCTCAGACGAGATTCCGGCTATACAAGATCGACGATCATAGAGCAGGAGAAGAAGATCAACGGACTCCGCCAGGAACTTCACGAGCAGATGAAAACGGTAAACGAAGAAGTGAAGCGCCTGGCGAATACCCAGAAACAGGATGCATCCGTCCGAAACATGGCGGACCGTGTCATGAAGGAACTGCAGAAACAGTTCCGGACGGAGAAGATTCGCCGGGGCTATTAAAAAAATATCAGGGAAAGGAGCGGAACGATGGGATACGAGAAAGCGGTACTGATCCCCGAAGACGGGAAAAAGGAGATCAAGGTTCAATTCAATCCGGCAGAGTACAACCTTTCCAGGAGTACGTCCTACGCTGAAAAAAAGGTTCTGGGTCTGGATGATCCATTTACCCAGTATATCGCCGGTGAAGCCGAGACATTAAAGATCACGCTGATGTTCGACACATACGTTCCACCCGGAGAAAAAAACGCGGAGGAGAGCGGATCGGATGTCAGGTTCCAGACAGAAAAAATCGCGAAACTGATGGAACTGGATCCGAAAAAGCACCGGCCTCCGAAAGTCACATTCCGCTACGGTTCTTTGATATTCAGCGGTGTGATCACGGAATTAAGCCAGACATTTACGATGTTTCTGGCAAACGGAATGCCGGTCAGGGCAAAACTGGAAGTCACGTTCCGCTCGCTGGGAAAAGAAAATACCCATGTTCCGCTGGAATCTCCGGACAGGACGAAATGCCGGACGCTCCATGAGGGCCAGAGTTTGTGGGGACTCGCCTACGAAGAATACGGGGACCCGGAAAAGTGGAAGGAGATCGCAAGAGAAAACCATATCACAAATCCACTGCAGGTAAGACCGGGACAGGTATTAAAGCTGCCTGCACTGTAAAGACGAAGAAAAATATCAGGGAAAGGAGGCGGATCTATGGCAGATCTGATGACAGGAACCTATAAAACAGAAGATCTCCGGAGAGACAACGGCGGCTTCATGATACCGGATTTTTCCATCGAAGTGGATGGAAAACAGATCCGCCGTTCCTCAAAGAGCGGAACACTATTTATTGATTCTGTTCAGGTAAAGCTGTCCGCCGATGCCGCCGGTTCCCTGACATTTGATGTGCTGAACGCCTATGATCTCGAAGCAAGAAAATTTTCGGATAAGGTAAAAGAACTGCTGAAACCGGGAAATACGGTCAGCGCGAAGCTTGGATACGCGGGGAACCTCGTGGAGATCTTCTGCGGGTACATCCACAGCGTAAATTATGAGTACAATGACGCGCCGACGATCTCCGTGACAGCCGTGGATATGATACGGCTTATGCAGGATAACGAAGGCGGAGGACGGATCTATACCGGAAAATCCTACACAGAGATCTTTCAGGCGGTGATGAAACGCTACAGTTCCATCTGTTCCTCAAAAAACATAAAAACAGATCCGCCTGCGGCAGCTGGACAGCTGCTGCAGATCGCGCAGAAAGGCAGCGATTACGCGTTTGTGAAAGATACGCTCTGCAGGCTGGAATGCCGGGACTTTTTCGTCCTGGCTGGAAAAGCGTATTTTATTGACGCTTCCAGGAAAAAACAGTCTGTCGTGTCCCTGGAATGGGGACGGGATATCCTTTCTTTTTCCTGCGAACGGAATTACGTATATGAAACACTCAGAGTCCAGATGGTGGATCAGAACCGGCAGACAAGATCACTGGAAAAAGAGACGACTTTCGAAGGAAAATATCAGAAGCGGGTCATTCCATCCCCGGGAATCAAAAACGTGTCTATCGATTCGGAGGGAGACGCGGAG
>CAVFLH010000002.1:12329-40042 GCA_963622995.1 uncultured Eubacteriales bacterium | reverse complement strand
ACTCCAGGTGAAAAAGGCCATGGATGAAGAGCAGCAGAAGGCGGTCCGATGCTCAGGAACCTGCATCGGAATCCCGCAGATCGTTCCGGGAAGAAGCCTGACGATCAGAAAACTGGATGCCTGGATCGACGGGACATATGAGATCCTGTCGGTGGAACACCGAATCGACGAGAACGGGTATACAACACAGTTTGAACTTGGCGGCTGATCATGGGGAAAGGAGAGAAAACATGGATCTGTTTAAGGAAATTCTTGATACAAAGACATCGTCCTCATCCCCGAGGTTCCGGATGCAGATGGCGGACCTCGCCACCGCGGTTGTGAAGGAAAACTGGGACAAAGAACATCCGGGGTGTGTCAAAGTGGAATATATTCTCGGCGCGGACGGCGCGAAAACGTCCGACTGGATCAGGGTTCTTCACGGATATGCCGGAAAAGGTTTTGGATCCTACGCTCTTCCGGAGATCGGAAGTGAGGTACTTGTGGGATTTATCATGGGAGATATGGAAAACGCGGTAGTTCTCGGATGCCTGCACAACAGCGAGAGCCCGCTCCCGGAAAAGACAGCGAACGAAAAGAATACGGTCAAGGAGATCAGGACAAAAGGCGGCTATGAGCTTATGATCTCGGAAGAAAAAGGGAAAGAAAAACTCTCCGTGAAAACACCCGGAGAACAGACACTGTTGATTGATGATGAAAACCAGAAGATCGAGATCCAGGACAAACAGGGAAAAGAAAAGATCGTGATCGATGGAAAAGCAAATTCCGTCAGTATCACAGGGGATAAGAAGATCGAACTTGCAAGCAAAGGCGCAAAGCTTCTTTTGGACGGCGGAGCAAATAAGATCGAACTCACCGCGTCCCAGATCATCATCAACGGAAAACAGACGGCAGAGTTAAAAGGACAGTCGTTAAAGATGGAAGGAACATCCGTGGAGCTGAAGGCGAAGGGAACGATGAAAGCGGAATCGTCGGGAGTTGCCCAGCTCAAGGGAGCCATGGTAAAGATCAACTAAGGAGATGGAGGCGGCAGGTATGGAAGAAAGAGAAAAAAGAGCGTTTTTGGGAACCGGCTTTCATTTTCCGCTGGAGATCGATGAGACCACAGGACGATTCCGGATGAGCAGCGAAGAGGAAAATATTAAGGAATCCATCAAGCTGATCCTGATGACAGGAAAAGGAGAGCGGGTCATGCGCCCGGAATTCGGATGCGGTCTCAAACAGTATACATATGAGACGATGGACTACGGAACGATGGTGCAGATGGAGCGGGAGATCAAAACAGCGTTAGAGCGCTGGGAGCCGCGGATCGAGGATGTGGAAGCGTTTGTGACTCCGGGTGAGGCACAGAACGCACTGATGATCCGGATCGCATTCCGGGTCAGGGCAACCAATAACCCATATAACTATGTATTTCCTTTCTTTTTACAGGAAGGTTTTGAATAGAAAACGAGAAACAAGGAGGACGCTGTATGAAAATACCGGATATGAACGAAAAAAATACCAGGGCGTTTTTAGATAAAGTGAGAGAGCGCGCGTCCTCCTATACCCCTGAGTGGCGTATGGATCTTGAAAATCCGGATGGGGGAACTGCATTGGCATTGTTGTTTGCGGGAATGCACGAGGATACGCAAAAGAAATATGATCAGCTCCCGAGAAAAAGCATGCTGGATTTCTTTAACTGTGTGGGGACATCTTTGGCGCCTGCGAGACCGGCAGCCGGATACGCGGTATTTGGACTTGTAAATCAGGAAGCGGATGGGACAGAGATCCGGAGAGGCACGGGACTTCTCGCAAGACCGGAAGAAGATCAGGAGGAAGAGGTCGTATTTGAGACGAGAAATGATGTCTATGTGACTCCATCGAGGATCTGCGATATCGTCCAGGTCATTCCGGAAAAAGACGGGATCTACAGGATCCACGGGGAAGAGAACCAGGAAACACCGGGAAATTTTCCTCTGTTTGAAGAGTATGGGGAAAACATTCAGGAACATACGCTTTATCTGGCCCACAGTCATGTCTTCTATTTGAAAGGTTCTGGAAGTATCCGCCTGGCTTTCAGGAGAAGCCGGAACAGGAAACAGGATGCCGTTGTTCTGGAGGCGCTGGCGGATCCGAAGTCTGCGTCTGTGGAGTATTCCGCAGGGGAGTGGTTTGAACCATTCGCAAAAGCAGAGGCGGATCCAGAGACGGGAGAACTGGTCCTCTATAAAGATGAGGATCAGCCGGCAATGGAAAAATGTGAGGTGGACGGGAACGAAAGTTTCTGGATCAGGATCCGCTGCAGGGATATTTCCCTGTTATCAGAACTGGAATTTGCGGATATCCGTGTGACTTCCCATGCTGAACGCAGTGCCCCGGATGTTACCTTCGCGGGCGGGATCGAGCAGCGGGGAGAATATCTTCCATTTGGAGAACAGATGGGACTATATGAGGAAGTCTATTTCTCGTCAGAACAGGCCTTGTCCCAGAAAAACGCCCAGATCACGCTGTCCTTCCGGATGAATTTTCTTAGGATCCCATCGGAGACATACGGACAGGACCGGAAGAGGGACTGGAAGCTCATCATGAAACGGACGGATTTTATTCCGGATCCGGAGTATGATATCGGGATCGATGAGGTGATCTGGGAGTACTATAACGGAAATGACTGGAGAAAACTTCCGGAGAGTGACCGGTATTCTAAAGTGTTCCGGGCAGCTTCCGACCAGCTGGAAAAGAAGACGGAGATCATTTTTAATTGTCCGGCAGACCTGACATCAGTGCTTGTCCAGTCTGTGGAAGGAAGATATATCAGGGCAAGGATCCTGAAAATGAACAATTTGTACCGGTGGAATGGACAGTATATTGCTCCCGTCTTAAGGGATACGGGATTTGAATACCGGTATCATGAGCCGCTTCCGATGCCGGAGCTCATGGAGCGGAAGAACAATATGGCAGCAGACAGGATCCGCCCGGAAGATCTTTTCCAGACTGGAAAAGACCTGAAACCCTTCATTCCGCTGGAGGAGCAGAGAGAGACCTTATATATAGGTTTTGACCAGCCGTTAAGGCAGTGGCCGATCCGGATCCTTTTTAAACTCCGCTCTGGTGTGCAGAGTGGAAGACTCCTGAGATACGAGTATTATAACGGAAAAACATGGAAAACACTGAACATGATCGACGGAACAGAAGGCTTTTGGCGGATCGGCATCGTCACCCTGCTTGGAAATTTCGATTTTGCGCCGGTGTCCATATGGGGAAAAGAACGGTTCTGGATCAGGATCCGAAAGACCGGAGATGACCGGGACATGGAAGACTCACAACGCACGGTGATCCAGGAGATCTGGATGAATGCCACAGAGATCACGGCGGAAGAAACCATGGATCAGGAGATCTTTTCCATAGAAGCAAATGAGAAGAACGCAGCGTTCCGTCTTGCGGCGGGAAATATCACAAAAGCAGAAGTCTGGGTGCGGGAACACCGGGAATATTCAGAGGAGCAGCTTTCAAAACTTCGGGAAGTCTATGAGATACGGACAGAAAAGACGGGGGACGGGACGGCGAGACATGTCTGGATCCGCTGGGAAGAACGGGAAAATTTCGCGTCATCTTCTGAAACAGACCGCCATTACATGCTCGATAAAAATGAGGGGATCCTGCAGTTCTCTGATGGAATTCACGGAAGAATTCCGGATGACTGCGGCGAAGGTTCCATCCGGATCCAATACCGGTGCGGAGGCGGGAGACGCGGAAATGTGCCGGCGGGCGCGGTAAACAGGTTCCGGGAGACGACCGGTTTTGTCAATCAGGTCATAAATCCGATGGATATGTTCGGGGGCGCGGACCGGGAAAATGTGGAGGCGGCGATTCAGAGACAGGGACGGGCATTCCGCCATAGAAGACGGGCCGTGACTGCAGGAGATTATGAGGCATTAGCCATGGAGAGCAGCGGCAGCATCCTGCAGGCGAAATGCTTTCCGGGACAGGGTTCTGTGGATCTCGTTCTTCTGCTGCGGGGCCATAACCGGGAACAGGAAAATTTCGATCAGGTGAAGCGGGAGTGCCTTCAGTATATGAAGGACAAGATTCACGCGGCTATTGTGGAAAATGGAAAATTCCGGATCATGGAACCGCAGTTTATCCAGCTGGCAGTGAAAGCTGAGATCCGCGTGAAGGACGTAAACCAGATCCTGGAGACGAGACAGCGGATCTTAAAGGCACTCCATCTATTCCTGGATCCCATGGAAGGAAATTTCCAGGGAAATGGATGGGAGATCGGAGAAGTTCCGAACCAGATCCAGATCTTAAATGAGCTCCGCGGAGTCCAGGGCGTGGAGATCGTAACGTCATTGAGGCTGATCATGCAGACGGAGCAGAATGGAAAGCCTGTGGATCTTGATTCGGAAGAACTTGAGAAGTTTCCGTATGCTGTGGCTGCAGAGGGAGAGCATCAGATCGATATAACAACGGGAGGTGTATCAGATTGATTCCTACAATTCGGCTGGATGAGGAGAGTTTCCAGGAGATCTTTGAAAAGGCAAGAAAACGGATTCCGCTTTTGTACCCGGAATGGACAAATTTCAATGAAAATGATTCTGGAATCGCGCTTCTGGAATTGTTCTCATGGCTGAAGGAGGTCCAGGAATTTCATCTGAACCAGGTGGGACTGGAGCACGAATCCGTATATTTAAAATTACTTGGAATTGAAAGAAAAGAGATCCGTCCGGCGAGGACGGTGGTCACCTGTTATCCCGTGAAAGAGGAGACGGAACTTCCAGAAGGATTCCGGTTCCACGCGGGAGAGATCCCGTTTTGTTCCGTGGAAAGGACACGGATTTTCGCCGGAAAGCTCCGATGGGTGCGGACGGGAAATACCGGAAGACAGGGCTATGTCTCGGAGAGGGAGTGGGACGGAACCGATATGGTTTGGAAACTTCCGATCTTCCCGGGAACGCCGGATCACGGCAGCTTCCTGGAACTGGAGACATCCGGAAAGCTGACAGGGGGGCAGACGTTCGGATTCTTTTTCAGGCTGCAGGAAGAACGGAGCGTGAAGAGAAATCCAGTTTCTGAAGAATTTGAGCCGTTTGCGGGAATCTGTGCGGAGTGCAGAAACAGCGGTTCAGACGGTTGGAAGCCATGTGAACTTGTGCGGGATGACACTCACGCATTCCTGTACAGCGGCATCATAAAGATCCGGATCCCGGATGAGATGGGAGAAGCCGGTGCGGACAGGATCAGGTTTGTATTTTCTGAAGGAGAATATGACGCGGTCCCGGTACTCTCACAGATCCTTTTAAATCCCGTGGAGCTGTGCCAGATGGAGCAGGACGGGGAGCGGATCTTAGGAGAGGGAACGGGGTTCCCAAACCAGAGATTTCCGCTGGATAGCGCTGGAATCATTCCATCTTCGGTTGAACTGGAAGCGGAAGACCCAGAGCACCCGGGAATATTCGAACCGTGGAGACGTGTCCATGATTTTTCCGGATCAAAACCCGAAGACAGACATTTTATGGTCAACGGGGAGAGCGGAGAGATCTGCTTCGGGGATGGGATCCATGGGCTGCCGCCGGAAGGAATCATCCGTCTGATCCGGACGAGCCGGACAGAGGGAGTCGGTGGAAATGTAAAAAAGGGCCAGATCCATCCGGGTGTATCGGAGGAAGAAAAGATCCAGTTGTTTGATGCCTGGAATTTTGAAGATGTAACGGGCGGATCAGACAGAGAATCCACGAAAAGCTGTTTTGAGAGGTTTGAGGCAGAGCTTGCGAAGAAACACTCAGCAGTCACAAAAGAGGACTATGAAGAGCTTATAAAGAGTGCACCGGGGCTTCTCATCGAGCGGGTGAAGGTTGTGAGATCAGATTGGGAACATAACCGGATCGTGGCGGCGGTAAAGCCATGGTCGGAGAAAAAATGCCCGCGGTTAAGCGGCGGATACCGGAAAAATATCATGAAATTCATGGAGAAGAAGAGGATCCTGGGAACGGATCTTCAGATCGCGGAACCGGAATATATCCAGATCCGTGTCTATGCGGACCTGGAACTTGTAGCATGGTACAGAGACACGGAACAGGAGCTGAAAGGAAAGATCCGCCGGTATTTTGAAGAGTGTTGTTCAGACTTTGGATGTCCGGTGCTGTACAGCGGACTTTACGGATTCCTCGACGGAATGCAGGGGATCCGCAGGATCCGGTCACTTACGATCGATGCGGCCGGACAGGGGATCACCAGGAATGTGAGCGGGGATGTTTTTCTTCCTTCCGCGGGACTTGCAGTGCTGGAACAGATCCAGCTCAGCGTATCTTACACGGGGTAAAAAGGAAAGATGGGAGTACCAGATGGCAGAAGACAGGAAATATTTTATCTTTAATAAACCGATGGACTACCGGAGAGGAACGGGATATGGAATGGATGCCGCGGACGGGATTCTGAGGCAGACCGGACGGGAACCAGGCTGGTTCTTCTCAAGAGTTCTGGACAGCAGGGAGGAAGGAATGATCTGGCACCGCCTGAGGATCGCGTGCGCGGACGTGAGCGGCGGCTGGAACATGACACTTTACAGCAGTGACAGCCGGTTTCTTGTCTGGGAGGAAGGAAGTTCCCCTGTGGATGAGGTCCTGATGGATCCGGAGCTCTCGCTGGAAGGGAAAAAGCGGCGGATGAGTTCCTGTCTCGTAAAGGAGATCCGGGGAGAAGAAGATGTGCTGTTATTTGATGTCAGAGGAAGATATCTCTGGTTTCTCATTGAGACCGGGGGCACGGCGGGGGACTTTGACGGCATCTCGGAGATCCGGATCGATTTTCCGAAGCAGAGCTGGGTCTCCTGGCTGCCGGAGGTCTACCAGGGAAGCGGGAAAAGTAGAGATTTCCTGGAGCGGTATCTCGGCGTATTTCAGAGCTTCTACGAAGAGATGACGGAGAAAATCGAGAAAAGCCCGCAGCTCTTTGATCCGGACTGTGCGCAGGCGGATTTCCTTTCCTGGATGGCCGGATGGCTGTCCATCGAGGATATTCCGGCATGGAACGAAGAACAGTTAAGATATCTCTTAAAGAATGCCCTGCGGCTCTACCGGATTCGGGGAACCGCGGAATATCTGAAGGAGATGCTGACATTGTACAGCGACTGCGAGGTGTATGTGGTGGAACATCATCAGATGCAGGAGAGTGATCCGGAAAAGATCCGGAGATGGAAGAAACTGTACGGCGACAGCCCCTATACGGTGACAGTCCTGATCCATACGGGACAGAACGGGGGCCAGAAGGAATATAAGACCTTCATGCAGATTGCGAGACATGCGGTTCCTGCCCATGTGGACTGCAGGATCGTCCTGCTGACTCCGTACATCTTCCTGGACCAGCACACGTATCTCGGCGTCAACAGCCGGCTTGGTGAATATCGTCCGATGCAGTTAGACGGATTGTCTGCAATGCATTTTTCACGGATCGGACAGTAAGAGAAAGGAATACAGCCAATGAAGAACATGAAGTATTTTCCCTTTGAAAGAAATAAATATTTTTACGGCAAACTTCTGACTGTGGATGATTTTGAAACAGAACAGAGATACATGAACGATAAGAGACGGGTTCTGAACCGCTTCTTATATGGAACCGGAGTTGTATGTGGTCTGAATGTGGTCCCGATCGATGACATGACGATCTCCGTGGAACCTGGTCTTGCTCTGGATTTTTCCGGGCGTGAGATCGTTGTGGATACACCGGCAGTAAAAAAACTGTCCATGATCGATGGATTTGATTCTTTTATCAAAAGCGGTGACGAAAAGAAATATCTGTATCTCTGCATGGACTATAAGGAGACCGAGCGGGAACCGGTCCACAATGTGACCGGGGAGAGCGGAGTGGAATATAACCGCTATCAGGAGGGATATGAGCTTACCGTGACCGAGCGGGAGCCGTCTCAGGCAGTGCTGTCAGATGCGGTATTTTACGAACATACATCCGTGGTCTATATGGGAAAAGGCGTGAAGATCACCCAGACATGTCCGGCTTACGCAGCCTGCGGAAGTACATTTGATCTTAAGATCACGGTGGAGAATATGGGACAGGGCCAGCCGATCCGCTTTTCCTATGATCTTGGATTCACATGCCTGGAATATGCCGGGGAAAACCGTATAACGGTCATGTTTGATGAGGAGAAACATGAGAAGGAAGACCGGTATGAGATCATTTACCGGATAAAAGCGAGTTCCACAAAGAACGCGGAAGGAATCATGGAACTCGTAAAGGGCAGTTTCCGCCTTGCCTTCGGCGGAAGAGAGACGGAAGCGGCGGCTGCCGGAAAGCAGGCGGTGAAGCTGATCAGCGGAAAAGTCTCCGATGAGGTCAGAAAGAATTATTACCGGAGCGCGATGGAGGACATTCTCCGGAATAACTATCAGCAGAGCATTTACCTGGCAAAGATCTACGTGATCCGGGCTGGTGAGTCATATCTCATCGATGCTGTGGAACCGATGCCCTTCGGTCAGTTTGTATACAATAATGTGCTGGCGGATGTGATGGGAAAGCTTGGCAGAAAAGAAGAGATCCAGGCGGTAAAAACGCAGGCGGATACAGGCGAAGTTCATGGAAAACATCCGGAAAACAGTAAGATTCAGGCTCCGGCGGTGACGACCGGCCATGTAATCTTTGACCTTGGACTTGGCGGAAACACGGGACAGAGATTTTTCTCTGAGGATATTTCCCATGATCTCGGCCTCGGGAATGTGACGATCATTCTGGGGTCCTGTACCGGCGTGCGGGATGAGGACAGTGTGATCTACGGTTCCTCTGAAATATTCCCGGAGGAAGTACCATTTCGGGCAGAATTAGCCGCAAAGGCTGACGCGAAGACAGGAACATTCCGAATCGGGATGCGGCTTGTGGAGCCGACCATGAACCGGTACGTCAGGGTCAACTGGACAGCAATCCGGGACGCGAAGGAAAAAGTCCATGATGTGGAGGAAACGACACTTTTGATCCGCCCGGATATCCTGTATCTGAAGACCAGGGAGACATTCTTCCTGGAGCCGGAGTTCCGGGGAATCGCCCCGACACCGGTGACGTGGAACATCAGGGAGGAGAACGGCGGAACCATCGAGCCGAACGGAAAATATACGGCCCCGAACGCGCCGGGAATCTTTGAGGTGACTGCGGCCAGCACCACATATGAAAATCTCCGTGCATCCATCTATGTGGTGGTGCGCGACGGGGAATAGAACGAAATTTTACGAAATATGAGATAAGGAGGAGCCATGCGGATTCAGACACTGAACAGCGACTATGAAATTCTCCGGATGGCAGAGTCCGGGGAACGGATGGATGTCCTGATCGCAAGGGATGAAAAGCACCCGGAAGAGGGAAAATGCATGCTGGTGATCCTGAAACAGGAGTCGGACATCCACAAATTCCTGCCATTTCTCGCGGCGCAGCAGGGGAATGCTCCATTCGATGATTTCATGGGATATTTTCCGAGGGACGGCAGGCTGTATATCGTATTTCGATTCTGTGATTTTGTGACACTTTCCGAAAGACTTTCATCGGATACCAGTTTCGAGGAGAGGATCATGATCGCCGGAAATATCCTGCGGAGGATCGTGGTCCTGAACCTTCCGCCGTACTTTCAGTATGAAGTGCTGGGGGAAGGAAATATCCTGGCGGGGGAGAACGGGGATATCCGGTTTTCCTACAGATTCCATGAACTGGACCGGTTCGACACGATTGCAGACCGGGATGTCATGGAACGCCTGATGAAAGTTTTAAAGGGAATCTTTCCGGGGGAGCTGGAAAAACATTCCTGTCCGCCGTTGGAGCATTTCTTTGAGAGGCTGGAAAAGGAAAAATTTCCAGGAATGGCGGCTGTTCTGCGGGAATACGATATGACCGCCGGGACGGCGCTGGCACTTCAGAAAGCGGGGGAGATCAAGCCGAAAAGTTTTGGTTTCCGGCTGTGGGAGAAGATAAAGAAACTTGTCTCCGGATTAAAGTACCTTCTTCTTGTACTTGTGCTCGGAGCACTTGTGGGATATTTGATCTATACGATCCGTTATCCGTCTAATAAGGCGGAAGAGGCGATGAATTATAAAGCAATCGGCACGCTGACGATCGGGGAGACCTCCGGACAGGATGCCGGGGGACAGACGGGAGAGTAGAACATATGCGTTTTATGAATGATTTTGACTGGAAAAAAACGATGCAGTACGGGTGGCGGAGGATCCTTCGGGCACTCGTGCGCCCGTTTGCCGCGCTCCGTCTGAAATTCCGCAGGCTGTCCAACCCGAATACGTTGGTAAACACGGTGGTCACCGATGTGCAGACGGAGGTAAAAAAGGCAGTTTCAAAGAAGCCGGAGTCCTTAAATGAATATCTCCCGGTGGGCCGGTACTATGCGGCGAAAAAACTTTTGCTGGCGATCCTGATCGCGGTGATCCTGATTCCGATCCTGTATTTTAAATTTGTCCATCCTGTGGTCACTGCCCGTTTCCTGTGGAAAACGATCCCGGTAAACACGGCGGAACAATACGGATATACGGGAAAAGTAAAACTGACAGATCCTGAGACCGGCGTGATCCTCTATAGAGGACCTTTGGAGGACGGAAGGATCACGGGAACAGGCACATTGTTTGATTATGACGGGAACATCCTTTATAAGGGACAGTTCGAAAACGAGATGTATGAGGGGAGAGGAACGCTGTTTTATGAGAACGGCAATGTAAAGTATACGGGAGAATTTTCACAGAATAAGTATCAGGGAAAAGGATCCCTCTATTTCGAAGATGAGACATTGGAATATGAAGGCGGATTCGCGGACGGAAAGTACAGTGGAAGCGGCAGCCTTTACGATACAGACGGAACATTGATCTATGAGGGAAGCTTTGAGGCCGGACGGTACAGCGGAGAGGGAACTCTTTACGGGGAAAATGGAATGATCCTCTACGAGGGAAATTTCGTGAAAGGCCTCTATGAAGGTCAGGGAACCTTGTACCGGAATGGAAAAAAGGTCTATGTGGGCGCATTTGCCGGCGGGATCCCTCAGGGCGAAGGAAAAGAGTATGGAAATTCCGGACGGACAGACAGCTGGGGTACATATGCGGACGGTGAGTTCGTTGCAGGGCAGACGATCCTCTACGATGCAAACGGAAAGATCGAGTACCGGGGGGAAGTGTCAAACGGTCAGTATGAAGGAAAAGGCAGTCTGTACGCGGACGGGGAACTGGTCTATGAAGGTGACTTTCATGAGGGCGTATACGAAGGAAGCGGCACGCTCTATGAAGGAGCGGAAGTTCTATACAAAGGCAATTTCCTCGGAGGCGTCTATGAGGGAAAAGGAGAACTGTACCAGGACGGAGCAATGCTCTATGAGGGAGAATTCCATGATGGGCTGTACGAGGGAAAAGGCAGCCTGTATGAACAGGAACTCATGGTCTATGACGGCGAGTGGAAAGCCGGGAAATATGAAGGCGAGGGAAAACTCTATCAGGATGAGAAACTTCTCTATGAGGGAACCTTTGCGGAAGGAATGAAAGAGGGAGAGGGAATTCTCTATGATCCGGAAACGGAAAGTGTGGTCTACGAAGGAAACTTTGTGAAGGACCTCTACGACGGGGCGGGGATCCTCTATGACCCGGCAACTGGGGCGATCCTTTATGAAGGAAATTTCTCGAAGGGAATTTATGACGGAGATGGCCGTCTTTATGATCCGGCAACGCAGAACCTGATCTACGAGGGAACATTCCTCAGAGGAAAACGCGAGGGAAGCGGAAAGGAATACGATCCTGAGACGAAAGCGCTGGTCTATGAGGGCGGATTCCGTGAGGATGTTCATGACGGAGATGGAACGGAGTACGATAAAAACGGCGCCAAGACGTATGAGGGACGTTTCCAGTTAGGCTCCTATTCGGGATCGGGAGTGCTGTATGACCCGGCTACGGGCAAGGTGCTGGAGGAAGGAGAATTCCGGAACGGAGTGCTCTTAACGCCGAAGGCAGAATTGGATGCAGCGAAGAACCCGACAGAGCCGGAGACAGCGGCGAAAGAACCGGAAACAGAGACAGCGGCAGCGGAAAGTGAAAGCGCCCCGGCGACGGCGGCGGAAATCGGAAATGCCGCAAAGGAAAGCGAAACGGCGGCAGAGAGCACAGCCGCACAGGTACCTGGAAGGACAAAGAGAACGGGCATCGGTCCGGGATACGAAGATTAAGAACAGCAGTTTCACAGATAGAAAGGAGCGGACGCAATGGGAAGATCTACATCAATCGCAGATGTCGGAATGGCGATCGTAAAACTTTTGAGGAGAGAACTTGTTCCGGATACGCTGCAGAATCCGGATGCGGTGGGCCTTTGCAGTCCGACGGACCGGGGGGATCATATGGTGGGGATCCACTTATATGATATCCGGGAGAGCGAGGAGCTGCGGGTCAACACGATGATCGCGAGGGGCGCGGAAGAACTTCAGTATCCGCCAAGTTATGTAAACTTATATTATATGATCACGGTGACTTCCACCGGCGATATCAAGTTCCGGTCCAGTGAGGAACATAAGATCCTTGGAAGGATTATCCAGGTTCTTGCGGATTATCCGTGTCTGGACAGGGAGACCCTGGAGCCGAAATCGGTGAGAAGACAGCTGGATGTGGAGATCAGCATGCAGAATCTGACCCTGGAAGATAAGATGCGGATCTACAGCGTCCCGAACGCCGGGTACAAGCTGTCACTGTTTTACCGGGCAGCTCCGGTGGAGATCGAATCCACGAGAAGCCGGAGGGCAGCGAGAGTCATGGATGTGGATTTTGGACTGGAGGAGAAGCGATGAATGGAAGAGGGGAACATGTGAGGCACAGGGTCTCCCTGGTGCTGGAACTCTGGGACGACTTCGCGGACCGTCCGGTATCAGATCCATCCATTGACATCACCGTGGACGGCACTGTCCGGCCGATCCGGAAAGAGGACGGATTTTATGTGTTTGTAAACTGTCCGATGCCGGTTCATGTGGAGATACGATCAGAACGCTATGAGACAGAGAAATTTGAAGCGGGGATGCGGGATGGAAAGGCCGTGATCCTGAAAAAGAGGCTGCGGCCGGGGAAAAATTATCCGATTCCGGATGGAACGACATGTGTGACCGGACATGCAGAGCTGGGAACCGTGATCGAAGTCGCGGCGGAGGAGACCGGCGGTCTGTGGCGGCTCTTTTCCGATTATCATTCAGAAAAGTCCCCGGGAATCATGGAGATCTTTAACCCGTATGAGAGGCAGCTGGAAGGACGAAGATTTTATATACAGGACAGGGATGAAAAAAACGGGGAGTTTTTTGAAGTAAAGCAGCAGGAAAGCCGGAGCGGAAAGATCGTGTTGGTAAATGCATTGAAACACTCCTACAAAAAGGCCGGAACGAAGATCTATGAATGCAGCATGGCCCGGGCAGACATGGATGGAAATTACAGGGTTCCATTAAAGATCAGGTCCAGGGATGAAAGAAAGGTCTTATGCAGGATCCGTGAGGGTGAAAAGATCTGGGCGGCGCAGATTCTCACGGGACAGCAGAATGAGTGGAAACAGACAGAGTAGAGAGACGCCATGAAAGGGGGATGCCGGATGGAACGTGAGACAGATTTTTATATGAACGCAGATGAATATGTGCAGGAGCTGATCATGAGTGTCCGCAGCCTTGCCGGTGAGTACCTGGACTGGAGAAAACACTCTGTTTTCGCGGGAGAAGGAAGAATGGGAGATCTGGAAATATCCCGGGAAGGGGACATGGAACTCCTGAAGATCCTTCGGGGAGGAAAGAACCGTTTTGAGGAGATGCGCCGCAAAGCGGAGCAATCGGTAAGAAGACGGACGGTCATCCCGCTGGAATATCTGTTCCGCGTCGTAAACGCAGGAAAGTTTCTGAGACACTGTGTGAGCCTGGCACTTGCGGCGGAACTGGACAGAAATGCAGGAGAACTTTTCCAGGAGATACCGGAGAACTGCAGAAAGGCATATTCAACGCTGGAACTCGGCATCTGTCTTTATACGGCGGACAGCACGGCACGGATCGACTGTATGCGGACTATATTTGGGGAAAAGGAAAAATTCGCGTTCTTCTTTGGCACGGAACATCCATGGGAGAGCAGAATGGAACTGAGGCTGGATCCGAGAATTCTTCAGTTTATCTTATCTCCGGAAACAGATTCGGAAAAACTGAAAGGATCCTGCAGACTCTATGACGGAAGTGACCTGGAAGAACATCCGATGGTGATCCGGAAAGCGCAGATGGAGCGGATCGCGGATCTCTTAGGAGCAGCGGACGGCAGAAGACGGATCCTGTATCTCTTTGGCCATCCGGGTTCCGGGAGACGTTTTTTGATCCGTCATGCGTGCGGAAGACTTGGAAGATTCTGCCTGGAAGCAGACATGGGAAAGCTCGATGGAAACGATCCAGGAAAGGTTCTGGATGAGCTGATCCGGGAGACCGAGATCCGCAGGGCGGTACTCTGCATCCGGAATTTCCATCTTCTGTTTCAGGATGGAAAAACGTATCAGGCTCTCTTTGCGGTAGAAAAGATCCTCGCACGTCTTCCGCAGGTGATCCTGCTGGCAGATAAGAAATGGCCGTACAGCCGGGAAGAATTTCCGGCACCGGTGACGGAACTGGAGATCCCGGCCCCTGATATCGGAGAGCGGACCGCTCTGTGGGAGGAGGCGCTGAGACAGTATCCGGAGGCAAGTCCGGAGAACTTTCAGACGGAACATGTACGGCTGGAGATTCTTGCCGGAAAGTTCACATTCTGGCCGGGACAGATCATGGCCGCCGCCGCTGAGGCATCGCGCTCAGTACAGTGGAGAGGGGAAAAGGCCGGGGAGGAAGATCTATACCAGGCGTGCAGACATCAGGTAAGCCACCGGCTTGGGGAACGGGCCATGCAGATCAGGCCCGCATACGGCTGGGATGATCTGATCCTTCCTCCGGACAGAAAGCAGATGCTTAGAAATGCCTGTGATCAGATCGAGTACAGCCACCAGGTATATGGAAAGTGGGGATTTGCCTCAAAAATGGCCTATGGAAGAGGCGTATCCATGCTGTTCTACGGCCCCCCGGGGACCGGAAAGACAATGGGGGCGCAGGTACTGGCACGGGAACTGCATCTGGAGCTTTATAAGGCAGATCTCTCCAGTGTCATGTCTAAATATATCGGTGAGACAGAAAAAAATCTCGGGGAGATCTTTGAAGAGGTGAAAAAGAGCCAGAGCATTCTGTTTTTTGATGAAGCGGACGCTCTGTTTGGAAAACGGTCAGAGGTAAAGGATGCCCAGGATAAATACGCGAACGCCGAGACGGCCTATCTTCTCCAGAAGATGGAAGAATACGAGGGAATCGTGATCCTTGCGACAAACTATATTCAAAATTTTGACGAAGCGTTTAAGAGACGGATCCGCTTTATGATCGAGTTCCCGCTTCCGGATGCAGAAAGGCGTCTGAAGATCTGGAGCCAGGTATATCCGAAGGAAACTCCGGTCAGTGAGGACGTGGATTTCGAATTCCTGGCAGGACAGTTTGAACTTTCAGGAAGCAGCATCAAGAACATTGCCGTTTCCGCGGCGTTTCGGGCAGCGGCAGCGGGAACGGAGGTAGAGATGGGACAGATCCTGAACTGCCTGAGGGAAGAGATGAAAAAATCGGGAAAGAACCTGCAGCGGGAAGATTTTGGACCATATTACAGCCTGATGAATGGAGAGGGGGATACGGACCATGCCATTATTTAAAAAGAAGAAAAAAGAAGATCCTGTCAGCACATCAAAAAAAGCAGAGGCAGCAAAAAAGACGGAGGAAGCCCTGCAGGAAAAGGATACAGCCCCTTCCGCAGTGGAACATGAGACTGCGCAGTCGGCGAAGGAAAATTCGACGGACTGGTACGCGGATATGAGGGAGCGCAGCGAACGGGCGCGTGAATACTCGAACCGGTTTGCGTTCACACAGGAATCCCTTTCTTCTGTATACAGTGTAAAAAAGCTGGATAAGATCCGGCAGGCTTCAAATGTGAAGTTCTATGAAATGTCCCTTCTGGAGGAAGGAACGGTCAACTGTCATGAACGGATGATCGAGGATACCGGAAATGAGGAGAAAAAGGCGGAGGCGCAGGAGTACTATGAGTCGGCAATGTCCAGGATCGATACGGCAAAGCGTCTGTACAGTGAACTTTTGACCTCCGTTGAAAAGAGAAAAGAGGAGATCGAAAAAGATCCAAAGCTTGCGAAGAAGAACAGCCTTATTGACCGGTTCCAGACCATGAGAAAAGATAAGCCAATGCTGCAGCTGATTCGGCGTGTCCGTTTATTTGAGGACAATCCAGGATACCAGGAAAAAGCGGATGGATTCTTTGGAAAGATGAAGGAAGAATTGACGAGCCTGAGTGAGTCTCTGCTCAGCGATGAAGATAAAGAATCGCTGAAGACAGGAATGGAGGCGAAAGAGCGGATTGGAGAGGTCAAAGAGAATGTTGAGGAGGTATCGAAAGCGCTCGCAAAGGCCAAGGATGAATCAGAACCTATGGATGGAGTCTTCAGCATGGTGAAGGACGCGGCGATGTTGGTCAAAGACGCGATATTCTTTATCAAAGATCTGAATAAGAGCAGCAAAGAGAATATCCTTGACAAGTTTGCTGGAATCGTGACGAAAGGCGCTTCCATTCTGGCCAGCGCGGCGGGAAAGATCGCGGAACTTCTCTCGAATTTTCCATTTATCGGTGCGATCATTGGCCTGATCAAAAACGGAATCACATTCTTCAGTGAAGGCTACAAATTCGTCATGAGCCAGCGGAGGATCTCAAAACTCAGGAAACAGAAAAAACTCCTGAAAGAGCGGATGTTAAAGCGAAAGAAGAAATACGCGAACGATCCGGAGTTAAAAGGTCTGTACAGTTTCGTCGAGGAAGACAAAAAAGGAGCGGCGAAGCTCGATGCAAAGAAGCTGGGAAGAAGAGAAAAACGCGGCATGATCGGGGGAGGCAGCGATGCCAGGGACACGATGAGACAGGCTGCGGATTCAAGAAAAGACGGCGGAAAGCATCTTTATTACATGGCGAAAGAAGCGGAGTCGGTGGAGCAGTACGACGAGCTGAAGGAAGTGATCTACAAGAATAAAAACAGGAGAAAAGACGCGACGATCGCGCTGGCCCAGCAGGGGGTGGATGTAGCGGCCAATATCGCGAAATTCTTCCCGGGAACCGGCGATATCGTTTCGGCATCGATCAAGCTTGGAAACAGCCTCGTCAGTGGCGGAAAGTTTGTGGGAAGCAAGGCTTTTGATATCGGAAAGAGTGTCTTCGGACATGCCCGGTCGAAGGAGAATAAGAAAGTATTCCGAAATAAATACGCGGAACATATCTACGACAACATGGCGGAGGTCTCCGGATATCTGGATGGAGAAGGAAAGATCGACCTCGATAAAGCTGATCCGGGCAGCATCCGGAAAGCGGCGGAAAGCTTTGATTATGCCGAAAATATGCTGGTGGGAATGGGAGCCGACATGCCGGGGCTGATCGGCGCTCCAAGCAAGGAAAAACTCATTGAGGCGATGGCAGAGGCATTCGGAGCCGGAGAGTAAAAGGAGCAAAAACAGATGAGAAATGATTTAAAACTGCGGGATCTTGGAGTCCTTAAGGAGCTCCTTGATGACCTGGAGTGGGAGACAGAACTGATCGGAGTGGAAACCGACTATCCGTCTCTGGCGGCAGTTCTGCCGATGGAGGAAGATTACGATGAGAGAGCGGTGTTTACCTACATCGATCTCCCGGATGAGGATTCTGAATTTACAAAGTATCTTCAGATCTATCTTCAGATTCCATTAAAGATAGGAGAAATCCCGGCGGGGGAGACGATCGTCTTTGTGAACCAGCTGAATATGCTGACACTGCTGGGCGGATTTTCCTATGTACCGGGCTCAGGTGAGCAGGAGGCAAGAGTCGATTACCGCTATGTGATGGCGATGGAAAAGGACACTCCCCCGGATGAAGGAGTTGTGGGTGAGATCCTGTTAAATCTTGTCAAGTACGCGCAGATGGCAGAGAGACTTTTAGCGAGCCGGATCGAGGGAACTCCGACGGAGGTCATTATGGCGGCTGTCGGGCGCGAACTGGAAGCCGGATGGAGGTAAGCGATGGGATTTTGTGTACTTGGAGGTGCCATGTGTACCTGTTCATTTGGAATGGCACCTTCCACTCTTATGGTGACGCCGGAAAAAAAGACGGTATCGTCCATGCCGGCGGCTACGATCATGGATAACGTGCCGATGAAAAATATCATGCCTTTCGGAATGTGCCAGTCGCTGGCAAATCCGGCTGTGGCAGCGGCTACGGCAGCAGCATTTGGCGTTCTGACACCGATGCCCTGTGTTCCGGTGATTCCGGCTCCATGGGCACCGGGTTCCCCGACGGTTTTAATCGGAAACACATCGGCGTTAAACCAGAGCTCGAAAGCCATGTGCGCGTACGGCGGCGTGATCCAGATCACAAATCCGGGAACGATGAATATACAGATACCTTAAAACTTAGGAAGTGAGCAGATTATGAAGAAACGGATCTTTGGCCTTCGGGCAAAATTTGCAGTGCTGTTTCTGCTCTTCGCCGCGATCATCATGTTTTCGGTGGGGACAGTGACATACCGTACATACCGCAGCTCCATGATGAAGCGGTACGCCAGTGAAGCTGTGACTATCGCGAAACTGGCGGCATCTTATCTGGATGGGGACGAGCTTGTGCGGTACAGCATTACGCGGGAGGAAGATGAAGAATATAAGCGGCTGGCAGCCATTCTGGACAATATCAAGGAACAGTCCGGAGTGCTTTATCTCTATGTAGTAAAGCCGGTGTCCGAGGATTCAACGGTCTATCTGTTCGATGCGGCAGCGGTCAACGAGACAAACTATCTGGCAAAGCTTGGAGACCGGGGCGACTGGAATGAGAACTTTAAGCTGGCGAAGGAAGCGATGGAGACCGGGGAGCCGAACAGTGACCTGGAGCCGACCCTGACCCAGTTAGGGTACCTGGCATCCGCGTATGTTCCGGTAAAAGACCATACAGGGACGCCGGTGGCGGTGGTAGGTGTGGATTTTACGATGGATGAGATCCAGTCGTTCTTAAAGTACAGCATCCAGAATCTGCTGGTCATCATGGCTTCGTTGATCATGGGATGCTTCCTCGTGCTCCTTGTACTTGTCAACAGCAGCATCATATCGCCGGTGCGTGTCCTGAAAGCCGGTGTAGAAAAGATGGCGGACGGGGAACTCGGCGTGCAGGTGCCGATCAAGAGCAGGGATGAGATCGGAGAGATATCGGAAGTATTCAACAGGATGTCCTTTAACATCGGATCTCACATTCAGGAGATCACGGACCTGAATGACGGATATTATAAGTTTGTTCCGTCAGCAATTTTTGAAATTTTGGGGAAAAAGAGCATAAAAGAGATCAGTCTTGGGGATAACCGCACGGTTCCTCTTGAGGTCCTGCGGATGCAGATCAACAATTTTGAGGAAAAGACAAGGCGGATGGATGCGGAAAAGCTGTTTGGCTTTTTGAACCGTGTGTATCAGCTCAGTGTGCCGGTTATTATGGAAAAAGACGGCGTTGTGGATTCCTACTTTAACGGAGGACTCAGCGCAATCTACACGAAAGTCGGGAAGAACGCCCTGGACAGCGCCATCAGTATCTGCCAGAAATTAAATGAGGAGAAAAAGGCAGACCGTGCGCCTGAACTTGCGGATATAGAGCTGGCGTTTGCCCTTTCCATCGGAAGCCAGATGGTGGGAATCGTCGGACATGACCGGAGACTTTCTGAGGTCACTTTGTCGGAACAGATCTCCATGGTCGATTATCTGAGGAAGGTTGCCGGAAAATATAAGGCAAGAATTCTTGTGACAGGGACAGCGGTGAGCCGGATCCCGAATTTTGACAGCCGTTATCACGCGAGGATCCTGGGAATGATCCATGTCAGCGCGACGGATTCCCTGGAGAAGATCTATGATGTCTACGATGGGGATGAGGAGTCTTTGAGGGAGATCAAGGAGTATACAAAACAGAATTTTGAGGACGGCGTGAAGCATTTTATGGCAAAACGCTTTTATGAGGCGAGAAGATGTTTTGTTGAGGTATTAAAGGTTTCCCAGGGCGATTACGCGGCGAGGGAGTATTTGTATCTGTGCAACAAGTATTACATGAAGGAGGATACATCAGAGATCAATGTTTATATCGAGGATTTCTGATGGAAGAAAGATGATATCGGGGTATTGTGAGTTTACGAATTCCGCCAGAAAAGAATATGAAAAACGGGCCGGTACCATGTGCGGGATCTTTCCGTCCACGATATCGGCAGAGAGTATTCTGGCATGGCGGGATGTCTGCCTGGCAGAATACAAAATTGAAGAGGATTACTTCTGCGTCAGGATCTATGACCGGGTAAAGAAGAGATCCTATCACTATATGCCCCTGGGAACTTACAGTGAGGAATCATTTCAGAAACTAATAGATGGGCTGTATGAGGAGAGACGGAAAGAGGGACGGGAACTCCTGTTTATGGACGTCAGAGAGGAAGAACTGTCCTGGTACCGCGGACTCTCCGGATACCGGGTCCGGGTCTCATCAAATGAGGCTTACAGCGATTATATCTACCGGCGGGATGAGCTGGAACATGCTTTTGAAAAGCCGGGGGAGCGCTATAACAGACGATATTTTATCCGGAATTATCAGCCGGTGATCCGGCAGGCAGAGATCATGGACAGCCTGCCCTGCAGAGACATTGTAGATCGGGCATTCTGCGGTTATCACCAATGTTCGTCCTGCACGAACGGGTGCTTAAAGGATACGATAACAAAATTCTTGGAGGCATCGGATCCAGAGACCATGCGCGGGATCATCGTGAGCTCGGATGGAACGGATATCGGGTATGCGGCGGGAATCATCCAGGGAGACACCTTCGTGTTCCTGTTTAAAAAGAATTGCCGCGGATACCGCGGGCTGGATGAATATCTGCAGACAGAACTGATGACAGAACTTCCGGAACATGTGCGGATCATCAATTATACCGAGGATATGGGAATGGAAGGACTCAGAAACTACAAGAGGAGACTGGCACCGTATTATCTGAAACCGAGATACCAGGTGGCAGTGGAAAGGATGGGATGAATATGAAGAAGAGATGGAAAGCCGGAATCCTGCTCCTGCTGGTTCTGATGGCCGTAGTATGGTGGAACCGGAAGCTGTTGGAGATCGATCCGTTTCAGCCGGTGACGGCGGATACGGTATATCGCGTGATCAATGGTGGGGATGATTCCCTCTTTGTGACAGACAGGTCTGGACAGCGGATATACCAGGTCAATAAGGACCGCCAGGTCGTGTTTATTCTGGACGGTGCAAGAAGCCAGAATGGTTTTTTTGACGCGAAGCAGATGTACGCAGGAGCGGATGGCAGCATCTATCTCCTGGATGTCAGACGGACTGGAAGCCGGAAGATGGAACAGGAGCGGATCTTAAAGTACGACAGGAACGGAAAGATGGTTCAGGTCGTGGCGGATATCCAGTACGGTGAGGATGAGCGCGTCTATAAGAACGTGATCAACCGGATCGACGGGCTGGACGGAAAAGTCGTCTGGTTCCAGTTTATCGGGGATGGATTTTCTATCATGAGCGAGGAGGGCGAACTGCGCCATTTTCCTTATGAGGAAGCGGAGCAGTATCTTGTGGATTTTGCCATCGATCCGACAACCGGACTCTGTGCGTATCTGACGAAACGCGGGGAGATCTATGAGGAACAGGCAGACGGATCATTCCGGAAA
The DNA here is from genome assembly GCA_963622995.1 of uncultured Eubacteriales bacterium. Taxonomy (GTDB): domain Bacteria; phylum Bacillota; class Clostridia; order Lachnospirales; family Lachnospiraceae; genus Pilosibacter. The sequence goes on along the minus strand of CAVFLH010000002.1, from coordinate 18,255 downwards.
GTATATGCGGCGGATGGCAGCGAGCTTCAGATCCCGTGGTACATGGACTACTCGCCGGATGGGGAACTGTATTTCGCTGATATCGGTACCAGAGGAATTTACCGCGTGGAAAGTGAGACGGCAGCGGTTCTTGTCATGAATATGACCGGAAGTGTCGAGCCGCAGGAGTTGAGTAAAGATGAACTCAGGGAAAGTCCGATCTACTATAATTTTGATCTGGGAGATCATCTGGCGACTACAGATACATATGGTGTTATCGTTGGGTCTATGGGATCAGAGGCGGAATATCTGACAGAATTCCCGCTGGCAAGTACCTTAAAGATGAAAGTGTGTGCTGTATGGGCGGGAGCTGTGATCTGCGTTCTGGCGTGCATGGTTCTTTTTATCTATGGCATTTACCGTGTGTTCAGAAGTAAAGACCAGTTTATACATATCGTTGCGGGAATGCTGGCGGGAACTGCGATCCTCACGGCGCTCTTTACCATGATCGTTCTGAAAGACTGGACGGCCCGTATGACGGAGGAAATTACCGGAAGAACGACCAGTGTTTCCGGACTTGCAGCCCAGCTGATCCCGGGAGACAGGCTTGAAAAAATTCACTCGATCCAGGATTATGAGGGAGAAGATTATCAGACGATCCGTTCTATTGCCCGGTCGATCTTTGCATCCGGGGATATGCAGATCAACGACCTTTACTGTGTCATTTACCGGATCCAGGACGGAATGATCACATCCACATATTCTATTGAGGACTATGTCGGGGCGATCTATCCATATGACTGGCCGTTTGAGGGATCTGACGAACAGCATATTCTGGAGACGAATGAGCAGATGACATATATGGGACTTTCCAGCAGTGAGGGAAGTTTTATCTTTACGAACTCTCCGATCCTGAATTCCAAAGGTGAAGCTGTGGGAATCATGGAGGTCGGAACAGATCTCTACAACTTCCAGCAGGATAACTGGAAAATGGTCCGGGAGGTCATGACGAGTGCCGCGGCGCTGGCGGTTACGATGATCCTCATCGTATCGGAACTTCTGATCTTCGGACAGGGACAGGAAAAGAGAAGAGCAGCTGTGGCGGCTGGCGGCGATAAGACCTGCATTCCGGCATCCATGCTGCGGATCCAGGTGTTCCTGATCTTCTTTATCACAAATATTCCGAAGGCATTCCTGCCGATCTATATTATGAAGCAGGCAGAAACAGAGTCTGTATTCGGGTTATCTCCGGCACTTCTTGTTTCTGTCGCACTGTCAGCGGAAGTATTGTTTGGCGCACTGACATCCTTCGGCGGTTCTGCGGTCCTTCGCGGCATTGGGCGAAGAAAGACGGCGCTGATCGGAAGTGTTTTATTTGTTGTCGGACTCTGTATGCGTGCGGTGGTTCCGACGATCACCTCCTTTATTATCGGAAACGGTGTGATGGGAGCGGGATGGGGATTCCTTCTTCTGATCATCCAGGTCATGATCGCGGAGAAGAATCCGCAGGAAAAGAGCGAGGGCTTTACCGGATATACGGCGGCGTCCTTAAGCGGCGTAAACTGCGGCGTCGTATTCGGCGCGTTTCTGATCAACTGGATGAATTACCGTTCCGCGCTGATGATCGTTGGAATCATGAGTATTCTGTCTCTCTTATTCAGTATGCTGTATATTTTTGACGGCAGCGAGGCGAAGGAACTTTCTGGTGCAGCGGAGGCGGAAGCGGCGGCATTTGCGGAAAGTACGTCGGGCGGTATGTCCACAGTGAAATTCCTGTTGTCGCCCCATGTGATCCTGTATTTTGCCGGAATCGTGATCCCGGTGGTTGCGGGCGGATATTTCCTTGCGTACCTCTATCCGCTTCTGGGCGAGGAGCTTGGCATGTCGGAGACAAATATCGGATATTCCTACCTGATCAACGGAATCTGCATCATCTGTCTCGGCGGTTTCCTGACAAGACAGCTGACACGCAGGATCGGTCAGAAGGGTTCCCTGGCGCTTGCGGCAGTCTTATATGCCGGTGCGTTCCTGCTCTACGCGGTATGGCCGGGAATTCCGACATTGATGGTTCTCCTTGTCCTTTTAGGCGCTTCGGACAGCTATGGACTTCCGGCGCAGTCCACTTACTACACGGACATGAAGGAAGTGCAGAGTTACGGATATGATAAGGCCATGGGCGTTTACAGCCTGTTTGAGAACATGTCCCAGGTATTCGGATCCTTTATCTTTGGTATTATTTATGTAAACGGAGTCACATGGGGACTCACGATCGCCGGAGCAGTGATCCTTGCGGCGGCAGTGATCTTCTTTATCTTTGGTGAAAAGGTCGGCTCCGGGGAGGTTTCCGGGTCATGATGAGATTTGAAACACTTACAGGGGAGAAGCTGATCGGATTAAAGCCATACTTCTCCCTGAGGCCTACCGGCTGCGCGGAGTCGCACCTGGCATATCATCTGCTCTGGCGTCCATACTATGAGACGAAGTATTTTGCGGACGAAAAAGGACTGCTCTGGCTGCAGAAGATCGACTACGACGATCAGGCGACGATGGTTCCGGTCTGCGGAATCGAGCATATGCGGGAGAATTTTTACCGGCTTCAGGAGCATTTTACGGAAATTGGCGTTAAGATGCATATGTATCTGGTGGATGAGGAGGCTCTTGCGGCGATCGATCCGGATCCGGACCGATACGAAGTCGTGGAGGACAGGGACAGTTTTGACTATATTTATTCCGGGGATGAGATGCGTCTTCTTCACGGGAGAAAATATTCAAAGATGAAGAACAGGCTCTCAAGATTCCTGCGGGATTACGGGGAACAGGCGGAGTTTACTCTTCTGGGGCCGGAAAACGAGGCGGAGATCCTGGGGTTTCTGGATCGCTGGTCATCGAAAAAGGAGAGCGATGATGCCTTAAACCGTCTGGAGAGCGAGGAGATCGGAATCCGTGAGGCGATCCGGTTCTGCAGGGATGCGGATATTACAGTCGCAGGTGTCCGGGTAGGCGGCGTCCTGGAGGCGTTTTCCATGGGAACGGAATGTAAGGAGACAGACATGACGGTGACTCATGTGGAAAAGGCAAACACGGAACTTCGCGGATTATATAACTATCTGGAAAAAGAGTTTTTGCTTCATTCTTACCCGGAGACAGGTTTTGTGAACCGGGAAGATGATATGGGACTTGAGAATCTGAGACGGACGAAGGAGAGCATGCATCCGGTGCGGATGGAACGGAAATATACGATTCTGGAGAAGGAATGAGTCCCCCTTATGCGTATTTAATACATGAAATCCTGTATTTGGTGAAAAGAATTGAATGGACGGCCTAAATGTGGTAATCTATGGGCAAATGAATTCCATGATATGGAATGGAATCCATAAGAGAGTTGAGCAGAGGCGCAGCTCCCGGTTCATTTCGGACGGTACATTAGGGGGTACCTGCCGGAGCATGAAAAAATGAGTATATGATATAAAGGGATCTGCCGTCAGCAGTTACGATCATGGCTGAAATATATGCCGTGATGGTATTGTTGGCGGCAGATTTCTTTTTCGATGCCCCTTGCGCCGGAGGTTTAAAACTGATAAAATGTAGAAACCAGGGGACTTTGGAAAAAGGCCCCTTAAGTGCGTTGCAAATCAGGAAAATTCATAGTTTTCTGTCTGGTGCCGGAACGTGTGCGGAAACTGGGCGGAAACGTGCAAAGGAGATAAAAATGTTAATTATTGCAGGTCTCGGAAACCCGGGAAAGGAATATGAAAATACAAGACATAATGCGGGATTTATGGTGATGGATGCCCTGGCGGAGAAGATCGGGGCGGATATCTCGGAGAAGAAGCATAAGGCGCTCTGCGGAAAAGGCGTCATCGGCGGGGAGAAGGTCATTCTCATGAAGCCGCAGACATATATGAATTCCAGCGGGGAGAGTATCCGCGCGGCGGCGGATTATTATAAGGTAGATCCGGAAGATATTCTGATCGTGTACGACGATATCAGTCTGGCGCCGGGGCAGTTACGGATCCGCGCGAAGGGAAGTGCTGGCGGACATAATGGTATTAAGAGCATTATCGCCCATCTTGGAACGCAGGAGTTCCCTCGTGTGAAGGTCGGAGTTGGTGAGAAGCCGGCGAGAATGGACCTTGCGGATTATGTGCTGGGGCACTTTTCAAAGGAAGAGCAGGCGACGATGGACGACGCGGTGAAAGAAGCAGCGGATGCGGTTTGCGAGATCGTGAATGTAGGAATCGCGCAGGCGATGAATGATCATAACCGCAAAAAAGAGGAGAAGTAGAATCTGGCATATAAAATTTGATCAAGCTTCTATATAGATTATCTGGACAGATCATACTATTAAATTCGAAATATTTACTACAATTAGAATTACTCTAAAAATTTCTGCAATTAAAGATATTTAAAACAGACATAAATAAAACAGGAGGAACCATGGCTGAAGTTTTTGCAAATCCGCTCGTAGATCTGGCGGAGTATACCGATATGAAGCAGGATATGGATAAGGGAAAAGGTCCGATCCAGGTCAGCGGTGTGACGGATTCCCAGAAGGTCCATGTGATGCATGAACTCTCAAAGGACAATCCGTGGCGGCTCGTCGTGACCTATGACGATAACCGCGCGAAGGAGATCTTCGATGATTTCAGCTACTTTGAGCCGAATACCTGGCTGTACCCGGCGAGGGACCTTCTGTTTTATAGCTCGGACATTCACGGAAATCTCCTGACGAGACAGAGAATGCAGGTGTTTAAGCATCTTCTGGAAGATGAGGGCGGCGTTGTGGTGACAACGGTGGACGGACTTATGGACCATCTTCTGCCGCTCTCCATGATCAAGGACAGCTGCTTAAATATCATGGCGGGACAGACTCTGGATATCGAGGAGATCAAGATGCAGCTCACGAACATGGGCTACGAGCGCATGGGACAGGTGGACGGCATGGGGCAGTTCTCTGTCCGCGGCGGAATTCTTGATGTGTTCCCGCTGACGGAGGAAGTTCCGGTTCGAATCGAACTCTGGGGTGATGAGGTGGATTCCATCCGCTCCTTCGATGCCGAGAGCCAGCGCTCGATTCAGCAGATGGACGAGGTTACGATCTACCCGGCGGCGGAGCTGATCCTCACGAAAGAGCATATCGAAGAGGGAATTCTGCACCTGGAAGCTGACGGAAAGAAACAGGAAAAAGCGTTCCGGGACCAGAAAAAGCCGGAGGAAGCCCAGCGGATCCGGCGGGCTGTCGGGGAGCTTGTGGAGTCCCTGAGAGAGGGATTTGATGTCCAGACGCTGGATGCGTATATTCGGTATTTCTGTAAGGATACGGTGTCATTTCTTGATTATATGAAAGAAGTCGGGGAAAAGATTACAGGATCTGCTTCGGCAGCTGAAGACGGAGAGCAGGGCGATGCAGGGGCAGCAGAGTCGGAGACAGCAGGAAAGAAGACGACAAAGGCAGCAGGAAAGGCCGCTGGAAAGAAAAAAGCCCCTGGTCTTGCACTGATTTTGGATGAGCCGCAGCGAATGAAGGAAAAAGCGGAGACCGTGGAGACCGAATTCCGCGAGAGCATGTCCCACCGCCTGGAGCAGGGTTACATCCTGCCAGGGCAGGCGGACCTTTTATTCTCCTCGAAGACCGTACTGGCGGATTCCCATACGCCCCACTCGATCTTCATGACAGGCCTGGACCAGCGTCTCCCGGGAATGACCGTGAAGGCGAAGTACAGCCTGACCGGAAAGAATTTAAACTCCTACCAGAACAGCTTCGAGATCCTGATCAAGGACCTCACAAAGTGGAAAAAGGACGGCTATCGGGTTGTTCTCCTCTCCGCATCGAGAACCAGGGCGAGCCGCCTTGCGGGGGACTTAAGAGAGTATGATCTCCGCGCCTTCTGCCCGGAGGACGCGGGACGCCCGGTGGCTCCGGGGGAGATCATGGTCACCTACGGAA
>CAVFLH010000002.1:1608-12319 GCA_963622995.1 uncultured Eubacteriales bacterium | reverse complement strand
GCTTCACAAGGGCTTTGAGTACCCGCTGATCAAGTTCGTCGTCATCACCGAGGGCGATATGTTCGGCGTGGAAAAACGGAAGAAGAAGCGGAAAAAGTACAATTACGAGGGAAAGAAGATCAGCAGCTTCTCCGAACTCTCCGTCGGCGATTATGTGGTGCACGAGAGCCATGGTCTCGGTATCTATAAAGGAATCGAGAAGATCGAGCAGGACCATGTCATCAAGGACTACATTAAGGTCGAGTACGGTGACGGCGGCAACCTCTACCTCCCGGCGACCCGCCTGGAGGGAATCCAGAAGTATGCCGGGGCGGACGCGAAGGTCCCGAAGTTAAACAAGCTGGGCGGAACCGAGTGGACGAAGACGAAGACAAAGGTCCGCACGGCGGTCCGGGAGATCGCGAAGGAGCTTGTGGAGCTCTACGCGGCGCGCCGGGACGCGGAAGGTTTCCAGTATGGACCGGACACGGTATGGCAGAAGGAATTCGAGGAAATGTTTCCATACGATGAGACGGATGACCAGCTCACCGCCATCGACGACACGAAGAGGGACATGGAGAGCAAGAAGATCATGGACCGCCTGATCTGCGGTGACGTAGGATATGGAAAGACGGAGATCGCGCTCCGGGCGGCCTTCAAGGCGGTGCAGGAAGGAAAACAGGTAGTGTACCTGGTTCCGACGACGATCCTGGCGCAGCAGATCTACAATACCTTCGTCCAGAGAATGAAGGATTTCCCGGTGCGGGTGGACATGATGTCGAGATTCCGGACGCCGGGGGAGATGAAAAAGACCATCGAGGGGCTGAAAAAAGGTTACGTGGACATCGTGGTGGGCACACACCGGGTGCTCTCGAAGGACGTGCAGTTTAAGAGTCTGGGACTTCTGATCGTCGACGAGGAGCAGCGGTTCGGCGTGACCCACAAAGAGAAGATCAAGCAGATGAAGCAGAATGTGGATGTTCTGACGCTGACGGCGACACCGATTCCGCGTACCCTGCACATGAGCCTCATCGGGATCCGCGATATGAGTGTTCTCGAGGAGCCGCCGGTGGACCGCGTGCCGATCCAGACCTATGTCATGGAGTACAACGACGAGATGATCCGCGAGGCGATCCACAGGGAGCTGGGGCGCGGCGGACAGGTGTATTATGTATACAACCGCGTCAACAATATTGATGAAGTGGCAAACCATGTAGCGTCCCTGGTGCCGGACGCGAATGTGGCCTTCGCCCATGGACAGATGAACGAGCATCAGCTTGAGAAGATCATGTTGGATTTCATCAACGGGGACATCGATGTTCTCGTGTCCACGACGATCATCGAGACAGGCCTTGATATCCCGAACGCCAACACGATGATCATCCAGGACGCGGACCGGCTGGGCCTTTCCCAGCTCTACCAGATCCGCGGGCGAATCGGCCGCTCGAACCGGACATCCTACGCGTTCCTCATGTACAAGCGGGATAAGATGTTAAAAGAGGACGCGGAAAAGCGTCTCCAGGCGATCCGCGAGTTCACGGAGCTTGGTTCCGGCATCAAGATCGCCATGCGTGACCTCGAGATCCGCGGCGCAGGAAATATTCTCGGCGCGGAACAGCACGGGCACATGGAGGCGGTGGGATATGATCTCTACTGCAAGATGCTCAACGAGGCGGTCATCGCCTTAAAAGGCGGACAGGAAGAGGAGGAGACCTTCGAGACCGTGGTGGACTGCGACATCGACGCGTTTATTCCGGATGGATATATCAAGAACGAGTATCTGAAGCTTGATGTATACAAGAGAATTTCCGCCATCGAGACGGACGACGAGTACATGGACATGCAGGATGAACTGATCGACCGCTTCGGAGACATTCCGAAGTCCGTGGACAATCTCCTCAGGGTAGCGGAATTAAAAGCCATGGCTCATCGCGCCTACGTCACCGAGGTGGACATCAACACCCAGGAGATCCGCATCGAACTCTACCCGAAAGCCAAACTCGACGTCACCGGAATCCCGGCGCTGATTGCCGAGTACAAGACCGCGTTACGGTTTGCTCAGGGCGAAAAACCGGTGCTGTTCTATCAGGATAAAGGAAAGAAGAATAAAGACTGCGAGCCGTTGATGGAGAGGGCGAAGGAGCTGCTTGGGAAGCTTGGGGAGCTGGCTGAGAGTAAGAAATAGTAAAAACACGTATTGTCTGAGATTTAGATAAAAGCAATTTCAGGCAGTACGTGTTTTTTAGTATAGTGTCAAATATTCGGTTTTAGGAACATGTTTATTTCTGGCACCCCAGAATCTCTTCCGCCCGCTTCACAGACTCTGCCGTCGGCGGATCCACATCTTTTAAGGTGTAGGGGATGCCGAGGGACTCCCATTTGTAGATTCCGAGCGTGTGGTACGGAAGAACTTCGACCTTTTTTACGTTGGACAGTGTGTCCAGGAACGCGCGGATGCCGTAAAGATTCTCGTCATCGTCGGTCACGCTGGGGACGAGGACGTGGCGGATCCACATGGGTTTACCGATCTCATTTAAGTATCTGGCGAAGGCCAGGATGTTTTCGTTGGTGTGGCCGGTGAGAGAGCGGTGCTTTTCCGGGTCGATGTGCTTCATATCCAGCATGACGAGGTCGGTGTTTTCCATGAGGGCGTTAAGTTTTGAGAAAAACGGTTCTTCCCTTGTAAACGGCTGTCCTGCGGTGTCGAGCACTGTGCCGACGCCGTTTTCTTTTGCGAGACGGAAAAGTTCTACCATGAAATCAAGCTGTAAAAGCGGCTCGCCGCCGCTGACCGTGATGCCGCCCTCTTTGCCCCAGTAGCGCTTGTAGCGCAGCGCCTGTTTAATTAGGGCGGACGGGGTCAATTCCTTGTAATTACAGACGGAAGAAGGTGCAGCGCTGCCGGAAGCTGTATTTTCAGAAACCGGCTGACCAGAAATGGCAGCAGCATTCGCCAGTTTCCAGGTATCCGGGTTATGACAATACCGGCACCGCATATGGCAGCCCTGAAGAAAAGTCACAAAGCGGACGCCGGGTCCGTCTACGGAACCAAAACTGTCGATGGAGTGAATGTAGCCTGTTGTTTCCATATAAAAGTTTCCTTTCTCCCGGAATCTGCCGGGGGGGTAAAAATAAAGGTAAAATGAGCAGGGCGGCGCCAAAGCGCAAACACTTAAAATCTCGATGCCAAGCAGGAAAAACTTCATAATTTAGGCTCAGCCGGGAACAAACAACATTCCCGGCTGATTTTAAATGGATAAAGTTAGTGAGCTATTTTAATAACTGTTCAACAGGTCTGCGCACCTGCTGCGCTGGCCGTAACTGTAAAAGTATTGAAGCGTTACCTATTTTACATTGCCTCATGGCAGGTTCTAGCGATAACATCCAGCTGCTGCTCTCTAGTCAGGTCGATAAACTTAACCGCATAACCGGAAACACGGATCGTGAAGTTCGCGTACTCCGGCTTCTCCGGATGTTCCATCGCGTCTTTCAGTTTATCAAGGCCAAACACGTTCACATTGAGGTGATGAGCGCCCTGATCAAAGTATCCGTCGAGAACATGGACAAGGTTTGTCTTTCTCTCATCCTCAGAATGTCCAAGCGCACCCGGAGCAATCGTCTCGGTGTTGGAAATTCCGTCAAGTGCGTACTCATACGGGAGCTTCGCAACAGAGTTTAAGGAAGCGAGAAGACCATTCTGCTCAGCGCCGTAGGACGGAGTTGCACCCGGTGCAAACGGTGTGAATGCTGCACGTCCATCCGGGAGAGCGCCTGTTGCCTTACCGTAAACCACGTTGGATGTGATGGTAAGAATAGAGGTAGTCGCCTCGGAATTTCTGTAAGTGTGGTACTTCTTGACCTTCTTTAAGAATGTCTTCAACAGCCAAACAGCGATATCATCCGCACGGTCGTCATCGTTTCCGTAGCGCGGGAAGACGCCCTCTGTGATGAAGCTTTTTGCCATGCCGTTCTCATCGCGGACAACCTTGACCTTCGCGTACTTGATCGCGGAGAGGGAATCCACCACATGGGAGAAGCCTGCGATACCGGTCGCGAATGTGCGGCGCACATCGGTGTCAATGAGAGCCATCTCGGCTGCCTCGTAGTAATATTTGTCGTGCATATACTGGATCAGGTTCAGGATATTCACATAGATTCCTGCCAGCCAGTCCATCATGAGATCATACTTGTGCATAACCTCGTCGTAATCAAGATACTCGGAAGTGATCGGCGCGTACTCCGGACCAACCTGCATCGGCTTGCCGTCCTTTGTCATGTACTTCTCGTCCTTACCGCCGTTGATCGCGTAGAGCAGGCACTTCGCCAGGTTCGCGCGGGCACCGAAGAACTGCATCTCCTTACCTGTCTGGGTAGCGGATACGCAGCAGCAGATGCTGTAGTCATCGCCCCAGATCGGACGCATCACATCATCGTTCTCGTACTGGATGGAAGATGTGTCAACGGAGATCTTTGCCGCGTACTTCTTGAAATTCTCCGGAAGACGGGAAGAGTAAAGCACGGTCAGGTTCGGCTCCGGGGATGGTCCCATGTTCTCTAAGGTGTGGAGGAAACGGAAGTCTGTCTTTGTTACCATGTGGCGTCCATCCTGTCCGAGACCTGCGACTTCCAGAGTTGCCCAAACCGGGTCGCCGGAGAAGAGCTGGTTGTAGGACGGAATTCTCGCGAACTTCACCATACGGAACTTCATGGTCATGTGGTCGATCATTTCCTGTGCCTGGGACTCGGTAAGTGTACCTTCCTCAAGGTCACGGTTTACATAAATATCAATAAATGTGGAGATACGTCCAACGCTCATAGCCGCGCCGTTCTGTGTCTTAACAGCTGCGAGGTAGCCGAAATAGAGCCACTGGATCGCCTCTTTTGCGTTTGTCGCTGGACCGGAAATGTCATATCCGTAGATCTTTGCCATCTCCTTCATGCCCTTTAACGCGCGGATCTGCTCCGCGATCTCCTCGCGCTGGCGGATAATGTCGTCATACATTGCGCCGTTGCCGCAGAGATCCAGGTCTTTCTTCTTCTCCTCGATCAGGAAGTCGATGCCGTAAAGAGCCACACGGCGGTAGTCGCCGACGATGCGTCCGCGGCCGTAAGTATCCGGAAGACCGGTAACGATATGGCAGTGGCGGGCAGCCTTCATCTCCGGTGTGTAAGCGTCAAATACTGCCTGGTTGTGCGTCTTGTGGTACTCGGTGAAGATCTTGTGGAACTTCTCGTTTACCTTGTATCCGTAAGTCTCGGCAGCTTCCTCAGCCATCTTGATTCCGCCGTACGGCATGAACGCGCGCTTTAACGGCTTGTCTGTCTGAAGGCCGACGATGGTCTCGAGATCCTTTAAGCTCCCGTCGATGTAGCCCGGGCCGTAGGAAGTCAGGCTGGACACGATCTCAGTCTCACACTCTAAAACGCCGCCTTTTTTGCGCTCCTCTTTCTGGAGTTCCTGGAGACGTCCCCAGAGCTTGTCAGTAGCCTCAGTCGGAGCGGCGAGGAAATCCTCGTTTCCGTCGTACTGGGTATAGTTATTCTGGATGAATTCGCGGACATTGACCTCATCGGTCCATTTTGCGCCCTGGAATCCTCTCCAGGCTTTCTTAAAAACATCAGCAGTTCCGTTTTGGGTATTCAGTTCAGACATGGTGTTTCCTCCTTATATTACAGTGCTGTACTTGTGGAATCCTGCTATATTGTGGATTCCGGTGCTGCATTCCATCATGATGCATGCGAACCCATCACCGCTGCATTGTGGAATAAAGATTGTACTGATATCACTATCTGAAATCTTCACCTTTGAAGAAATGCGCCGCCATTATAGCAGAACATTGCAGGAAAAACAATAGATTACATGAGAATGATTATCAAAATTATTCATATGGGAAAGATTCTCAACAAAATACGGGTCATATCCCCAATATTTGCATGTATTGTTTTTATTTCGATACAATATCTTGCACGTAGAGCCTCTGATGATTGATCCGTTGATTTGTTCGCACAGAAAAGAAAAACGAGTCATAGAAGTCGGCAATGGCTCTGCGTTCCGGAGGACCATGGGATGTTGTACATGGATAGTCCTCTGCCGGTCATGCAACACATGAACAGTAACTAATGGGTGTATAGAAGATTTCACTGTTACAGAATCACAGCGGGGCATAGAACCTGCCCTAAAGGATTGTGGAGAATAAAAAAACAGCCCACAATCTGCGCTTTGATTGCCCAGACGGTCGGCTTCCTTCAATCATACTTCACGTGGTTCATCCACTTATCCGTCAGTCATATGATTGGTATGTCTTATATATATCAGATGTTTAATAGAGTGTCAAGTAGAAATAAATGGTCGGACCTGTTATCCGGGTTCAGGGGAAGGCATTTTCTAAATTGAAAACGATCCCATAGGACTGGTAACACCAGAATTTTTCTGCTATACTGAAAAAGAATTTTTTGAACGCAATCCGGTTGGGTGTCAAAAAACAAAAAAGAATTACCGAAGCGGAGTGCAGAACGTTTTGAAATGGATTTTTGCATGTGGCTGTGATGGGATTGAACAATTACAAGTCAGGAAAGAATCTGAATTATCAGGAGGGTACTATGACAGAAACAAAGGCCGGGAAGAGAGAAAAACTTGGGATTCTCTGTTGCGTGGCGGGCGCAATGAGCTGGGGACTTTCGGGAACATGCAGCGAGGCATTCTTTTCCCAATACCCGGTGGATACGTCCTGGGTGACGGCCGTGCGGATGACGGCGGCAGGAATTTTACTGCTGATTCTGGCTTTTTCAAAACAGAGTCTGGATCTTAAGATACTCATAAAAGAAAAAAAGGTGCTTTGGGAGATACTTCTGTTTGCCCTTGCGGGGCTTGCACTCTGTCAGTACGCGTACCTCAGTGCCATCAAATGGACAAACTCTGGAACGGCAACGGTGATCCAGAACCTCTCTATCGTATTTATCGCCGGCTATGTCTGTCTGAGTACAAGAACAGCACCGGATAAGCGAACCGTGCTCTGTATTATTCTGGCTCTCATCGGAGTCTGGCTTCTCGCCACCGGCGGAAAGCCCGGCAACATGAAGCTTACATCGAAGGGGCTGTTATGGGGGCTGATGGCGGGAATCGGCGCAGCAAGCTATTCCCTGCTTTCAAGGAAACCGGTAAAACGTCTCGGAAGTATTCCGGTGACGGGACTGGGAATGTTTACCGGCGGAATTGCATTGTCCCTGATTACCCGGGCATGGAATATTCCGGCGGTGCTTGACGGACGAGCAATCTTATATATTGCGGTGATCGTACTTCTTGGAACTGTGGGTGCGTTCACGTTATTTCTTCAGGGAATCTCAATGGTGGGATCTGTTAAGGCCGCACTTCTTGCCTGCCTGGAGCCATTGACGGCAGCAGCGTTATCTGTGATCTGGCTTCACTCCAGCTTCACCCCGGCGGATCTGATCGGATTTGCGTGTATTCTGGCGACAGTGGTGCTGATGCGATAAAATTTTTTCCGTTTATGGATTTTGTCCCACAGTTGTCCAGCAGAGTGGTGTAGAATCATAAACAAGAAAACAAAGAGAACCCGAAAGCCATTTTCGATAGAGGGAGGAAACAGATATGAAATTCAGAAAACTTGCACTCGTTACAGCGGTAACTCTTATGACAGCAGCATCAGCTATGACAGGCTTTGCAGCTGTACCATATAGTGACTGGCATTATGCAAAATTTGGTAAATATCCGGATGCAAATATTTCCTCGTGGGAACAGGATCCTGTTTATTGGCAGTATCTGGCGGAGAATGACCCGGCTTTACTGACTGCATTGAGAGAAACTTATTCTGACGTATATGGTGATGATGAAAATACGAATCAGCTCGATTATGTAGATGTGGCCTATGCAAAATCAGTATCCTATGCGATGGTAAAAAAAGCATACTGGAGCGGTAGCAAGGCAAAATGGACTATTGAGGGTGCGGCGACGAAGTACCAGATCCGCGTATACAGAGATGACAGTCGTGTGAGCACGAAGAACACGACAAAAATGAATATCAGTCTCTCCTCCGCGATTACAAAATCCGGATATTACTACTTCGAGGTGAGAGCCTACAATGAAAACGGCGGCTGGTCAGAATGGGAAGATTCAGACGAGAAATATTTTTCTGTGAACAATAACTCTAACAAGCAGACAACGACTACAAAAACCACTACGACGACTACAACTACGACTTCGACCAATACCCAGTCCGGTGGTTCGAACACTGCATCAACGGGGCAGTGGCTTCGTGCAGCAGACGGCAGCGGAAAATGGTGGTACAGACACGCAAACGGAAGCTATACCAGCAATGACTGGGAGCTGATCAACGGAAAATGGTATTATTTTGATGTATCCGGATGGATGATGACGGGGTGGCTTAATGTAAGGGGGGCAACCTATTATCTTGGAATAGATGGAGCAATGCTGACCGGTACAAATTTTGTTGACGGTGTCAAGCGCAGCTTTGATACATCCGGAAAACTGGTCGGCTAAAACTATTTTTTACTATATTTTTACTTTACAATTCCCATAAAAAAATGGTATACTGCTGTGGGCGGATAAAGATATCTGTGCGCAGCAGTTTTCTTTTCCGCAAAAATGATAAAAATCAGAAATATAACGGAGGTGATTGCATGGATAGTTGCGATAGTACAGGGCGAAGTACAAAATGCGGTGCAAAATACAGACGGACGCAGGATGCGGCTATCGGTGCAGTGAGAGAAAATCTCCGATAGCTGGATTCTATGCTGAGATGTCTCGAGAACACCGCAAGGGAACAGCCTGTCCATCACAGCGATGTATGGTTGAACCCCGTCAGGGAAAATATCCTGGGCGGTGTTCTTTTTGTTGCCGAAATTCAGGCAATCCGGTCAGGGGGAAGTACGATACCGGCCCTGATAATAAAAGTAACTGTAAAAGACAGCTACAACGGAAAAGGAGGCAGACATGGAAACAGAAGTTTTAAAAGAACAAAAATATGTGGAGGAACTGGTTGAAATTATCCGAAGCGGACTTCCAAAGGAAGAACTGTTAGACCGGTTATCCGATTACCATGACAACGATATTGCGGAAGCACTCACGAAGCTTACCCCGGAGGAGAGACGGGAGCTATACCCGCTTATGGGCGTGGAACGTGTGGCTGAGATCTTCGCCTATCTGGATGACGCGGAACCGTACTTAAAAGAACTCCCGATCGAGAATGCTGCGAAGATCGTTTCCGAGATGGACTCCGATGATGCAGTTGACGTCCTGGAAGAGATGGACGCAACGACAAAGCACAAGATCGTCGGCATGATGGACAAGGAAGCAGGTGAGGATGTCAGACTCCTGTTCTCATATGACGAGGACGAGATCGGAAGCCGCATGACTACCAACTTCATCATGATCCACAACAACCTGACAGTCCGCCAGGCAATGCGGGAACTGATTGACCAGGCGGGAGAGAATGACAATATCTCCACGATTTATGTGATTGACGATGAAGACAAATTCTATGGCGCTATTGATCTGAAGGACCTCATCATTGCGAGAGAGTATACAGATCTTGAGGATCTGATCAGCCATTCCTACCCGTACGTCAAGGACCATGAAAAGGTAAGTGACTGTATCGAGGAGATCAAGGACTATGCCGAGGACTCCATCCCGGTACTGCAGGAGGATGGCAGGATCGCAGGTATCATCACATCCCAGGACATCGTAGAGGCTGTGGATGATGAGATGGGCGAGGATTATGCGAAATTAGCCGGTCTGACTGCGGAGGAGGACTTAAATGAGACACTGAAGGAAAGCATCAAGAAGAGACTTCCGTGGCTGATTGTTCTGTTGTTCCTCGGAATGGTAGTTTCTTCTGTTGTGGGAGCTTTTGAGTCTGTTGTGGCCGTGATTCCGATTGTCATGTGCTTCCAGTCCCTGATCCTCGACATGGCAGGAAATGTCGGAACACAGTCTCTGGCCGTTACGATCCGTGTCCTTATGGATGAGCAGTTGACTGCAAAGCAGAAGATCATGCTTGTTGTCAAGGAGATGAAGGTTGGCTTTGCGAATGGCATCTTTCTTGGATTTATGGCATGGATATTCCTCGGAATTTATATCTGCGTGATCAAGGGGTATCCGATTAACCATGCGTTGCTTGTTTCAGGCTGTGTCGGTGTTGCGCTTGTGACAGCGATGGTAATCTCCAGCATGGTTGGCACGCTGATCCCGATGCTATTCAAGAAAATAAATATCGACCCGGCTGTCGCATCAGGTCCACTTATCACAACGGTGAATGATCTTGTTGCGATTGTAGTCTATTATGGATTAGCGACGCTGTTCCTGATCGACCTGCTGCATGTGACGGGCTGATGAACATCGGGACAGGTTTAAAGGGTGAATATTTATATAGTAATGGGCCATCCTAGAGATATAGGATGGTCCGTTTTTTGTATGAAGAAAGTGTTAGGAAAGAGATGGGCTGAAAGTACATGGGGACAGGAATCTGAGATTTTAGAGAGTTTATGAATGCATAAATTGGAGTGGCAAAATAGTGTGACAGAAGCTGCTCGTTATGTTTTTGACAAAATTTCTCAACTCTGTGGTTTCAGAACCCGTCCCCTTGAAATGAAAAATCGAGTATGATAAAATTATAACGGTTAGAAAATGCTAACCATCGCGTTGCCTTGCATCCGGAGAAAGCTGCCGGTGGCAGGTTTCGCAGGTGAATAAATC
>CAVFLH010000002.1:0-1546 GCA_963622995.1 uncultured Eubacteriales bacterium | reverse complement strand
GTCGGGACTCTTCTGCCTGATCCGGGCAGGGGAGCGACCGTCGTGGATACTCGAAAGGAGTTTATGATGATGAATTATCTGGAAATTGAGAAAGTCATTGGAAGAGAGATCTTAGATTCCCGTGGAAATCCTACGGTTGAGGCAGAAGTATATCTGGCAGACGGAACCATCGGAAGAGGAACCGCACCGAGCGGCGCATCCACCGGTGAGTTCGAGGCGCTGGAATTAAGAGACGGCGACAAGGCGCGTTACGGCGGAAAAGGCGTAACAAAAGCTGTTGAAAATATCAATACAATTATTAACGAGACACTGACAGGCATGGATGCTTCTGATATCTACGCAGTTGACCGTGCCATGATCAAGGCAGACGGAACAAAGGATAAGTCAAAGCTTGGCGCAAACGCGATTCTTGCGGTATCCATCGCATGTGCACGCGCTGCATCTATTTCCTTAGATATTCCGTTATACAGATTCCTCGGCGGAATCAACGGAAACCGTCTTCCGGTTCCTATGATGAACATTATCAACGGCGGCTGTCATGCACTTTCTTCCGGACTTGATGTTCAGGAATTCATGATCATGCCAGTGGGCGCTCCGTCCTTCAAGGAGTGCTTAAGATGGTGCGCAGAAGTGTTCCATGCACTGGCTGCGATCTTAAAAGAGCGCGGACTTGCAATATCTGTCGGCGATGAGGGCGGTTTTGCTCCGGCGTTAAAGTCCGATGAGGAAGCGATCGAGACGATCCTCGAGGCAGTAAAGAAAGCCGGATATGAGCCGGGCCGCGACTTCAGAATCGCTATGGACGCTGCATCTTCCGAGTGGAAGACAGGAAAAGTCGGCGAGTACAAGCTGCCGAAGGCAGGAACTGTCTACACATCCGAGCAGCTCATTGAGCACTGGAAGAAACTTGTTGAGAAGTACCCGATCGTTTCCATCGAGGATGCTCTTGACGAGGAAGACTGGGAAGGCTGGAAGAAGCTGACGGCAGAGCTTGGACAGAAGGTACAGTTAGTCGGTGACGACCTCTTCGTTACAAACACTGAGAGACTTTCCAAGGGAATCAAGCTCGGCTGTGCAAACTCCATCCTGATCAAACTGAACCAGATCGGTTCCGTATCCGAGACACTTGAGGCAATCAAGATGGCACACCGTGCCGGCTACACAGCAATCTCCTCCCACCGTTCCGGTGAGACCGCAGATACAACGATCGCAGACCTGGCTGTAGCCCTCAACACCTGCCAGATCAAGACCGGTGCCCCGTCCAGATCCGAGCGTGTCGCTAAGTACAACCAGCTCCTCAGAATCGAGGAAGAACTCGGCGAGAGCGCTGTATACCCGGGAATGGATGCGTTCCATGTAAACTAAGACAGATCTATCAATAGATATTCTCCAACTAAAACTTAAGATACAATTGCACGAAGAGATCCCCGGCGGCTGGTGAGGCTGTTGGGGGTCTTTTTATGCCGTGAACCCGAAAATCGCAACCGATAGAGTGTCTTGTAAGTTTACAGGATTTTAATAATATTTTATGGTCTGGTCCATTGCC
>CAVFLH010000001.1:0-58048 GCA_963622995.1 uncultured Eubacteriales bacterium | reverse complement strand
CAACTAAACAAACCGGCGAAATAGTCTGAATATATATACATAATCATTAATTGACAAATTCAATTATGGACAGTAGAATAAAACGCAATTACAGGAGCAGAAAAAACAAAAAGAAAAAAGATAACTGTTGAGCATACAATGGCGTATCAAAAGCCGCATTGTGTGCTTTTTTATTTGTTTTTCCTGCATAGCAAGAAGGGAGAGGACAATATGAGAAAATTCATCGTAGGACGGGTACTTTCCATTATTCCAGTACTGATCATCGTATCCGTCGTTATCTTTTCAGTGGTGCACCTGACACCTGGCGATCCGGCAGCTTCTATTCTTGGCGATGAGGCCACGGTGGAAGATATCGCGGCGCTCCGGGCGAAGATGGGGCTCGATAAACCTGTGGTAGAGCAGTATTTCATCTGGATCGGAAATATCTTTCACGGAGACTTCGGCATGAGTGTTGCCGGCAATGAGACGGTGGCCAGCATGATATCCAGCCACTGGGAGCCGACGATCTCCCTCACGATCTTTTCTACGATCGTTGCCCTATGTCTTGCGATTCCGCTGGGAATCATCGCAGCCAGAAAGAAAGGAACGGCAGTTGATTCCGCGGTCTCCGCGATTTCCCTCACGGGAATTTCTCTTCCAAGCTTTTTACTTGGTCTGTTTCTTATGATGGTATTCGCCGTGAAGTTAAAATGGCTTCCGGTTTCCGGATACAAAACAATGTCAGACGGTTTTATCCCACATATCCGCTCCCTGATCCTTCCGGGAGTTGCCTTAGGATTCATGCACTCCGCACTTTTAATGAGAATGACAAAGGCGTCGATGTTAGAAGTGTTAAACAGTGACTACATCAAGATGGCGAAAGCCAAAGGCGTAAGAGAATTCTTCCTGATCGCGAAACACGCTTTCCGGAACGCCCTGATCCCGGTCATCACAACGATCGGTCAGAGTATCGTCGGAGCACTTGCAGGAGCCGCTGTTGTGGAATATATGTTTGCGATCCCAGGCATGGGACAGCTCATGGTAAACTCCATCGGCCGCCGCGATTATTACGTGATTCAGGCAATCGTCCTGATCATCGCGTGCATCAACGTGTTTATCAACCTGATGGTAGACCTGTTATACGGAATTGCAGATCCGCGTGTACGTCTTGGATAAAGAACAGCACGACTTGAAGTTGGGAGGAATCAATATGACAGCTATGACAAAGACGATGAGAATGGATACTCCGTTCACAAAAGAGATGGACGGTTCCTTAAAGGAAGTGAGAGACCGTCTCTTAAAAGAACAGAGAGAACTCCAGTTACATAAATTTTTGAGAAATAAATTATCAGTGGTCGGTTTCGTGATCGTAGTCGCGATGCTGACGCTGGCAATTCTGGCACCGGTTCTGGCACAGTGCGATCCGTTGGCTCTGGACATGAAAGTCCGATTAAAGGGGCCGAGCGCAGTTCACTGGTTCGGCACAGACAGCATGGGAAGAGATCTTTTCGCAAGAGTCCTCTACGGGGCAAGGATTTCCATGTTTGTAGGATTTACCGTAGGCATCACCTCCGGATTTCTCGGAATGATGCTCGGTTTATATGCGACAACTAACAAATATCTGGATAATATACTGATGCGTTTCTGTGACGGTCTTAAGGCTATCCCCTCTACTCTTCTTGCAATCACCCTTATGACCGTCCTGGGCGCAGACATCAAGAATGTCATTATTGCTCTCACGATTGTAAACACGCCGAGTATGGCGCGTCTTGCAAGAGGTTCTGCTCTCGTCGCGAGGGAACAGACCTATGTGGAAGCGATGAGGTGCTTAGGCGCAAGCAAGACCAGGATTCTCTGGAACCATATCGCACCGAATATCCTGTCCCCGATCATCGTACAGATGACATTTGTGTTTGCCTCCTCCATCATCACAGAGGCGGCGCTCAGCTTCCTTGGCGCAGGTGTTCCGGCACCGGCACCGAGCTGGGGAAACATTCTGAACGAAGGTAAGAATGTTATCTACAATGCATGGTGGATGATTGTATTTCCGGGAACATTTACCGCACTTTCTGTTCTGGGACTGAATCTTTTAGGTGACGGAATCCGCGATGTTCTGGATCCGCTCAGCAAATAAACAAAAAGAGCTGGCCTGACTGCCGGATTTCTATACGTCCTTGTGTGCAGGCACACAGTCCGCATAGCTGTCCGGCAGCACTTTTATAGAAAAATCAGGAGGTGGCAGTTATGCCGGAGAAAGAGAGAGAAAAGATCCTTGAAGTAGATGGACTCTGTACGAAGTTCCATACAGAGCGTGGAGATTTAAAAGCAATAGATGGTGTTTCCTTTTGTGTATATAAAGGAGAGATCCTTGGAATCGTTGGTGAGTCCGGATGCGGGAAGAGCGTTACCTCCCAGTCCATCATGAGACTTTACGATGAAAAGCGGGTAGCAGCGTATTCGGGAACGGTGAAGTTGGAAGGACAGAACCTGTTTGATCTTCCGGAACGGGAAATGCAGAAGGTCAGGGGAGAAAAAGTTTCCATGGTATTCCAGGACGCATTAAGCTCCCTGAATCCCGTATTTACCGTGGGTTCCCAGATCATGGAGGCACTCCTGATCCATCAGAAGATCTCAAAGAAAGAGGCAGTGGAGAAATCCGTCGAGATGCTCCGTCTGGTAGGAATTCCGGAACCGGAAAAGCGGTTTGCCCAGTATCCTCACCAGTTATCCGGTGGCATGAGACAGCGAGTTATGATTGCCATCGCATTAGCCTGTCATCCAAAGCTCCTGATTGCGGATGAGCCGACAACAGCGTTGGATGTTACGATCCAGGCGCAGGTCATGGATCTGATTGTAGAATTGAACCACAAGCTGGATATGGGAGTTATGCTGATCACTCACGATCTCGCCGTGGTCGCGGAGGTCTGCCAGAGAGTTATCGTTATGTATCTCGGTCAAGTTGTTGAGGAGGCAGACGTAAATTCTATCTTCGACAACCCACAGCACCCATATACACGGGGCTTGATCCGTTCCATTCCGCAGATTGACGGAGATAAGGGGGAACGCCTTTACCAGATTGACGGAATGGTGCCGCTACTCAATCAGATTCCGGAGGGATGCCGGTTTGCACCGCGATGTCCGTATGCGACAGACAAGTGCAGGAAAGAGATGCCGGAGCTCCGGGAAGTAAGTGCGACCCAGAAAGTAAGATGCCATATGGCTGGAATGGGGGCTTAACATGGACGAGAGAAAAGTTGTATTAAAAGGAACGGGAATTAAACAGTACTTCCCGGTAAAAGGAAATAACGGCAGTATGAAAAAGGTAGTAAAAGCTGTCGATGGAGTCGATATTTCCATATATGAGGGCGAGGTTTACGGTCTGGTAGGAGAGACCGGATGCGGAAAAAGTACCCTGGGGCGGACATTAATCCGTCTGCTGAATCCGACAGAGGGAACTGTTGAGGTCATGGGACATGACATTACAAAGCTGAATGACAAAGAACTGATCCCATACCGCAGAGAGGTTCAGATGGTATTTCAGGATCCGTTCACATCCCTGAATCCGAGAAAGAGAGTCGGGGACATCCTTATGGAGGTTCTTGAAATCCATAAAATAGGAAGGAACAAGGAAGAACGCATGGAGCTTGCCATGAATATGCTCCACAAGGTGGGACTCAGACCGGAACATTTCTACCGTTTCCCGCATGAGTTTTCAGGCGGACAGCGACAGAGAATCGGAATTGCGAGAGCACTGATTCTGGACCCGAAGCTGATTATCTGTGATGAGCCGGTATCCGCCCTTGACGTTTCAATTCAGGCTCAGATCGTTAACCTGATGCAGGATCTCAGGGAGGAAGAGGGAATCTCCTATCTTTTCATTGCCCATGATATCAGTATCGTCCGCTACATTTCCGACCGGATCGGAGTCATGTATCTTGGACATTTAATGGAGGAGGCGGAGACCGGGGAACTGTTTTCCAATCCGCTTCATCCGTATACACAGGCGCTTCTCTCAGCAGTGCCCCATGCGAACCCGCATGTCACGAAGGAGAGGATTCAACTGAAAGGAGAGCTTCCGTCGCCGATTGATCCGCCGACAGGATGTGTTTTCCACACGAGATGTCCATATGCAACGGACATCTGTTCCAGAACTGTTCCGCAGATGAAAGAGATCACACCGGGACACCGTGCAGCATGTCTGCGCTGTGAATAAAATTCATATAATTCGAGGAGGAGAATGTTATGAGAAAAATGAGTGCAAAAGCGACAGCAGTAATTTTAGCAGCATCCGCTGTTCTCAGTGCCTGCGGCGGTTCTGGGAGCAGCGCAACAACGGCGGCAGCGGGAGGAAGCGACACTTCTGCGGCGGCTGAGGCTACAACAACAGCTTCGGGTGTGCCGGATGCAAATGCGACATATAAAGACACCTTGAATATTGCGGTTGTACAGCAGGCACCGTCTCTGGATCTGCATAAAAACTCAAGCCTGATTGCAAGACAGATCATGGATGGAACGGTTTTTGAGAAGCTTGTTACACAGAACTCGAAGGCAGAGGCTGTTCCGGAGCTTTGCGAATCCTATGAGGTCAGCGACGACGCGACAACGATCACCTTCAATTTAAGAAAGGGCGTAAAATTCCATGATGGAAGCGAGATGACAGCGGATGATGTCGTTGCATCCATGAACCGCTGGATTGAAGGCTTCAGTTCCGCTAAGAGTACAGTTGGTGAAGCAAGATTTGAAAAGGTGGATGATTATACTGTAAAAATCCAGGCCGATCACTCCATCATCCTTCTCCCACAGATGATTGCAGGAGCTGCGCAGCCTGCAGCAATCACAACAGCAGCAGCGTGTGAGAAGGAAGACAGCAATGGTTTCCTTGAGGAGTATATCGGAACAGGTCCATATAAATTTACAGAGTGGCAGCAGGATCAGTATATCCGTCTGGACAAATTTGATGATTATGTGGCATATGGAACAGAAGGCGAGCCGATGGATGGCTGGGCAGGCTATAAGGCAGCTCCGACAAAAACATTGATCTTTAACTATGTACCGGAGGCAACGACAAGGGAAGCAGGACTTGAGACGGGACAGTATGATATCATTGATAATGTGCCAAACGATGATGTGGAGCGTTTGGAATCCAATTCCGACTTACATGTAAACGCCTATCAGGCCGGTACTGTAGCACTTGTATTCAACCACAAACAGGGAATCGCTGCAAACCAGTATTTCCGTACTGCTGTCAATACCTGTCTCGATATGGATGAGATTCTGACAGCTGTTTATGGAGAGGGCGGATATGACCTTGGTTCCTGCTATATGGATGAGGCTCAGGCATTCTGGGATACAGATGCAGGTTCTGAAAATTACAATCAGAAGGATTCGGAGAAGGCAAAACAGATCCTTGCGGATAATGGATACAACGGCGAAACATTTAAGATCCTTGTCAGCACAACAAACAATATGAACTATATGGCAGTAGCGATGGAGCAGGAGCTGGAAGCAATCGGAATCCCGACAGAGCTTACGATCGTTGACTGGGCAACACTTACTGATTACAGAAAGGATCCGGAGAAGTTTGATCTTTATATCACATCCTTTGCACAGGTTCCGGTTCCATCCTTAAAACTCTACTTTGGACCGAGCTATCCGGGCTGGTCTGATGACGCGACACTCGCAGAAAAGTTCGCTGCGATGAACACAGCAACATCTCTGGATGATGCAAAGACCGCTTGGGAAGATCTGCAGGCATATTCCTGGGAGTATCTGCCGCTCATCAATGCAGGTCACTACATTGCTCACTACGCATGGAATAATAAAGTAGAAGGTCTGAACGAGTTCAGTGGTCTGTTTTACTGGAATGCCGGCATAAAAGAATAAAAATGACGTAATATGGAGGAGAACCCGGTAAGTTGCCGGGTGGCTCCTCCCGTACATTATGAAGAATCAGGAGGATAACAGTATGAGACGAAAAGAAGTGAAATATATCGCTGCGGCCATGGCGGCGGCCATGGCACTTACTGCCTGCGGAGGATCACAGACATCAACTGATGCAGGAGCTTCAGGAACAACAGCTGCAGAAGCAGCAGGTACTGCGGGGACCGAAACCACAGAGGCATCGGAAAACAGTGCAACCGTATCAGTTGCAGATCCAAATGCAACATATAAGGATACCTTGAACATTGCGGTCGCACAGCAGGCTCCATCTCTGGATCTGCATAAAAACTCCAGCCTGATTGCCCGCCAGATGATGGATGGAACCTGCTGGGAGAAGCTCGTCACGTTGAACTCCAACGGCGAGGCAGTGCCGGAGCTCTGCGAATCCTATGAAGCCAGTGATGATGCAAAAACAATCACATTTTACCTGAGAAAAGGTGTAAAATTCCATGATGGAAGCGAAATGACGGCGGATGATGTCGTTGCATCCATGAACCGCTGGATCAACGCATTCAGCACAGCGAATGCGATGGTTGGCGATGCAAGATTTGAAAAGGTTGATGACTATACGGTAAAAATTGCGGCAGACAAGCCGATCCTGCTCTTCCCATGCGTGATCGCAGGCGCTGCGCAGCCGGCATCAATCACCACAGCAGAGGCATGTGAGAAGGAAGATACAAACGGCTTCATGACGGAATATATCGGAACCGGTCCATATAAGTTTGTGGAATGGCCGCAAGATCAATATGTAAAGCTTGAACGGTTTGATGACTATGTTCCGTATGGTACAGAGGGCGAACCGATGGACGGCTGGGCCGGCTACAAGTCTGCACCGACCAAGACGATTATTTACTGGATTGTTTCAGAGTCTAACACAAGAAACGCCGGTCTGGAATCAGGGCAGTATGATGTGATATTTAACTTACCGGCGGATGATGTAGAACGTGTGTCTTCCCTTGACGGAATTACCGTTTACTCCACACAGCAGGGATCAATTGCACCGATCATTAACCATAAGGAAGGTCTCTGCTCGAATGAATGGTTTCGCAAGGCGGTCAGCTATGCACTCGATTATGAGGAGGTTATGACAGCAACATACGGAACAAACGGATTCACTATGGGCTCCTGCTATATGGATGAGGCACAGCCGTTCTGGTATACAGAGGCAGGCTCGGAAGAGTACAATGTCCATGATCCGGAAAAGGCGAAGGAGATTCTGAAAGAAAACGGGTATGACGGAACTCCGATGAAGCTGATGGCGGCAACACTGAACAAAATGGATTACATGGCAGTGGCTATGCAGAGTGAACTGGAGGAGGTAGGAATTCCGGTAGAATTGAATATCGTGGATTGGCCGACACTCCAGGCACAGAGTACAGATCCTACGGCATATGATATGTACATCTGCACATTCGCACAGGTACCGATTCCGTCCTTAAAGCTTTATCTTGGACCGAACTATGCAGGTTGGAATGATGATGAGACCTTACAGGGACTTATGTCCGAAATGAACACAGCAACCACCATGGATGATGCAAAGGCGGCATGGGAAAAAGTTCAGGAGTATTCCTGGGATTATCTTTCTGTCCTGCAATTAGGTCATTATATCGCAAACTATGCATGGAACGATCATGTTAAGGGACTGAATAATTACAGCGGACTGTTTTTCTGGAATGCAGGTTACGTTGAATAAAAGAGGTTGACGAAAATGTATTTATGGAAAGAGATTAAGGCATATATTGACGCACATGCACAGGAGACACATGATCTGCTGGCAACGATTGCGCAGATTCCGGCCCCATCCAATCATGAGGAAAAACGTGCGGAATTCTGTAAAAACTGGCTTACGGAAAATGGAGCCAGGGGCGTTTACATTGATGATGCGCTCAATGTCATTTATCCGGTCGGACTGGATGAGCATAAAAAGATTCGTGTATTCATGGCTCATATGGACGTTGTATTCCCGGACACAGAACCGCTTCCGCTTGTTGAGGAAGATGGTAAAATGAAATGCCCGGGTGTCGGGGATGATACGGCAAACCTTGTTGCGTTGATGATGGTGGAAAAATTTATCGCCGGAAAAATAGCGGCAGGAGAGTTTCAGGCGGATTGTGGTTTCCTCTTTGTATGCAACAGCGGTGAGGAAGGGCTTGGAAATCTGAAGGGATCCGGAAAAATCTGTGAGGATTTTGGGGACAGAATTGAGACTTTCTATTCCTTTGACGGATATTATAAACATCTGACGGATGGAGCAGTCGGTTCTGTCCGCTACGAAGTGGAGATAAAGACCATCGGCGGACATTCCTACGGAGCGTTTGGAAATCCGAATGCGATCGCACTTATGGCAGAGGTCATCGGGGAACTTTATAAGCAGAAGATACCGGAGGGAGGAAAAACGACATATAATGTCGGTACGATTAAGGGCGGAACATCCGTCAATACGATTGCACAGCAGGTATCCATGCTGTACGAATTCCGTTCAGACCGCATTGAGAACCTTACATTTATGGAGACCCATTTCAACGCAGTGATTGCGTTTTTCAAGGATAAAAAGGTTGATATTTCCGTAAAAGTCCTTGGAAAACGTCCTTGCGAGGGAGTTGTGGACGCGAAAAAGAAAGAACAGCTTCTCTGCAATGCAGAGGAGATCATAAAAACTGTGACCGGAGAAATGCCGGGGCGTGGTTCAGGTTCCACGGACTGCAATATTCCGTTATTCCGTGGAATACCAGCGGTATGCTTTGGTGTCTGCACTGGTGCCGGAGCGCATACAAGGGAAGAATATATTGACACCGCTTCCCTTGTACCGGGATATGAGATTGCATTCCGTGCAATTTTGCAGTACGCAGGTGGAATAGAAGGCTAATAAATGCGAAGTGACTAAAGATTTATGAATGACAATAGTTAGGAAAGAAAGGGCAGCAGTCAGCTGTCCTTTTTTGTTTAACAGGTAATTCCGATGGAATTACCTGTTAAACAAAAAAGGTACTAATGCGCCAATAATGTGAACTCGTGCGAAGATATAGATTGTCGCAATCGACTGCTCTCAGATCTTGAATGAGTCTTATGATAAAAATTCGACCTTTAAAAGATTTGACTATAAAATGATGGAAAATTGTGGTAAAACAAGATGAAAAGCTTCTCGGTTCCGATTTTTCCTATCGTATTGACGCAAAAAAGACTAATATATGCCTATAAAGATCATTTTTTAAAAGAAAGGAGTAATTGTATGTTAATTGCTACATGGATCGTGACTTTTATTCTGATTATTGCCGTCGGCATCTATGCAGGAACGAAGATCTCACATGCAAACCAGTGGTCCGGCAGTGACCGGTCAATGAGTGCATTTGCGGTCGGCGCAATGTTAGGCGCATGGCAGATCGGAGGCATGAGCGTTGTTGGTGCCGCACAGAACGGCTACACAATGGGTATCGCAGGATGCTGGTATTCCATCGCCAGCGGCGTTTACATCCTGTTCTTAGGACTTCTGGCCAGTCCTCTTCGTAAGAATTTAAAGACAGAGGCACTTCCGGATTACCTGGAGTCCCGTTTCTCACCGGGTGTTGCAAGACTTCAGTCTTATGTATGGATCATCTTCGGTATCATCTATATCCCGATCCAGTTAAAGACGATTTCCTCCATCATCCAGATCGTTCTTCCGGGCTTAAATACCGGTCTCGCAATGTTTATCGGTGTTACGATCGCGGCGATCTACACTGGTTTCGCAGGAATGAAAGGTTCCGCAGCTATCGGACGTGTCGTTTGTATCGCAACATATGCTCTTTTGATCTTCTTCGTTGGAACTCATATCGGTGATTTCGGCGGATACTCCGGACTGATCGCATCTCTTCCGGAAGGCTATGACAAATTAAGCGCAATGCCGACACAGCAGATCGTTGCATGGGCGATCGGCGGACTTTTAAGCTCTGTAGTGAAATAGGAAGGATGGAGACAAGATGGAGAAAGAGATTATCTGTACTGTCTGCCCGATGGGATGCCATATCACTGTGACAGGAGAAGGCGACCGGGTAGATTCGATCACTGGATATACATGTAAACGAGGCGAGGAATACGGAAAGCAGGAATTTGCTCATCCGGTAAGGATCCTCACAAGTACCGTGAAGTTAGAGGGCGCAGACCAGCCGCTTCTTCCGGTCCGCTCAGAGAAGCCGGTTCCGAAGGAACTGTTGGCGGATTGCATGAAAGTGTTGAAGGCAGTGGATGTGAAGGTGCCGGTAAAGAGATATGATGTGATCGTTGAGAATATCTGCGGATGCGGTGTAAATATCGTGGCATCTGACAGCGTCGGTTAAGGAAAATTTTATAGGGAAAAGTGAGACGGCTGTACCGGAGAACAGAAAAAGTTCTCCGGGCAGCCGTTTTTTTACGCATGATTGAGCCATATCTTAAAGTACTTTCGAGTCACGGAAAATGGAACGGGACCAAGATCGAGAAGAAAACGGTGGAATTCCTTAGCAGAAAACCGGTTCCCAAGCGTTTTCTCCGCTTCCTCCCGCATCTCCATGATCTCCACATACCCGCCCGCATACTCCAGGTAGTTAGTGGGATTGTCGATCATGGTCTGCCAGAGTTCTTCCACCAGCGCGTCATCCGCGTCAAAACAGGTGCGGATAAAGGCGGCAGCCTGATCTTTGGACCAGCCATCGTAGTTGATCCCGATATCTAAGAGCGAGTGAAAACAGAGGGAAAAGGACCGCATGGCAGCCTGATAGGCGCTGTTCTCTGCGGAAAGTCCGTTATCGTAGAAATAGGACAGATTTTCCACGTAGGTCGCCCAGCCCTCATTTGCTCCGGAACAGGTGAGCAGGGAGGCGAGGGGATTCCCTGTGTGCTCCCGGAAATAGACCGTCTGGTAGAGATGCCCCGGAAAACCTTCATGGGCGAGCGTGGGGTACAGTTCGCTGCCTGCGCTGGTGCTGCCGCTATTGATGTAGATCACGTTCTGTGCGGGATCATCCAGTGGAGCTGTGAGGTAAAACGCGGGACTCAAAGTGTCCTCCAGCTGCGACGGGACATAGCGGATCTCATAGTGCCTGCAGGATTCAGAGAGAGCCGGAAAATCGGCTTCCATCTGAAGCTGGAGATCAGTGAGGATGGCTGACGGATCCGTGAGCCGGAAAGAGACATCGTTTCCGGCTTTTTTTGAGACAGAGGAGATCGTTTCCAGATTTTTCTGCATTCTGGCAGACAGGGCTGTCTTCAACTCTTCTATATTATAGGAAAGCCCGGGACCGGACTTTAAAAGGTACTCATAGTACCGTTTTCCATCCCGAAACCCAGCCAGGCCGCCCTCATTGATCCCACGCCCCTTTAACGCGGAAAGACCATCGATCAGATGGTGGTAGGCGGGAAGAAATGAGTTTTTTATAATATCGAGATGGCGGGAACAGAGATCACTTCGCTGCTGTTCTGAGAGAGAAATATCGGACTCCAGGGATGTTAACCGCGCCTCAAAGGTCTCCGTGAGAAAATTATTCTCCGGCTCGATGAGATAACTCCGGCAGGATTCGATGATCCGGCCAATGGAGGCGTCCGAGGGCCCCAGCCCGGCAGCTGCCTTCTGCCCCTCAAAGAAAAGAATATCCCCGTAGTAGGAATCAAGCTGGGAGAGCAGGGTGAGATAGTCTTCCACATTCTGAAGCGAGTGGAAAGAATACTCCGCAAGCAGGATGGGAAGCTGTGCCTGGATCCCGATGGTGGGGGCGAGAGGCTGTTCATAGAGTTCAAGACCTTCCGCCATCAGCCCGGTATCGGTTATCGCAGAAAGTGCGTCATAGAGGACCTGCTGGTCCGCGGACAGGGAATCCGGGGCAAATTCGGAGAACTTTTCTTTCAGATCATGAAGTTCATGGTTGTTTTTCATGAGCTCAGAAAGCTTGTATGTACCGAGCGCAGCGTCCCCAGTGTCGATCCCATAATTTTTCGGGTGGAGTAATGTATAGTGGAGATCCAGGGTGCTGGAAGCTTCCATCTCTTTCTTGAAAAGATCAGTGCAGAATGTCTCAAAATCTGCCTGAAGCTTCATGTCTTCCCCGGAATTGCCGGATTCTGCGGAAAAAGATCCACCGGAAGAAAGATCCCCGGCAGAATAAAATTCCCCGGTCTCCTTTGGAATAGCAGAAAAGATCCGCTCATTTCCGCAGGCGGTGAGCGTAAACATCACGAGAAAAGCCCAAAACACAGTCTGAGACAAGCGAAGAAACCGATCAACAGCCCCGCGCATTGGACGCATTGAGCGTAAGAAGAAATTATTTAACAGGTAAAGATCCATAGGCAGAAACCTCCCGGGAAACAGCAGGCAGATCTGAGTCACAGAGAGCCATTTGGTCCAATATATGAAAGAAACCGGCAGCACAGAACAGATAGAAAAACATCGGGTAACCCAACATTTTTGAAAAAATTGGAGAAAACAGGTACTTGACATACGGTTAGGGCAAAAAAGTAGAATGGGACTCATAAAATCAAAGGAGGAGAGATGGATGAAACGGAAACTGATAGGAATTACCTGCAATTATCTTGCGGAGGTTCCAGACGCATTTCACGCGGGAATCGGGGCGAAGGAACAGGCGTGGCAGCTGATCGCCCAGGATTATCTGGACGCAGTCTGGAGAGCAGGCGGAATGCCGGTTCTGATCCCCATCGATAAGGATGCAGACCGGGCATGTGAGATTCTGGAGACGATAGACGGGCTGATCATCAGCGGCGGAAATGACGTGAGTCCCTCTCTTTACGGGGAGCGGGTAAACTGCTGCGGCAGCCTTGATCCGGACCGGGACAGATACGAGATGGAACTTTTAAAGAAGGCGGTGGAGATGGATATTCCGGTTCTCGGTGTATGCCGGGGAATTCAGATCATGAACGTATTTTTCGGCGGCACGCTTCACCAGGATGTGGTGACGGACGGACTTTACGCGCACAGCATTCTGACGAACAGGAGAAATGTTCCGGTGCACAGTGTGACGGTAGAAAAGGATACGCTGTTAAGCTCGATCCTCGGACCTGGAAAACACTGGGTAAACTCCTTGCATCATCAGGCGGTGAAAGATCTGGCACCGGCGCTCACAGCATCCGCAAAGACGGAGGAAGAAATCGTAGAGGGCGTGGAGCTGCCCGGAAAGAAATTTGTGGCAGCAGTCCAGTGGCATCCGGAAATGATGTACGACGATGATATGCAGCAGGGGATCTTTCGGGCTTTCTTAAAAGCCTGTGAGAAATGACACCGCAGTCAGGACACTGACAGCTGTGGAATGACATAAATGCATCTGGAAGGAGGAAGTTTTATGTATGAGCAGGAGATTATGGAGATGAAGGATTCTGTGACGGCGATGTTTGAAGACCTGCACCGCCATCCGGAACGCGGATTCAATGAGATCCGTACATCCGGCATTATCGCGGAATATCTGAAAAAATGCGGACTGTCCGTCACGGAACATGTGGCGATGACAGGAGTAGTTGGAGTCCTGGATTCTGGCAGATCGGGAAAAACTCTGATGATCCGCGCGGATATGGACTGTCTGGCGATCAAGGAACTGGCGGAGTGCAGCTACAGATCCGAGTATGAAGGAAACATGCATGCCTGCGGACATGACGGGCATGTGACGATGCTCCTGGGCGCGGCAGCGGTGCTTGCAAGACATAAAGAGGATTTCTCCGGGAAAATTAAATTTGTTTTCCAGCCGGCAGAGGAGGAAACGCCGGAGTTCATGAAGGAGAAGGTAAAGGCAGCTGGATATGATGGCGCCGGAGGCGCGGCGTTCATGGTTAAGGAAGGCGTTATGGAAGGCGTGGATGCATGTCTGGTGATGCATGTACAGCCTTCGGTGCCAACCGGAAAAGTTTTCGTCTCAAAAAAGAATGCCTGCGCCTCCAGCGATGTGTTTAAGATCACGATCCAGGGACATGGGGGACACGGCGCGAGACCTCATGAGGCGGTGGATCCAGTCCCGACGGCGGGGGAGCTGATCAGCGCGATCCACATGCTGCCCACAAGAGAAGTGAGCGCGCTGGAGACATGTGTATTTTCAATCGGAAAATTGGAGACACCTGGATCTGTATGGAACGCAGTTGCGGACAGCGTTGTCCTGGAGGGCGGATACCGCACATTCAATCAGAAGGTCCGGGAACACCTGACAAAACGGGTGGAGGAACTGGCGGATTCCATCGCGAAGGCGAACCGGTGTACCTTAAAATATGAACACACGGAAGGTTATCAGCCGTGCATCAACGATGTGAAATTTACGGAGAAGACGGTGGAAGTCTTATCAGAACTTCTCGGCGCGGAAAATGTGATCGACACAGAGGAACCGGCGATGACGAGTGAGGACTGCGGCGCGTACCTTGCGAAGGTTCCGGGAACATTTTTCTGGCTGGGCGTCGGGAAAGGTGAGAATTCTCCGGCACTCCACAATCCATACTTCCATCTTGACCCGGAGGCACTTCTCATCGGAATCCGGGTACATGTGAACAATGCGGTAAAGATGCTTGAATATTTAAATACGGAAGGAGTGTAGGCGTATGAAAAAGGAAAAGAAACCTCTGAACTCGATTGCACTATTGTTTTTCATGATCATCGGCGCGGTGATCCTTACATATCTGATTCCGGCGGGCGCTTATGTGCGGACGGAGGTTAACGGAAAGATGGCCGTAGACCCGACAAGCTTTGCATTTATCGACCGGCATCCGGCAACTCCTTTCGATATTTTCCTCGCGATCCCGGCAGGAATGACGAACAGCGTGAGCCTCCTGATCGCAGCGCTCCTGATCGGCGGTGGTCTTGAGTGTATTCAGGCATCCGGTGCTTTAAATATCGGAATCTCCCGTGTTATAAAAAAGGTAGGCTTAAGCCGAGGTAATCTGATCCTGGTTTTTCTGTTTTATATTTTCGCTCTTATGGGAGGCTTCCTTGGATTTATCGAGGGATCCATTCCGTTTATCCCAATCGCAATCTCCATTGCAATCGGACTCGGATATGACTCCATCGTGGGAGTAGCGATTGCCATTGTCGGAGCAATTGCAGGATTCTCCTGCGGCCCGACAAACCCATACACCGTCGGAGTTTCCCAGACGTTAGCCGGACTTGGAATGTACTCCGGAATCGGTCTCAGAATTGCCTTGTTTATCGTGATTCCGGCAGTGTGTCTCCTGTATATTCTCCAGTATGCGAAGAAGATACAGAAAAACCCGGAAAAGAGTCTGGTTGTGGGCGTGGATGTTTCCGACCTTGCATTTGATGCCAGTGCCTTTGAATCCCAGCCGTTTACCGGGAAACACGCGGTAATCATTCTAGTTCTGCTTGGCGGAATCGCCTACTATGTGTATGGTGCGATTAACTGGGCGTGGAACTTTAACCACCTCGGTGCGATTTTTATCATCACAGGAATCGTTTCCTGCCTCTTATCCGGGCTTGGAATCAACGGAACTGCGGAGACGTTCATCAAAGGCGCCTCCGGCATGACCGGTGCCTGCTTTATCATGGGTGTTGCATACGGAATTTCCTGGGTATTCACACAGGCATCGATCCTCGACACAATCGTATATTATCTCTCCAAACCCCTGAGCGGTTTGTCACCGGTAATCTCCATCATCGGAATTCTGGTGGTGATCATGCTGATCAACCTGATCATCCCGTCGGGATCCGGCAAAGCGCTGATTGTTATGCCAATCGTGCTTCCGATCGCGCAGATCGTCGGAATTGAGTCACAGGTAGCGATTTTGGCATACCAGTTCGGTGACAGCTTTACAAACCTCTGCACTCCGCTTCTCGGAGTTCTGCTCTTGGCACTGAGTTTTGGACGTGTGCCGTTTTCAAAATGGGAGAGATTTATTCTTCCGTTAGTGTGTGGGCTGTTTGTGATCTCCTGTGTCGTTCTTGTAGTTGCGATGAATATCGGATATTGTTGATATTGCGAAAATATAAATTTTTTGATAGAATCGAAATGGGGGAGTCCGGGGAAGGACTCCCCTTTTCTGTCTCATGAAGAGAAAACGAGGAGGGAGCGGTATGAAAATCGGTGAACTTGCAAGACTCAACAACGTGACGATCGACACGATCCGGCATTATATTTCGATCGGACTTTTGATTCCTCATAAAAATGGATCCCAGTATGATTTTTCTCCCAGGGAGGCAGAAAACCTCCAGTATATCCAGAAACTGAAATCCATGCGCTTTCACCTGAAGGAGATCGAAGATATCATGAACCTGAAACGGACATCCAACTGGGTGGAGCCGGAGA
This sequence comes from uncultured Eubacteriales bacterium, assembly GCA_963622995.1. GTDB lineage: Bacteria > Bacillota > Clostridia > Lachnospirales > Lachnospiraceae > Pilosibacter. The sequence goes on along the minus strand of CAVFLH010000001.1, from coordinate 41,876 downwards.
CCATGAAGCAGTATATCCAAATGCTTCAGGAAAAGGCCGGAGAACTCGCGGCAGAGCAGGTCGCCATCAAAGGAGCGGAAGAACTGGTTTCGAAAGAACTTCGGGAGTTCGAGGAGGCAGGAAAGCCGAGTATGGAGCACCAGGGTGTTCCGATCCGGGCACTGCCGTACCTTGTATGTCCGCATTGTAAAAAACAGTTGGAGGTCCGCAATGCGATGTTTGCGTATAAATATCTGTACGATGGAAAACTTGTCTGTAGCTGCGGATACGAGGCATCCATCGAAAAAGGGATTTTGATGACAAAAAACCGCTATACCGCAATTTATGATTCTCCGGATGTGAAGCGGGAATTGTACCAGACGCTTACGAATGACTTTCTGAAGTGCTATCAGTTGGCATCTGACCAGATACAGAAAGATCTTGGAGAGCGGGATCTTACCGGAAAGGTGATCCTGGAGAATTTCGTGAACGGATATTTTTATCTGTATACACATCTTCACGAACTTCCGAAGGATGCTTTGTATATTATTATTGACAAATATCCGGAGACAATCTCCATGTACAAAAAACTGATCTCCGCATTAAATCTGGATCGGGATATTTTATATATTGCGGATGCCTCCATGGATTATCCGCTGGCTGAACACTGTGTGGATGTCAATGTGGCTTTTTTCAGCTGTATTGAATCTGACTTTTACTTTAAGAGCAACTATTTTGAGAACATGGAGCCGTATATGAAGCCGAATGCGCTGATCACCGGAGTGGATCTTGATATGAATGACCAGGCAAAATCGAGAAAACTATTCATGCAGAAATACCCGGAAGGTTCGCCGGATAAGCTAAAGATTCCGTTGGAACGGGAAGTTTTAAAGAGACTGGGCTACAGAGTGACAGACCGGACGATCGGAAGCGTATGGGAGACAAAGAATCGTTTCAGCTTTGCATGCCATCTGCCGAAGGAGGAAATGAGGATCGTGTATTTTAAGGCGGAAAGGAATGTGAGATGATATTTATTCTAAAAGTCAGTAATTGCGCACTAAATATTTGACAAATAAGGTAAACTACCATTATTATATAATAAAACATCTCAAGACACTTGAAAAAAAGAAAAAAAGAAAGTATACTAGATGGTATCGCGGCAAAAGACAAATGTGCGGCCCCAGCACACAGCGCATATCTGTCGAAGGAAAAGAGAGGAGAGACTATTTATTATGGAAGAAACAAGATTAATGCGTCATGTATCAGAATCTCAGGTCGAGCAGACCCAGATTATTTTAAGCAGCCATATCAACGGTGCCGGCCGTTTATTCGGCGGACAGCTGATGGAGTGGATCGATATCGTTGCAGGCGTTGTGTCCAGAAGACATTCCCACCATAATCAGACAACGGCATCTATCGATAACCTCCAGTTTAAAGAGGCAGTTCATCTCAATGACACACTGATTCTTCTCGGAAAGCTTACATATGTCGGTCGTACATCTATGGAGGTACAGGTAGACAGTTATGTGGAAAACCTTGAGGGAACGAGAAGGCTGGTAAACACAGCATATGTTGTTATGGTTGCACTCGATGAGCATGATCGTCCAATCGAAGTTCCGGGACTCATCGTTGAGACTGAGGAGGAAAAGGCAGCCTGGGCAGCAGGAGAAAAGAGAAACGAGTTGAGAAAGCAGAGAAGAATCGAAAATTACTAAAGAATGGAGAGAGCGGGTGTCCGGAGAGGTGATCCGGACATCCGCTTTTGGACTCATAGTTCAGGACAACATGTCAGGCAGAACGATCAGGTAAAAAACAGTCATGGAAATCACTCGGACACATCAAGGATACCTTGACAAATGGGGATGAACAGGATAGACTAGAGACGTTATATGGAAAAAGCTAGGAAGGGAAGAGTATGCCGAAAGGAAGCTTTCAGAGACCCCGGTTGGTGTGAAAGGGGAGTGGAGAGACGGCGGAAGATGGTCCCGGAGCTGTGCAGGTGAAAGAAAGCAAATGTTAGCCTGTGCCGGAAGCGCCCGTTAGCGCGTCAGGCTGCTTGATGACAGCCGGTGAGGGTGATGACCGCGAGGCATCGCCGAATTTAAAGTGGTAACACGGGGGAACTCGTCTTTAATAATAAAGACGGGCTTTTTTTATGCAATGCGATAAGTCCCAGAAGAAGCATTTAACAGCAGAAAGTCCCTGGCGCAGACTGCGCTTTGTTTGCCAGTTATGCCTGAAAGATACAGAAAAAGAGTTGTATTTTGTGAGCAGATAACCGGCAGGAGAAGAGCCGTAAAAAAAGAGAAAAAAACAGGAGGAATTATCCATGTGTACAAACTGTAAGAAACCATATTACATTTCCACAGCGATCGCCTATACATCCGGCAAACCGCATATCGGAAACACCTACGAGATCGTATTAGCAGACGCGATCGCCCGCTATAAGAGAGAGCAGGGCTATGACGTTTACTTCCAGACAGGAACCGACGAGCACGGCCAGAAGATCGAGTTAAAGGCTGCAGACGCAGGCGTAACTCCGAAGGAGTTCGTTGACAACGTAGCAGGACAGATCAAGGAGATCTGGGATCTCATGAACACTTCCTATGATAAATTTATTCGTACCACAGATGATTACCATGAGAAACAGGTTCAGAAGATCTTCAAGAAATTATATGACCAGGGCGATATCTACAAAGGACATTATGAGGGACTCTACTGCACACCGTGTGAGTCTTTCTGGACTCCGTCCCAGGTCGTTGACGGAAAATGCCCGGACTGCGGACGTCCGGTACAGCCGGCAAAGGAAGAGGCATACTTCTTCCGTATGAGCAAATACGCTCCGAAGCTCATCGAGTACATCAACGAGCATCCGGAGTTCATCCAGCCGGTATCCAGAAAGAACGAGATGATGAACAACTTCCTGCTTCCGGGACTTCAGGATCTCTGCGTATCCAGAACTTCCTTCAAGTGGGGCATTCCGGTAACCTTCGATCCGAAGCACGTTACCTATGTATGGCTTGACGCGCTGACCAACTATATCACCGGTATCGGATATGACTGTGACGGAAACAGCGACGAGAAATTCAAGAAATACTGGCCGGCAGACCTTCACCTGATCGGTAAGGATATCATCCGCTTCCATACCATTTACTGGCCGATCTTCTTAATGGCTCTCGGTCTTCCGCTTCCGAAGCAGGTATTCGGACATCCGTGGCTGTTACAGGGTGACGGCAAGATGAGTAAGTCCAAAGGAAACGTACTCTACGCTGATACACTTGTTGACTTCTTCGGCGTTGACGCAGTCCGTTACTTCGTGCTTCATGAGATGCCGTTCGAGAACGATGGCGTGATCTCCTGGGATCTCATGGTTGAGCGCATGAACTCTGATCTTGCAAATATCCTTGGAAACCTTGTAAACCGTACCGTTTCCATGACAAATAAATATTTCGGCGGCGTTGTCGAGAACAAGGGCGTCGCAGAGCCGGTTGACGAAGAGTTAAAGGCAACCGTTCTTGAGACTGTCAAGAAGGTAGACGAGAAGATGAACAAGCTCCGTGTCGCAGACGCGATCACAGAGATCTTCAATATCTTCCGCCGCAGCAACAAGTACATCGACGAGACGACTCCGTGGACACTTGCAAAGGATGAGGCGAAGAAAGACCGTCTCGCAACCGTTCTCTACAACCTGACAGAGGCGATCACCATCGGTGCATCCCTGTTATTCTCCTTCATGCCGCAGACATCCGAGAAGATCCTCGCTCAGTTAAATACAGAGAAGAGATCCCTCGAGGACATGAACACCTTCGGCCTGTACCCGAATGGAAACAAGGTAACAGAGAAGCCGGAGATCCTGTTCGCACGTATGGACATCAAGGATGTTATGGAGAAGGTTGAGGCCATGAAGGCAGCAGCTGTAGCGGAGAACAAGGAAGAGAAGAAGGAAGACGAGAAGCCGGGTATGGACGTTGAGAAGAAGCCGGAGATCACATATGATGATTTCGCAAAGCTTCAGTTCCAGATCGGTGAGATCGTAAAGTGTGAGGAAGTTCCGAAGTCCAAGAAGTTACTCTGCTCCCAGGTTAAGATCGGTTCCGAGACAAGACAGATCTTAAGCGGCATCAAGGCATGGTACAAACCGGAAGACATGGTCGGCAGAAAAGTTATGGTCGTTACAAACTTAAAGCCAGCGAAGCTTGCTGGAATGGTATCTGAGGGCATGATTCTCTGCGCTGAGGATGACGAGGGCAACCTTGCTCTTATGAGCCCGGCAAAGGATATCAAGTCCGGTTCCGAGGTTTGCTAGTGAACATGCGCTTTTCAGCGGAACAGCTAAAGAAAATTGCCCTGGTATGCATGGTCATCGACCATGCTGCCGTTGGGCTTATTGAACAGTCAGAATTGGCTTCGGGCGCTGCCTGGAGTCTTTGTGGGACAGCCATGCGCCTTGTGGGGCGTGTGGCTTTTTCTCTCTTTGCGTTTATGATCGCGGAGGGCGCGGTGTACACGAGAGACCGGGGAAGGTACGCGCTGAGGCTGCTTTTGCTGGCGGTTGTTTCGGAGATTCCGTTTAATCTTGTGGCTGGCGGCGGGACGCTCGCTTATCCGGCAGACCAGAATACGGTGTTTACGCTGCTTTTAGGTCTTTTGGCGATCTGGGCGGGAGACCTGATCTGTGGGGCCAGGCCGGGAGCGGTCACGCTGCGGATCCCGGCGGGGTATGAGTGGTACGTCCGGGTGCTGGCGGCGGTTCCTTTTGGACTGGCAGCTTACTATCTGAAGACGGACTATGATTTTCTGGGCGTCATGCTGATCGCGATATTGTATACACTGCGGGCAGAACCGCAGCTTCGCACGATGGTTTGCGGTACACTTTTGCTCTGCATGTACATGAATTTCTATGGCGTTGCGGCTTGCGTTGCAATTTTCTTGATAAACCGTTACAATGGAGAAAAAGGCGGCGTGAGCGGAAAGATTTTCTATGCGTTCTATCCGCTGCATTTACTGGCAATCTGGGGGATTAAGATGGCTGTGGGACTGTAAGAACAGGATCGCGCGGAATGCCTTGCGAATGCCGATCCCCAGAGGAGAATAAAAACGACATATAACTTGAGGACAGAAAGAATGGACTATATTTTTGACACACACGCCCATTACGACGATGAGGCGTTTGACGCGGACCGGGAGGAAGTGCTCGCGGGATTAAAAGAACAGGGAGTCGGAACTGTCGTAAATGTAGGTGCAAGCATCGCATCCACAAAGACGACACTGGCGTTAGCTGAGGCGCATCCCTTCATGTATGCCGCGGTCGGCGTTCATCCGAACGAGACAGCGGAGCTGACGGACGCGGATATGAAGTGGCTGGAATCCCTGGCAGCGAATCCGAAGGTGGTGGCCATCGGCGAGATCGGACTCGACTATTACTGGGACGAGCCGGAGCGGGACATCCAGAAACACTGGTTTTCGGCACAGCTTGAGGTCGCGAAGAAGACGGGACTTCCGGTGATCATTCACAGCCGTGACGCGGCGAAGGACACGCTGGATATCATGAAAGCGGAACACAACGGTTCCACAGGCGGCGTGATCCACTGCTTCTCCTACGGTGTGGAGATGGCGAGAGAATATCTGAATATGGGATATTACCTCGGAATCGGCGGAGTCTTAACCTTTAAGAATGCGAAAAAGCTGATCGAGGTGGCGGAATACGCGCCGCTTGACCGGATCGTTCTGGAAACAGACTGCCCGTACCTGGCACCGGTGCCGAACCGCGGAAAGAGAAATTACTCCGGAAATCTGCCGTATGTGGTGGAGAAGCTGGCGGAGATCAAGGGTGTTTCCAGGGAAGAGATTATCCGGGAGACGGCGAAGAATGCCCGGGAGATGTACAGAATCACAGAGTAAGATTTCTGGGATAATGATACCGTAATAATGCCACGATGGCGGGAAAAATCTGCCCGCCGAATTTTGTATACAAGATGCAGCTTATACGACAAAACACCTGCGTAAAACACGCAGTCCCAAATAGAAAGAGAGAAATAAATGGCGAATCTGGGAAACCCAAAGAATACCATAGAGATCATACAGAAATACGAATTCATGTTTCAGAAAAAGTTCGGTCAGAATTTCTTAATCGACACTCACGTCTTGGAGAAGATCATCTCCGCGGCTGGAATCACAAAGGACGACTGTGTCCTTGAGATCGGCCCGGGAATCGGAACTATGACCCAGTATCTTGCGGAAAACGCCGGACATGTTGTTGCCGTTGAGATCGACCGGAACCTGATCCCGATCTTAAAGGAGACACTGGCGGACTACGATAACGTCACCGTCATTAACGAGGACATCCTGAGAGTCGATATTAAGGCACTCGCAGAGGAATACAACGGCGGAAAGCCAATCAAGGTCGTTGCAAACCTGCCGTACTACATCACGACCCCGATCATCATGGGACTTTTCGAGAGCGGCGTGCCGATCGACAACATCACCGTCATGGTCCAGAAGGAAGTTGCGGACCGCATGAAAGAAGGTCCAGGTTCTAAGGACTACGGTGCCCTGTCCCTGGCAGTCCAGTATTACGCGGAGCCGGAGATCGTGGCGAACGTGCCGCCGAACTGCTTTATCCCGCGCCCGAATGTGGGATCCGCGGTGATCCGCCTCACGAGACATAAAGAGATGCTGGTGCAGGTAAAGGACTCCGCACTGATGTTCAAGATCATCCGCGCGTCCTTCAACCAGAGAAGAAAAACCCTGCAGAACGGTCTTGGAAACGCGTCTGAACTTCCATACACAAAGGAACAGATCGCGTCGGCTATCGCTGAGATGGGACTTACCCCGACGATCCGCGGCGAGGCATTAAGCCTGGCGCAGTTTGCGCAGCTGTCGGATATTCTTGGGGCGATGAAATAAGAACAGCATATAGTCTGCTATGAATAAATCCAATGTTGGGAATATCCTGAAACTATGGACAAACGTATTGGTATGTGCTATAAAGCTTTACAATACCCTAGAAAGACAGGAGGATAAAGCTTATGGGATTTACGGAAATGTCACACGCATTTATTGCGGCAAAGTACTATGTGTATCTGAAAGAAATGTTTGGTGACCGCGGCGAGGCGGCGTTTTCACACGCAACGAGATATTACGGCGAGCAGCGCGGACGCAGAATGGCCCAGCGCGCGATCCGTGACGGAAAGCCGCTGACTTATGAGACATACTGTGAGTACGGCGAGTGGGTCAACACAGAAGAGGCAAAGAATGCCGGAATCGCGAATAAGTCCGAGATCACAAGTGTGAATCCGGATTTTGAGGTTCATATCTTCGTATGTCCATGGCATACTCAGTTTAAGAAAATGGGTCTTCCGGATGCCGGACTTCTTTACTGCAGTGACCTGGATGCATCGATCTGCCGTGGATTTAATCCGGCGATTCGCTATGTGACTTCCCAGACGCTTCATGACCATGACCATTGTGTCCAGACGATTTACAACTCAGGTCTGAATGCAGATTCAAGACCGCAAAAGAGACCGGAAGGTCTGAGATCCTTCGAGTATCACTGCGCGCATTCTTACTGGTCCTACAGGGAGATCTGTGAGGCAATCTTTGGGGAAGAAGGAAAGCAGATCGCAGAGAAGGTACTTGATGACTTTGCGGCAGAATACGGAAAAGAGATGGCGGACACTTTGGCAGGATATGCCGGAACGAATTTTAATGTGGCAGACTAAGATCACTGTTATTAAAGGATATTTAAAGAACAGTTTATGAAGGATATATTTCAGCAGCTCTGCAAAAGGAGCTGCTGAAATACTGTTATCAGAAGGAAAAATAAGAGACAGCAAAGAACATTTTGAAAATATTGAGGAGCAACATTTATGAAACAGATCAACATGCTGGAATCCCCGGTCCGCCAGGTGTTTTTCAGTTACCTGGTGCCGTCTATCAGCGCGACACTCGTGACGTCGATCTACATTCTGGCGGACACGATGATGATCGGGCGAGGAGTTGGCGGTTCTGGTATTGCGGCGATGAATATTTTACTGCCGCTTTACAACACATATTTCGGAATCGGAATGATGTGTGGAGTCGGCGGCAGCGTCCTCTTCGGATTTTCCAGGGGACGAGGCGATGAGAAATGCGCCAGAAGCTATTTTACAGCGGCGCTCTGCATGGTAATTGCCCTGGCGGCGGCATTTCTGGTACTTGGAAGAGTCTTTTTTACGCCGTTAATCAATTTTATGGGAAACACCCCGCTCTTAAATGAATACACGGTGCCTTACGGAACGGTACTCACAACAGCGGTTCCCATGTTTGCCCTGTCCACATTCCTTCAGGCTTTCGTCCGGAATGACGGTGCCCCGAAGCTTGCCATGGCGGGCGTTATCAGCGGCGGCGTCACCAACGTGATCCTGGATTATGTATACATTTTTATCATGAAATGGGGCATGGGCGGCGCAGCGCTGGCGACAGCGACAGGAACGACGCTTACAGTGCTGATTCTTTCGAGCCACTTTTTCTCGAAGGACAACCACTTAAAGCTGGAATTTGACAATATATGGAAGCATGTTCCGGAGGTGTTCGGAAACGGGCTTGCAAGCTTTATCTTAGAGGTATCCAACGGCTTCGTCATGCTGCTCTTCAACCGACAGCTCCTCGCCTATGTGGGAGAGATCGGAATTACAGTATACGGAATCATCACGAACACAGCCCTGGTGGCCTCATCCATCTCCAACGGTATCGCCCAGGCGGTACAGCCGCTGCTCTCCGCAAACTTTGGCGCGGGAAATACAAATAGAGTCAGCGAAGCGAGAAAACTGGGCGTCCGGACCGGTTTTATTGCGGGTCTGATCTTCACCTCAGCCGGCATGCTGCTCCCGGTACAATTATCCTACCTGTTCCTGGATCCGACCCCGGAGATCATTGCCATGGCAGTCCCGGCGATCCGGCTGTATTTCCTCTGCTTTTTAGTCAGCGAGTGGAATATCATCAGCGGAACCTATTTCCAGTCTACGGTACGGCCGCGGTTCTCTCTGACGATCACACTGCTCCGTGGTGTGATCTTAAACAGTGTTTTTGTATTCCTTCTTCCGGCACTGTTCGGTGTAGACGGAATCTGGCTTGCGGTGACGGTATCGGAATTTATCACGGCGGGCGTTGCGTTCGTGCTAATGAGGCGGGAAAAACATTAATAAAGAAATCTTGAAACAGCAGAATTTGGGATCTTTTGGAATAAGATTCTAAATCCTGCTGTTTTACATAACAGAAAATCCCGGCGAAACTTTCTGCTGAGTCAAACGGCACATTTTTATTGCTGATATGCAGCAATAAGAGCCAAACTGCATCGGGTTTGTTAAACTTATTTCAATTGACACTATAACAGCGTATTGGTAAAATGAAGACAGCGACATTAAATAAAGAAAGAAGAGGAGAACAATATGACGATCAGAATCGGAATTATGGGTTATGGAAATCTTGGACGCGGCGTTGAGTGCGCCATCAAACAGAATCCGGATACGGAACTCGCGGCAGTATTTACAAGAAGAGATCCGAAAAATGTCAAGATCCTGACCGAGGGCGTTAAGGTCTACCATGCTGACGAGGCAAAGAATATGACAGATAAGATCGATGTCCTGATCCTCTGCGGCGGAAGCGCGACAGATCTCCCGGTACAGACACCGGAGTACGCGAAATACTTTACCGTAGTGGACAGCTTCGACACACACGCGAGAATTCCGGAGCACTTTACGGCAGTTGACGCGGCGGCAAAGGCAGCAGGAAATGTAGCAGTGATCTCCGCAGGCTGGGATCCGGGAATGTTCTCTTTAAATCGTGTATACGCAAACGCAATTCTCCCGGACGGAAAAGACTACACATTCTGGGGCAAGGGCGTAAGTCAGGGACACTCCGACGCGATCCGCCGTGTCGATGGCGTGAAGGACGCGAGACAGTACACAGTTCCGGTTGAGAGCGTGCTGGAGAGAATCAGAAACGGTGAGACACCGGAGCTCACAACAAGAGAGAAACACACAAGAGAGTGCTTCGTTGTAGCGGAAGAGGGCGCTGACCTTGCCCGCATCGAGAAAGAAATCGTGACGATGCCGAACTATTTCTCCGACTATGACACAACCGTTCATTTCATCAGCGAGGAAGAGATGAAGCGCGACCATTCCACACTCCCGCACGGCGGTTTCGTGATCAGAAACGGAAAGACCGGCTGGAACAAGGAGAATACACATGTGATCGAGTATCGCCTGAAACTGGATTCCAACCCGGAATTCACTTCCTCCGTAATCGTTTGCTGTGCCCGCGCTGCATTCCGCATGAAGAATGAGGGCATGACTGGCTGCAAGACGATTCTTGACATCCCGCCGGCATACCTTTCCGCAAAGAGCGGCGAGGAGCTTAGAAAGAACCTTCTGTAATTAGTTTTGTAAAGGGTGAAAATATGACACTTAAGAAGAACCATCCGGCGGGATACAATGGGATCACGGACGGCGTGATCTGGCAGCAGCTCCTGCTCTTTTTCTTCCCGATCCTGTTTGGAACATTTTTCCAGCAGCTTTACAACACGGCAGATGCCATGATCGTTGGAAAGTTTGTGGGAAAAGAGGCACTTTCCGCGGTAGGCGGTACGACGGGAACCTTGATCAACCTGCTGGTTGGCTTCTTCGTCGGAATGTCCTCCGGTGCGGCTGTCGTCGTATCCCAGTTCTACGGGGCGAAGGAAGAACAGCAGGTGCAAAAATCAGTCCACACGGCATTCTGCCTGGCGTTAGCCGGCGGCGTAACGCTTTTAATTATCGGTGAGATCTTCACCCCGGCGGCGATTCGCGCCATGGGTGCACCGGAAGAGATCCTCGGATATTCTGTCACATACCTCAGAATCTATTTCTTAGGTATCATCGGAAATCTGGTCTACAATATGGGCGCGGCGATCCTGCGTGCGGTGGGCGATTCAAAGAAACCGCTGTATTTCCTGATCGCGAGCTGCCTGACAAACATCGTTCTGGACCTGCTCTTCGTTGTCTGTCTTCATCTGGAAGTTGCCGGTGCGGCGCTTGCGACGATCATGTCCCAGCTTTTATCGGCAACGCTGGTTATGGTAACACTGATCCGGACGAAGGAATCTTACCGGTTCAGACCGAAGGAACTCCGGGTGGAGCCGGTGCTGTTAAAGAGAATCATAAAGATCGGTCTTCCGGCCGGACTCCAGTCCATGATGTACTCGATCTCCAATATCCTGATCCAGGCGAACATCAATGGATACGGAACAAACACGATCGCATCCTGGGCAGTCTACGGAAAGATCGACGGTATCTTCTGGATGACTATGGATGCCATGGGAATCTCCGTGACGACCTTCGCAGGCCAGAACTTCGGCGCGGGTAAGATTAAGCGTCTGAAAAAGGGAACCTATGTGGGACTTCTCATGTCGACGATCATCACGGCGGCGCTTGGCCTGTTTATGTTCACGGCAGGTCCGGTCCTCATCAGTCTCTTTACGAACGATGCGGATGTCATGGCGGAGAGCATGAGTATTATCCACTTCCTGGTGCCGTTCTGGTTCTGCTATATCTGCGTCAACGTATATCCGTGTACGCTACGAGGTGTGGGCGACGCCCTGATCCCGATGCTGATCATCTGCGTCGGAACATGTATCCTGCGTGTCGTATGGGTATTCGGCGCGGGAGCGGTCCATCCGGGATTATATACGACGCTGACGAGCTATCCGTTGAGCTGGAGTATCACTTCGCTGGCATTCCTGGTATACTATTACCGGTTCAGTGCGATGCGGAAATTAAATAAGTTGATCGAGGATTAAGGAGAGATCTGCGCATTTATTGCTCAGATGGCGATAAAATAATAAAAGTTTGGCCCTGAGAAAGAATCAGGACTGAACTTCCGGATTGGAAAAGTATGGACGTTCAATTTGAATTTAAAGAGAAAAACGGGGGCGCTTGTGTGACAAAGCTTTTGGCACCAGGCGCCGTCTGCGTGGTACCGGAAAGTCTCGGAGGACTCCCGGTGACAGAACTGGCAGACAAGGTATTTTCGGGGAGTGCGGTGGAGAAAGTTTATCTCCCGCAGACACTCACCCGGATCGGAAGATATGAATTTTATGGATGTGAGAAACTTCAGGAGATCCATTTTTACGGGGCGCTCCGGGAGGTCGGCGGCGGCGTGTTTACGGGCTGCCGGAATATTAAAAGCCTGACCGTGCATATGGGCGCCGACGAGGAATCCGCGCTCAGGGATTTTGTGACGGAGATCAATGAGCGGGTCACGGTGTACATGTTTATGCCGGGCATGGAGCAGGACGAAGAGATCGAGACCGCGCGTGTGATCTTCCCGGAATACTACGACGAGGCGGTGGAAAATACGCCCGCCAGAATTACAGTATCCAATATCCACGGCGCGGGACAGAAGTACCGCTACTGCTTTGAAGGTAGAAAATTCCGATTTGACAGATATGATAAACTGTTTGTGTACGAAAAAGTAGAGGAATCGGTTCTCATGGCATTGAAGATCGCGGTGACCCGGCTGCGGTATCCGAAAGGACTGTGGGAGAGCGCGAAGAAGGAATATGAAAAGTTTCTTATGGAGAAGCTCTATGAGGTACTTCTTGGAAGTCTTGAGGAGCCGGAGACCGTAAAATGGATCGCGGGACAGTATTTGACACCGGAAAAGAATCCGCTGACTGCGGAGCAGATGTCCGGGTTAATTACGGAGATCTCGAAAAAGCATCTGCCGGAGCTTTCGGGGATGTTTATGGAGATCCAGAGGAAAAAGTTTGGTGTAAGGAAAAAGAGTTTCGATTTCGACTTATAAGATAAAGAGTGCATGTAAGTTTGTCAGACCAAGTGATTTACATAAAATGGCAGACGGCAGGAATTTAAGAACAGTATTTTGAGGTGAAGAATACCGAAATGCGATATTTGAAGATAATGGACAAGGAGGTTGAAAATCGTCATGAGAGAAGATGCGGCATGGTCGCCGATCCTAAAGGAGCAGGGCGCACTGGAAGAACTGGCGGCGATCGGCGTTGAGATCATACGGAACGCGAGAAATGAACTGTATCTTTCCATGCGGTTTCTCGACGTGGCCTTAAACGGCCTGTTCCCGGTGGCGGACAGCAGCATTAAGGGAATCGGAACGGATGGAACCTTGTTATCTTTTGAGACGGGATACATCTGCGGCTGGTACCGGAGAAATCCTGTTTATGTAAACCGGATGATCCTGCACGAGACCTTCCATTGTCTCTTTGTCCACCCATGGTCGAGGAAAAAGCGGACAGAGGAATACTGGAACCTGGCCTGCGATATCGCCGTGGAGTCCCTGATCGACGGGATCCACAAGCCCTGTGTCCACCTGCCAATGTCCCCGGTGCGGGCAGAGTTCTACGGACGGCTGCAGAAAAAGATCAAGGTACTGAACGCGGAGAGCATCTATCACGCCATGCAGGAGATGGAGTTCTCCGAGATCGAATATGAACGGCTCTGCCGGGAATTCTGCCGGGATGACCATTCCAGATGGGAGAAAGAGGACGAGAAGAAGTCCCCGAATCCCAACCGGAACCGGAAAAATGACTGGGATGACAAGCGGGAGAAGATGCAGGCGGAGATGGAGGCGTTCTCCAACGAGGCGGCGGATGACTCCAAGGAGCTGATGGACCAGCTTGCGGTGGAGAACCGGGAGCGGTACGATTACCGGAAGTTTTTGCGGAAATTTTCGGTGTTAAAGGAGACGGTTCAGATCGATCCTGACGCCTTCGACTATGTATTTTACAATTACGGCATGCAGTTATATGGAAATATGCCGCTGATCGAGCCCCTCGAGACGAAGGAAGTCCGGCGGATCGAGGACTTTGTTGTCGTCATCGACACATCGATGTCATGTTCCGGGGAACTGGTGAAGAAGTTCCTGGAAGAGACCTACGGGGTGCTGGCCCAGTCGGAGAGCTTCTTTAAGAAGGTCAATATCCACATTTTACAGTGCGATGACAAGGTCCGCCAGGATGTGAAGATCGAGAAGGAAGAGGATCTTCGGAATTACATGGACCACATGGAACTCCACGGCATGGGTGGGACAGATTTCCGCCCGGCGTTCCTGCATGTGGACCAGATGATCAAGGCTGGGAAGTTCAGTAGGCTGCGGGGACTCCTATATTTCACGGACGGATACGGGACATTTCCGGTGAAAATGCCGCCCTACGACACGGCGTTCGTGTTTATGAGGGACAATTACAGCGATGCGGATGTTCCGCCCTGGGCGATGAAGGTGATCCTGGACCCGGAGTCGATGGAAGATGTTGGGAAAACATTAGATGGAAAATAATGAGTTTCATAGGCCGGTGTGCTGGCTGTAAGGATACAGAGGCAACAGGTAAAAAACTTACCAGAATAGTTAAATTAGAATGGATTTTGCTTGCAGCTGTGAGAAGTCTGAGCAGTTACAATGGGAGAAAAAATGAACATCAAGCGTGCAAAACAGGAAATTAAAAATACAATACAGGTGTATCTGACAAAGAATGAACACGGAGAGTACGAGATTCCGTCCATGCGGCAGCGCCCGGTGCTGCTCATCGGTCCGCCAGGAATCGGAAAGACCCAGATCATGGAGCAGGTGGCGAGAGAGTGCGGAATCGGTCTCGTCTCCTACACGATCACCCACCACACGAGACAGAGCGCCATCGGTCTCCCGTTTATCTCGGAGAAGATATACGGCGAGAAGAACGTCCATGTGACAGAGTATACCATGAGTGAGATCGTCGCGGCGATCTACAATAAGATCGAGGACACAGGACTCTCCGAGGGACTTCTCTTCATCGACGAGATCAACTGCGTCTCAGAGACGCTGGCACCGGCCATGCTCCAGTTTTTACAGTATAAGACCTTCGGAAACCATAAGATTCCGGACGGCTGGATCATCGTGGCGGCTGGAAACCCGCCGGAATACAATAAATCCGTGCGGGAATTCGATATCGCGACCCTGGACCGCATCAAAAAGATCGGTGTGGAAGCGGATTTTGAGGTATGGAAAGAATACGCGAAGCAGGCAGACATCCATTCGGCGATCCTGTCATTCCTCACCGCGAAACCGCAGTATTTCTACCAGGTGGAGACAACTGTAGATGGAAAGATCTTCGCGACGCCCCGTGGCTGGGAAGATCTCTCCGGATTTTTGAAGGTCTGCGAGAAGGTGGGACTTACCTGTGACAGGGAAGTCATCGTGCAGTATATAGAACACCCGCGGATCGCGAAAGACTTTGCGAACTATCTGGAATTATATAAGAAGTATCAGGCGAGATACCAGATCGATGAGGTCCTGGAAGGAAAGCGGGATGAGCGTCTGATGGAGCAGGCGGCGAAGGCGCCGTTTGATGAAAAGCTTTCAATTATCAGCCTGATCTTAGCGAAGCTGGATTTGGAGTTTAAGGCTTATGCGCAGAAAGAAGATTATCTGGAAGTGCTGTTTGGAGAACTGAAAGCATTTAAGAGAAGCTTAGAAGGTGAAATAGAGACCGGAGAAACGGTAGCATCCAGAGAAATCAGCCAGGATTCTGTCAAAATGCAGAATGCCGGAAGCGATGCAGAGACGATGGATACAGCGCCGCAGACTCCGATCGACATCTTTGCCCGTCAGATCGAGGCGTTCACTGCGGCATCCGAGCAGAAACAGAAAGCTGGGCTTCTCACAAGACAGGAAAAGTATCGTTGTGCCGATATCACAGCGACTATGAACCGGTATCTCCAGACCGTGAAAGCGGAGCTTTTATTTGACGGCAGTGAGATTTTCGACAGATTCCGGGAGATGTTCGGCGAAGAACGGACAGAACTGGAGAATCTGTGTGCCCATGCCGGACAGACACTGGAGTATGCCTTCGATTTCATGGAGGGAACCTTCGGCAGCAGCCAGGAGATGGTGGTATTTATCACTGAATTGAACTCCAGCGCCCCGGCTGTGCGGTTCCTGCAGGAGAATGAGTGTGAACGGTATTATGAATACAATAAGAACCTGCTGTTTGACGAGAAACGGGCGGATATTCTGAGCAGGTTAGACAGACTCGGAGCATTCTAAGATATAAACTATAAATGAGCAAATACCAAAAAGTGCACAAAATCTGTAGCTGATTGTGCGTATCACACAAACATTGAGCTGATTTAATTCCTTTGCTGTCCGCACATCACGAATTTAATTATGCAGTTTTTCAAATTTGCTCATTTATAGGATAGAATTTGCAAAACAAGTATATAAAATGGCGTTATGCTTACAGAAGCATGTGAGCAAGTGTAAAAAAAATTGGAAAGGAAATTTATCATATGGAATACGAAGGAACCGTATACCGCCCGCCGAGCGAGGCGAGAAGCTTAATTATCCAGGTGACCGTGGGCTGTGCCCATAACCGGTGCACCTTCTGCAACATGTACCGGGTGAAAAAATTCCGCGTGCGGACAAAAGAGGAGATCATGAGAGACCTCGACGAATGTCGTGACTACTATGGACCGTACGTCAGCCGCGTATTCTTCGCGGACGGCGATGCCCTGGTGGTAAAGACAGAGCTTCTTTTAGAACTCCTGGCCTATGTCCACAAAAATTTCCCGTATGTGGAGCGGATCACATCCTACGGAACCGCGAAGGATGTTCTGGCAAAATCGGAGGAAGATCTAAAGGCATTAGCGGCAGCAGGACTCGAGATGGTCTACATCGGCGCGGAGTCCGGTGATGACCGTGTTTTAGAGCATATCCACAAAGATGTGACGGCGGCCCAGATCGCGGCGGCGGGACAGAAATTAAAGCGCTGCGGCATCAAGACCTCCGTGACTTTGATCTCCGGCCTCGGCGGAAGAAAAGGGATCCGGGAACATGCCATTAAATCCGCGGAGCTGATCAACCAGATGAACCCGGAGTACGCGTCATTCCTGACACTGCGCCTCTACGAGGGAACCCAGATGAACGAGGAAGTAAAGCGCGGGGACATGGAACTCATCACTCCGGACGAGATCGTTGAGGAGATGGAACTGTTCTTAAAGCATATCGATTCCCCTGGAACGATCTTTAGGACGAACCACGCATCCAACTATGTGGTGCTGGCGGGAACTTTTAATGAAGATATTCCGCGAATGCTGGCACAATTGGAGGACGCGAAGAAAAGACAGCGTTACCGCCTTGAAGAGTGGCGCAGACATATTTAAGGTAATAGGAATAAAGAAAATAGTCCCGCGGGCTTTCTGGACGCTTAGAACGGCAGAAAAAAATGGCCCGCGGGATACGCTTTGTGAGGGGCATTTCAGGCCCCTCATGAGTAGTGCCGGACTTGTAGATTGTATTCAAAAAACAACAAGATGTAGTTTCAAACTATGAAATTTTTACAATATATATGGTTTAGATATATCATATTTATATAACAGTACTCCTTGCAATCCGGGACCAATGCAGGTATAATAGAATCGTTCTCGCGTTGGGGAATAAAAACAGCGCGGAGAGAAATATGACGGGACAGCCGTGAGAGACTGGCGGCGGCAGGTCCCACAGATCAATTATAAAACGTCTAAATCAGATAAAAATTCTGTACAATTCTGAAAAAACAAACTGTGCACACAATCAAGAAAATTACTGGTAACTGTGGAAGCACATTTTTACGTCCAGAACAGCAAAGGCGCTGATCTGTCGGACAGCGATTCAGACAGTTACGATTGCCAACAGAATAGACAGAAGAAAAACAACCAACGGGCAACTGTGCGCAAATTGGACAGTTCTGCCAACACAAAGAAATGAAACGGGGAATCAGGGATGAAGATCATCAAGAGAAACGGAGCGGAGGAAAGTTTTGACACGCTCAAGATCGTGAATGCGGTCCAGAAGGCATGCAACGCCACAGAAAATGCCTATCTGGCACCGGAACAGCTTACGGATATCGCAGATTATGTAGAGTACAAGTGCAATAAGCTGGGACGTGCTGTGTCTGTAGAAGAGATCCAGGATATGGTCGAGAACCAGTTGATGGCGATCGGTGCTTTTGCAATCGCAAAAAATTATGTGCGTTACCGCTACGACCGCTCTCTGGTGCGGAAAGCAAACACGACGGACAACCGGATCCTGTCCCTGATCGAGTGCAACAACGAAGAAGTTATGCAGGAGAACTCCAACAAGAACCCGACTGTCAACAGCGTACAGCGTGACTATATGGCAGGTGAGGTCAGCAAGGATCTCACGAGAAGACTTCTTCTTCCGGAAGACATCGTCGAGGCGGACAAGCAGGGAATTATCCACTTCCACGATTCCGATTACTTCGCGCAGCACATGCACAACTGCGACCTTGTAAACTTAGAGGATATGCTGCGGAATGGCACCGTGATCAGCGAAACCCTGATCGAGCGCCCGCACAGCTTCTCCACAGCCTGCAACATCGCGACCCAGATCATCGCCCAGGTTGCCAGCAACCAGTACGGCGGTCAGAGCATCAGCCTTTCCCATCTTGCACCGTTTGTCCAGGTATCGAGAGTTAAGATCCGCCAGGAAGTAGTCGGAGAGATGAAGGATCTTGGAATCGCTGTGACAGAGGAACAGATCGATAAGCTCACAGAAGAGCGCCTCCGCAGAGAGATCACAAAGGGAATCCAGACGATCCAGTATCAGGTCGTAACTCTTCTTACAACAAACGGACAGGCACCGTTCGTTACCGTTTACATGTACCTCGACGAGGCGAAGAACCCGCAGGAGAAGAAAGATCTTGCGATGATCATCGAGGAGACCTTAAAACAGAGATATCTCGGCGTTAAGAATGAAGCCGGCGTATGGATCACACCGGCATTCCCGAAGCTGATCTATGTTCTCGACGAGGACAATATCACCCCGGACGCGCCGTATTACTATTTGACAGAGCTTGCGGCAAAATGTACCGCAAAGCGCATGGTTCCGGACTACATCTCCGCGAAGAAGATGAGGGAATTAAAGGGCGACGTGTACACATGCATGGGGTGCCGTTCCTTCCTGACACCGGACCGTTCCTATGTAAAAGGAAATCTTGCGAATGCCGGAAACTACCACGAAGGCGAGCACAAATATTACGGCCGCTTCAACCAAGGCGTTGTCACAGTAAACCTTGTTGATATCGGACTCAGTGCAAGAAAAGACCTGAACAGATTCTGGGAGATCTTCGATGAGAGAATGGAGCTCTGCCACCGCGCACTGCGTTGCCGCCATGAGAGATTAAAGGGAACTTTATCCGATGCGGCTCCGATCCTCTGGCAGTACGGCGCTCTCGCCCGCTTAAAGAAAGGCGAGACCATCGACAAGCTCCTCTACGACGGATATTCCACACTTTCCCTTGGCTACGCAGGTCTCTGGGAGTGTGTATACAGCTTAATTGAGAAGAAACTGACTGAGCCGGAAGGAAAGAAACTCGGTCTTGAGATCATGCAGAAGTTAAACGACTACTGCACGAAGTGGAAAGAGGCGGAGAACATCGACTACAGCATCTACGGAACCCCGCTGGAGTCCACGACTTACTCCTTCGCGAAGAGTCTTCAGAGACGTTTCGGCATCGTAAAAGGCGTAACCGACAGAAACTACATCACAAACAGCTATCATGTACATGTAACTGAGCCGATCGATGCCTTCAGTAAGTTAAAATTAGAGTCTGAATTCCAGGCACTGTCCCCGGGCGGAGCGATCAGCTACGTGGAAGTTCCGAACATGCAGGACAACATCCCGGCCGTTCTTCAGGTCATCCGCTACATCTACGACAATATCATGTACGCGGAGTTAAATACGAAGAGCGATTACTGCCAGGTATGCGGCTATGACGGTGAGATCAAGATCATCGAGGATGACGGAAAGCTCGTATGGGAGTGCCCGAACTGCGGAAACCGTGACCAGAGCAAGCTCAACGTCGCGAGACGTACCTGCGGATACATCGGAACACAGTTCTGGAACCAGGGCAGAACACAGGAAATTAAGGAAAGGGTACTGCACCTGTAATGAATTACGGAGAGATCAAAACATGTGATATCGCAAACGGCGAGGGCGTCCGCGTGTCGCTCTTTGTGTCCGGCTGCACACATCAATGCAAGAACTGTTTTAACGGTGTGGCGTGGGATTTCGGATACGGAAAGCCGTTTACGGAAGAGACGGAAGAGATGCTTATAAAGGCGCTGGAGCCGGATTATGTGGATGGACTTTCGCTTCTCGGAGGTGAGCCCTTTGAGCCGGAGAACCAGCGGGCGCTTCTTCCGTTCTTAAAGAAAGTCCGTGAGAGACTTCCGAAGAAAAATATCTGGTGCTATACGGGATACCTTTTCGATAAAGATCTCCTCGGGGAGAGCCGGGCGAGATGCGAGTGCACGGACGAGATGTTAAGCCTGATCGACGTTCTCGTTGACGGCGAGTTCGTCCAGGACCTCTACAGCGTGACGCTTGCGTTCCGCGGCTCAGAGAACCAGAGAATCATCGATGTGAAAAAGTCCCTGGAAACAGGTGAAATCGTCTGGCATGATCTGATCAGCCGGGGGATCTCGATGAAGCTTAATTAGAACATGAATATAGGCCAAATATAGAAGAAAGATCCGGCAGCCTGACTGTCTTGCAGGGAGAGTGAAATCTCGCGAGATAGTTTCACTGCCGGTTTTCAGATTACAGGAAAGAAGGAAAACTGCATGAACAACAGTAAAGAATTTCTTGGGACCGAGCCCATCGGAAAGCTTCTTTTTAAGCTCGCCGTCCCATCCGTTATCGCGCAGCTTGTCAACATGCTGTACAACATTGTTGACAGAATCTACATCGGACATATCCCGGGAAGCGGAAGTCTTGCACTGACCGGTGTCGGCGTCTGCCTGCCGATCATCATGGTGGTATCCGCCTTCGCGGCTCTCGTCGGATCCGGCGGCGCGCCGCGAGCGTCGATCTTTATGGGAAAAGATGATATGGAGTCCGCGGAGAAGATCCTCGGCGGCTGTTTCACGGTCCAGATCATCATCTCCGCGATCCTGACAGCGGTCTTACTGCTGTTCAGCCGTTCCATGCTGCTGGCATTCGGTGCCAGTGAGAACACCATCGACTACGCTGTCGATTACATGAGCATCTACGCCGTCGGAACGATCTTCGTCCAGATGACGTTAGGCATGAACATGTTTATCACGGCCCAGGGATTCTCAAAGACCAGCATGTTGACGGTCACCATCGGCGCTGTCTGCAACATCATCCTGGATCCGATCTTTATTTTCGTACTCGGCATGGGCGTAAAAGGCGCGGCTCTTGCGACGATCATCTCCCAGGCGGTGTCCTGCAGCTGGGTCCTCACGTTCCTGACAGGAAAGAAGACGTTTCTGCGGATCAAAAAGGAGAACTTAAAGCCGGTTCCATCCATCGTTCTCCCGTGTCTGGCGTTGGGACTCTCCACATTTGTGATGCAGTCCAGTGAGAGCGTCATCTCCGTATGCTTTAATTCATCCCTGTTGAAATACGGCGGCGACCTGGCGGTGGGTGCCATGACGATCCTCACGAGCACGATGCAGTTCGCGATGCTGCCGCTCCAGGGCATCGGACAGGGCGCGCAGCCGATCATGAGCTACAACTACGGCGCGAAAAATGTGGACCGCATGAAGAAGACGTTTAAGCTTCACCTTGCGATCTCCCTGATCTACTCCACGCTGTTCTGGCTCTTTGTCCAGATCTTCCCGGCAACTTTCGCGGGAATCTTCAGCTCCGACCCGGAACTCGTTTCCTTCACTGCAGGCGCACTCCGCATCTACTGCGGTGCCATGTTCCTCTTCGGAATCCAGCTCGCCTGCCAGATGACCTTCGTTGCCATCGGATACGCGGTTTGCTCGATCATCGTGGCTGTTGTGCGTAAATTCGTGCTTCTGCTTCCGTTAATCTTCATCGTCCCGATGTTCGTCAGCAACAAGACCATGGGTGTCTACATGGCGGAGCCGATCGCGGATGCGATTGCGGTGACGTTTACGACAATCATCTTTGCGATCCAGTTCAGGAAAGCGCTGAAGAGTATTGAAGGCACGAAAAAGGCAGCAGCATAGGAGTACTGAAGAAAAGACACCAACCGTAAAAATAAGCCAAAATTCTAAATCAATATAAAAAGGTCGGAATTCTCAAATTCACATTAGGGATTTGAAAATTCCGACCTTAATTTTTTTTACGAACAAAAATTAAATTTATCCTGCGCCAACCTGAAATTCAGACTGACGGAACAGGAAATGCCCGCTTATTCCGGACAAACGATCTTACCAGCCACCGCACAAGCCGCAGCAGTTCTCGGGGAGGCGAGATAGATCTGCACCTTGGAGGTTCCCATACGTCCAAGGAAGTTGCGGTTGTTGGTAGCGACAACGCGCTCGCCGTCTGTAAGGATTCCACCTGCGCGTCCGCAGCAGAGACCGCAGCCTGGGTGGGTGATCATAGCGCCTGCTTCGGCGAGGGTATCGAGGATTCCGAGGTCAGCAGCCTGCTTGTAGATCTTGCGGCTTGCCGGTGTGACGATGAGCTTCACGAATTTCGCTACTTTCTTGCCATTTAAGACTTCCGCGGCGGCAGCCAGGTCCTCAAGACGTCCGTTTGTGCAGGAACCGATGAATACCTGGTCGATCTCTGTACCCTCGAGCTCGCTGACATTGCGGATCTTGTCTACCTGGGACGGACATGCCATGACCGGAACAAAATCCTCGGCGTTGTATTTCATCACGCGGCAGTAATTTGCGTCCGCGTCTCCGTAAAGACTCTTCTGGTAGTCATTTAAGGTAACATTGCAGTATTCCGCCGTCTTCTCATCCGGTGTGAACAGGGCACACTTTGCACCTGCTTCGATGGCCATGTTGGAGATCGTCATACGGCTTGCAACGGTCATGTTCCCGACAGCGCTTCCGGAGAACTCTAGTGCCTTATAAGTAGCACCGTCTGCGCCGAGATCGCCGATGAGGCGGAGAATTACGTCTTTGGACATGACATTCTCCGGCAGCTTTCCGTTGATAACGACCTTGATGGTCTCCGGTACACGGATCCACATGGTTCCGGTTCCCAGGATGCTGGCCATCTCCGTATATCCGATACCGGAGGAGAACGCGCCGACGCAGCCGTAGGTCGTTGTGTGGCTGTCGGTGCCGAAGGCAACATCGCCCGGTTTTACATATCCGGCCTCAGTCATCAACTGGTGGCAGATTCCGTCACTTCTGTGTACATGGGTCATGCCGTATTTTGCAGTAAACTCATCGCCCACGTGGAAATGTCTTGTATCGTCAAGCTGGCTTGCCGGAACAAGGTGGTCGTAGATCAGAACGACCTTATCCGGATCCCACAGCTTCTCAAAGCCCATCTCCTTAAATTTCTCCGCCACGAACGGAATAAAAATATCATGGATCATGACGCGGTCAACATTTACGGTCACGATATCGCCCGGCTTTACGGACTTGCCGGTGTTATGTTCAACGATCTTCTCAATTACAGTTTTTCCCATTTCGCTTTCCTCCTGTTTAGTCCAAACCATTCAGCTTGCGCATGGCTTTTACAAGGCCGCCAGCGCGGATAATGTCCATCAGGTTCTCAGGAAGAGACGCGATCGGGTACTCTTTTCCGTTGTAGTCGATGTGCTCGTTCATCACGACGGATACGGTGTCGCCCTCTTTGATGTCATCGTGGAGTGTCGGCTGTTCGATTAAGAGCAGGCCGTTGTTGATGGAGTTGCGGAAGAAGATGCGCGCGAAGGATTTCGCGATCACGCACTGGATTCCCAGAGCTTTGATGATCTCCGGTGCCTGCTCTCTGGAGGAACCGCAGCCGAAGTTCTTTCCGGCAACGATGATGTCGCCAGGTTTGATCTGCGCAGCTAACTCCGGGCGGAGCGGGCTGAAGCCGTACTGTTTCATATCGTCAATGGTCTTTAATGCAAGGTACTCGGTCGGGATGATGATATCGGTGTCGATGTCATCGCCCAGGATCCAGACCTTTCCAGTCATTTTTTCCATGTTAGTTGTCCTCATTTTCTATGTAGATATATTTAATCACGATCAAAACTGCAGATTTCTGCATCGATTTTAATAACACATCCGCCCACAAAAAGCGGGCTGGATGCGGAAACAGCTTCTGTAGTTTTACAGCTTATAAATCACTTGCTAACG
This sequence comes from uncultured Eubacteriales bacterium, assembly GCA_963622995.1. Taxonomy (GTDB): domain Bacteria; phylum Bacillota; class Clostridia; order Lachnospirales; family Lachnospiraceae; genus Pilosibacter. The sequence continues at coordinate 17,778 of CAVFLH010000001.1, read as the reverse complement.
CAATTTCACCCTTGATAGCAGATGCCGTAACCGTCGCCGCGGATCCAAGATATACCTTAGAACTCGGATGTCCTGCGCGTCCTTTGAAGTTTCTTGTACCGGTGCTGATCAGGACTTCATTTTCTCCGATAACGCCCTGGCAGCTGCCCCAGCATACGCTGCAGTTCGGGTTCATAACAATTGCTCCGGCTTCCATGAAGGTGTCGATCAGACCTTCTTTTAATGCCTGGAGGTAGATATCCTGGCTTGCCGGAACCACAAGGAAACGAACCTTCTCGGCAACTTTCTTTCCTTTAATAATGGAAGCGCCGACTCTCAAGTCCTCGATACGTCCGTTGTTGCAGGAACCTAAGAATGCCTCGTCGATCTTCACGCCGCGGACTTCCTCAGCCGGAACCAGATTGTCAACGAAGTCTGGTTTTGCCACTACCGGGCGGATCTTGGAGAGGTCAAAGGTATATTCTCTTGCGTATACAGCATCCGGGTCGCTTGTGAAGAGTGCCTTCGGCTTTCTTCCGTGAGCTTCCAGATATTCGATGGCTTTTTCATCCGGCTCGAAGATACCAGTCTTTGCGCCTGCCTCAACAGCCATGTTGCAGAGGACCATACGTTCGCTGATGCTTAATGTCTTAGCGCCTTCGCCGGTGAACTCCATAACCTGGTAGTTGCAGCCGTTTGCGCCGATGGTGCCGATGATGGTTAAGATCAGGTCTCTCGCGTAAACGCCTTCCGGCAGCTTTCCGACGAGGTTGAATTTTACAGTCTCTGGAACGAGAACCCAGGATTTTCCTGTTACCATGCCGTAAAGAAGGTCTGTACATCCAACGCCGGTACCGAATGCGCCGAGAGCGCCGTAGGAACATGTGTGGCTGTCAGCACCGAAGATCAGCTGGCCCGGGCATACATAGTGTTCCATCATGATCTGGTGGCAGACGCCTTTGCCTTCCCAGAAATCGATGTTGTTTTCTTTTGCGAAGTCACGCATCTTCTTCTGGGATGCCGCTGTCTTCGGGCAGTCAGACGGAACATTGTGGTCTACAATGAATACCATCTTCTTTGTATCAGCGATGCGAGGATGTTTTAACTTATTGCGGTACATATCTACGGTCAGATGTGTGGTTCCGTCGTTGCTCATTAAATAGTCAAGTGCTACGGTGTGGATATCTCCCGGTTTTACACTCTCAACTCCGGCTGCCGCCGCGATGATCTTTTCTGCGATTGTCATTCCCATTGTCCTATTCCTCCTCACGGTTTAAAGAAGCGATCAATCCGCCCTGATTTAAGATGTTCTGCATGTATTCCGGCAGTTTTGTGCAGGAATATGTCTTTCCGTTTGCGTGAGCAGTTCCGTCAGACATGGAAAGTTCCATGGTGTCGCCGGTCTTTACGTCGTCCGGCAGGTCTTTACAGACGATAACCGGAAGTCCGATATTGATGGCATTTCTGTAGAAGATTCTCGCGAAGGATTTCGCTACAACAGCCTGTACTCCAAGAGCTTTTAAGACGCCCGGTGCCTGTTCTCTGGAAGAACCGCAGCCGAAGTTCTCGCCGCCTACTACGAAATCGCCCGGTTTTACTTTTTTCGGAAAATCCGGGTCAAGAGACTCGAATGTGTGTTCTTTCATCTCTTCCAGATTCGGTAAGAGCAGATACTGGGATGCAATGATCTGATCGGTATCAAGGTCATTATGAAATTTAAAGATCGTTCCTTCTGCCATGACTTATATGTTCCTTTCTCATCTAAGAAATATTAAAAGACAGCTGCGAAGATATAGACCGTCAGCCGCCTTAACAGTTCATGAATTCTTTCGTTTCCTCATTATAGCATAGGATCAGGCATAAATAAAATGGCGCGTATTGATATGGCACATAACTTAAGGTTATAAAAAATGCTGCAGCCTGACCAGGCAGGACTGCAGCGGGATCATGATCCTATTTCAGCTTCAGGACCGCCGTCTGCGGCTTTGTCTCAGCCGTCAGCACCAGCGTATTGGAATCGTACTCCACCACATTCCGGCAGAGCCCCGTAAATTCCTCAAGCCGTCCGATCACCGGATAGCCGAAGTGGTCGGAGCGGTAATGCATCGGGATTACAACGCGGGGAGCGAGATCGTCTACCATAGCCTTTGCCTGGGCCCCGTCGATTGTATAATAACCGCCCACCGGGATCAGGATCGCGTCGAAGTGCTTTAACATATCTTTCTGCTCCCTGATCAGAGGACATCCGATATCACCCATGTGGGCAATCTTAAGCCCGTCAGTCTCCAAAATATGGATCCGGTTCGGTCCGCGGAGCGCACCCTGCTCCGGGTCGTGCCAGGTGTCGATCTTCGTGATGGAAAACGGGTTCTTCGCCCCGGAATTTTTGATTGCAACCGCATCCGTATACCCGTGGTCACCGTGCTCATGGCTGCAGAGCACCATGTCTGCGGTGAGGGAGAGCGGCACAAGCCCCGGCACCGTATTTGGACCATATGGATCAAAGACAATGGAGAATCCGTCTTTTTCAATGGTAAAACAGGAATGACCGTTCCAGGTGATGGAAATAGAATTCATAATTTAAGTCCTCCTCTCGTGCAGTTAAAAATGAGCGGGCAGATCAACCAGCTCCTGCGGCGGGCAGCGCATCAACCCACCCCGTTTATTGATGTTTCTATTTTATCACGAAACGAACACCGGGGCAATGAGGCAGTTCGATGATTGATTTCAATCGGATTTTGAATGCTTATGACTAACTTCGATTGATCCTGTAGATTCCACCGGACAGAAAAATAAATTCCCCCATGGTATCGACACACATGCGTAAAAGTGGTATAATACTAAAGTTTAAAGCGATAAAGCGAAAAGCGGAAAGCAGGAAATATACGGTTATGAAGATCATTGTATGTATGAAACAGGTTCCGGCGGGAACAAAGGTCGATATCGACCCGGAGACCGGAGCAATGAAAAGAATGTCAGGGGATACGAGAACGAATCCCTATGACCTGTTTGCACTGGAGACAGCGATCCGCCTGAGAGAACAGGTGGGTGGAACGGTGACAGTGCTCACGATGGGACCGCCTCAGGCTGAGACGATGGTGCGCGACGCGTACACCATGGGAGCAGATGATGCGGTCATTTTATCAGACAGAAAATTTGCCGGAGCGGACGTGCTGGCGACTTCCTACGCCCTCTCCCAGGCGATCCAGGTACTCGGCGGCGCAGACCTCATCGTCTGTGGACGTCAGACAACGGACGGCGATACCGCCCAGGTTGGCCCGGCCATCGCGGAACATCTCCACATCCCCCACGCAGCATGGGTGGCAGAGGTGACAGAGGCGGACGCGAAGGCCATCACGGTACGCCAGGAATTAGTCAGCGTATCCCAGGTATCAAAGATCCCGTATCCATGTCTGATCACTGTCGATAAAGATATGTGCGTGCCGCGTCTCCCGTCCTACCAGTTAAAGAAGCAGACGAAAGAACGCCCGGTCCGCATCATGACATTTGAGGACATGCCGGACAAGAACTTAAGCCGGTACGGTCTGATCGGTTCCCCGACCGCTGTTGAGCGCATGTTCGCGCCGCCGGAAGCGGAGAAAAAAGTATATCTGGAAGGAACATCCGAGGAAAAGGCTAAGAAGCTGTTCGGAATCCTTACAGGGAAAAAGCTTATTTAGGAGGGAACCATGAGTTTTATTAAATTTAATGCAGAAAAATGCAGCCTTTGCGGAGTCTGTGTGGAAAAATGTCCCTTCGGAGCTTTGACCATCGAAGGCGACGGGATCACCGTCGGAGATACCTGCCGTATGTGCGGTCTCTGTGTGCGCCAATGTCCAGAGAAAGCCATCGCCTTCGAGCAGCGCGCCGGTGCGGTGGACAAGAAAGAATGGAAAGACTTCCTGATCTTCGTGGAGCAGGAATGGGGCGACATCCATCCGGTAGCATTCGAGCTGATCGGAGAGGCGAGAAAGCTGGCGGCGAAAGTCGGATATAAAGTAAAATGCGTGATCGTCGGCGCAGAGGGAACAGAGGAGAACGCGAAAAAGCTGCTTCCTTACGGCGTTGACAAGGTCTATGTCTATGAGCATCCGGGATTTGAAGGTTTCCGCGCAGACTGCTATACCGACGCGGTGGCAGACTGCATCGCGGCGGTAAAACCGAGCTCTGTCCTGATCGGAGCCACAGCTCTCGGCCGTTCCCTGGCACCGAGACTTTCCACGAGATTCCATACCGGACTGACAGCAGACTGTACGACACTTGACATCAAGCCGAACACAGACATGATCCAGATCCGCCCGGCATTCGGTGGCAACATTATGGCGCAGATCGCCATCACAAAGGCACGCCCGCAGTTCGCGACGGTCCGTTACCGCATTATGGACAGGGCAGAAAAGGTTGCGGATCCGACCGGCGAGATCGTGAAATGTAAGGTTACGGACGATATGGCCCGCTCCAGGATCGAGATCGTCTCCTCAAAGATCATGGACAAGAAAAAGAGTCTTGAGGAAGAGGACATCATCGTCGTTGCAGGACGCGGCGTAAAGAATGAGAAGGACGTAGAGATGTGCAGGGAGCTGGCGGATGCCCTCGGCGGACAGCTGGCATTCACCCGCCCGATGATCGAGAATGGCTTCGGCGATACCGCGCACCAGATCGGACTTTCCGGCAGAACCGTGCGCCCGCAACTGATCATCACCTGCGGTGTATCCGGCGCGATCCAGTTTACATCCTGCATGAAGAACTCCGGCTGCATCGTTGCGATCAACAATGATCCGGAGGCGCAGATCTTCGGCGTTGCCCACTATTGTATCGTGGATGACCTGTATCAGGTCGTTCCGAAACTCACGGAACTGATCCGGAATCGGAAGGAGGACTAAGAAATGGCATACCCATATAAGAAGATGACAGAAGCTGATTTTGATGCCATCCGTTCCATGACCGATGAGAGCCGTGTCTGGGTCGGAGAGGAGATCGCGAAGGAATATTACCGCGACGAGATGCCGGAGTACGGAATTTACCCGCCGGAGCTCTACGTCGAGGCAGTCAATAAAGAAGAAGTTTCAGCGATCATGGCATACGCCTACAAGGAAAATATCCCGGTTGTCTGCAGAGGCGCGGGAACAGGACTTGCAGGCGGCGCTACATGTAAGTACGGCGGAATCATGCTGTCCATCATGAGAATGAATAAGATCTTCCCGGTGGACCATAAAAACCAGACCATCACGGCAGAGCCGGGTGCCCTGCTCATCGATATCCAGGCGGCAGCAGCGGCGGAAGGTCTGTTCTACCCGCCGGATCCGGGCGAAAAGACGGCGTCCATCGGCGGAAACGTTATCACGAACGCCGGCGGCATGAAGGCGGTGCGCTACGGTCTGACAAGAGACTTCGTCCGCTGCATCGAGGCAGTCATGCCGGACGGCTCCATCATGAACTTTTCATCTAACGTTGTGAAAAACACGACAGGATATGACATCAAGGATCTCGTGATCGGATCCGAGGGAACGTTATGTATCCTGACACAGGTGACATTAAAGCTTTTACCGGCTCCGACATGTTCCTGTACTCTGGTTCTTCCGTTCAAGAGCCTGGAAGAGTGCGCGGATATGGTTCCGCAGGTTCTGGCACTTCCGTTCGTGCCGACAGCCATCGAATTCCTGGAACGCGAGCTCATCGATATCGTGGAGCGCAGCTTAAATAAGATGTTCCCGGTAAAACAGGGCGAGGCGGTGCTGATCGTTATGTACGACGCGTCCAGTAAGCAGGAGCTTGACTCCGCGGTGGAGGCGGCAGCGGAGGCGGCGCTGGCCCATGGAGCGCTTGACTGTTTCCTTGCAGACACGCCGGAGCGGGCAGGTACCGTATGGGCAGTCCGCGGCGCGATCCTTGAGGGAATGAAAGCGGATTCTGTCTCCCAGGAAGAGTGCGATGTCGTTGTTCCGAGAGCGCGGATCGCGGAGTATGTTAAGGCGGCAAAGAGGATCGCCTTATCCCACGGCGTGCGGGTAGAACCATGCGGACACTGCGGCGACGGAAACATCCACACAGAGCTTCTCCGCGGACCGGAAATGTCCGCTGAGGAGTGGAAGAGCGCGACACATGCATGCTTAAAGGAACTCTACGCCCTGTCAAAAGAGCTGGGCGGACAGCTTTCTGGTGAGCACGGTATCGGAAACGGCCGTATCGAATTCCTCGAGGAGTTCGTCGGCGAGCGCATGATCAAGCTCTATAAGGCTGTGAAGCTGGCGTTTGATGACAAGCTGATTTTAAATCCTGGAAAAGTCATCGAATATAATAAGTAAGATGTGGATAAGACGGCTGAATGCCGGAATCCATGTGGAAAAATGCCTGGGAAGTGATCTGTGAACTTCCAGGAAGCAAATAAAAGCAGCCGGAAAAGACTGCTGAGCTAAAAAGGGGAAAATCTTATGGCTGAAAAGAAAAGTCTGCTGATCGACAAGAGCAGAATGCCGCTCACGATGGGACTCGCGTTCGTGGCATTCACAACACAATTTGGAGGCGGTTTCGCCTCCGGCGCACAGATCTACCAGTATTTCATCAATTACGGAATCTGGTGCCTGATCCTGCCGGCAGTTGCGCAGGGACTCTACGCACTGTTCTTCTGGTACGGCATGCGCTACGCATATAAACACAAAACTTACGACTACCGCAGCTTTTCCGACAGCCTGTACGGAAAGACAAGCCCGGTAATGTCAAACCTCTATGAGATCTGCTACCTGATCATGATCGGAACTGCCTCCGCAGCAGCATTCGCCACAGGCGGATCCACGATCGCGACCCTGTTCGGCATCCCGTACTGGATGTGCACTCTGATCATCGGTGTGTTCATCTTCCTGATCGCTTTATTCGGAACATCTGTTGTCCGCAAATGCGCGTCTACACTGAGTGTTCTGATCATTGTAGGTCTTGTGCTCGTACTCGTCCCGAACATCGTGGCACAGTGGGGCGATATCATGGATTCCATCGGAAAGATGACATCCGGGGAAATGCCGGTGATCTCCAAGGAGACCGGCGCGTTCGGACCGGCGCTCTGGTCCGCAGTCCTGTACTTCTTCTTCCAGTTAGCATCTGTATCCGTTATGTATCAGCACATGGAGTTTGTAACAGATGAAAAACAGATCGACAAGGCAGCGATCTGGATGTTCGTGTGCAACTTCTTCGCAATGGAGTTATCGATCCTCGGACTTCTGGCAGTTGCCTATGCTGACACCCTGATCGGCGCATCCGTTCCGATGCTCGTCCTTGTACAGAACGGTGTCGGCGCAGGCGTGCTCACAACGATCATCTCCGTCTTGATCATTCTCGGCGCGATCTCCACAGCCGTAAACATGATCTCCGGTATCGTGACCCGCTGCGTAAACGCCATCGAGCGCCGTATGGACAGCGATGAGGCCCACGCGAAAGGCCACCTGGGCCGCAACGCGGTATTCACCCTGATCTTCACGTTCCTCGCCTTCGCTATCGCACAGTTCGGCCTGATGGCAGTCGTAAAGAGAGGTTACGCATACCTCGGCTATGCGGCATTTATCACATTGTTCGTTCCGTTTGTTGTTCATGCGATCGGGACGAAGATGAAAGAGATCTAAAACAGAAAAATATGGCCAAAATAAAAACCTCTGCCCGGACACGATGAAATGTGCCGGGCAGAGGTTTTTTGTATGGGCATTTGTGTGCCCACTATTGACGAAAGACCTGTATTCCAGGCGGCGGAGCTCTGGATATTCAGGTCAAATAAGTACTTACAGCGCCGTCGCCTTCGGCAGCGTAAAAATAAACTCTGATCCGACGCCATGCGTACTGATCACATCGATATTTTCCCCATGTGCCTGGATGATCTCTTTGACGATCGCCAGTCCGAGTCCCGTTCCTTTCTTATCCTTGCCTCTTGAGAGATCCGACTTATAGAAGCGGTCCCAGATCTTCTTGATACTGTCTTTCGGAATACCGATTCCCGTATCTTTCACGGAAACAAAGACTTTCTCGTACTTTAACGAGGTCTGAATATAGATCACGGAATTCTCATGACTGAATTTGATGGCGTTGTCGATCAGGTTGTAGAGCACCTGCTGGATCTTTCCGAGGTCCGCGTAGACCATCTGGATATCCGCGGCGAAGGTGAGATCCAGAACGATCTGTTTTGCGCTACAGGTTCCCTCGAAGGTCGCCGCCGTGTCCTTGATGACACGGTTAATATCGAAGTTGCTGCGGGTCAGGAATCCCTTGCTGTCGAGGGAGTTCAACGTCAGCATGCCCTGGGTGAGCTTGTTTAACCGCTCCGTCTCGGAGATCAGGATGCCGAGGTACTTATCATATAATTCCGGCGGGATCGTTCCGTCCTTGATGGCTTCCAGATATCCCTTGATGGATGTTAACGGGGAGCGGAAGTCATGGGAGACATTGGCGATAAAGGAGTGCTGATATTCCTCCATCTTATTTAACTCGCTGGACATATAATTTAAGGTGTTGGCAAGATATCCCATCTCATCAGCGGAATTTACCTTGATCGTATGGCTTAAGTTTCCCGCCGCATATTCCTTCGCTCCTGCCGTGATCTTCTTTAACGGGAAGTATACGGTCTGCGTGAAGACGAGAAGAATGATCAGGGACAGGATGAAGATCACCAGCGCCGTGATGTATACAATGTTCAGAATTCTGTCTTTGCCATGTACGACCTGCTCGATGGGCATGTGGATCACCACATATCCATACGTATTAAAATTTCCCGTGATCGGCGCGATGACAGACAGCATGTCCTCATCGAACATACCGAAAAATCTGCCAGTCATATATGAGCGGTTTCCGGCCGCCGTGGGATCAAATCCCTCGATGGAGGTACCGATGTGGGAGGCCGGGGATGTCTCCGCAACGACACTGCCTTTCTGGTTGATGACCCAGGCCTGCGCATTGAGATAGGTAGCAACAGCCTGCAGCTGCGGGTTTGCCGTGGACAGGCTGATATTTTTGCCCTGATAGATATCGCTGTAGGTGGAGGCGAGGAGATTCGCCTCATCGTAGAGCGTTTCGGACTCCTCTTCCAGGAGATACTGGTAGGTGATCTTTGAGGACATGGTCGCGATAAAAATGAACCCCAGGAGACCAAAGACCAGATAGCCCAGAAGAAACTTGGTGTAAAGAGAACGGGTCATCGTCTTACCTCGAATTTATAGCCGATTCCCCAGACGGTAGCTAACGCCCAGTTCTCGTCATCTCGGATCTTTTCGCGCAGGCGCTTGATGTGGACGTCGACGGTCCGGGTGTCACCGATGTATTCATATCCCCAGATATGGTCCAGCAGCTGTTCGCGGGTGAAGACCTGGTTCGGGGAGGACGCGAGGAAATATAAAAGCTCCAGTTCCTTCGGCGGCATGTCCACGGAGTGGCCCTTGTAGAGGACCGAATAGTTCGTCAGGTTGACGATAAGGTTCGGGTACTCCACATATTCGCCCTGCTGTTTCGTCGCGGCTGCTATGCTGGCCGGGGCCGCCTGGTAGCGGCGGAGAACAGCCTTGACTCTGGCAACGAGTTCTTTTGAATCAAACGGTTTGATCATGTAGTCGTCGGCACCGAGCTCCAGGCCTAAGACCTTGTCGAAGACCTCGCCCTTTGCGGACAGCATGATGATCGGTACCTGGGAGGTCGTGCGGATCTCCCGGCAGACCTGGTAGCCGTCCATGCCCGGCAGCATCAGGTCGAGAAGGATCAGGTTCGGCTTAAAGACCGGAACCTCCTTCAATGCGGATTCTCCGTCTCCGACGATCTTTGTCTCATAACATTCTTTCATCAGGTACAGGGAAATTAACTCTGCAATATTCTCGTCATCGTCGACGATGAGAATTTTCTGTTTATCGACCATGGAGGTCTCCTCCTTCTAAAATTTATCGTAAAGACTTCAGCTTTTTTTCTGTAAAGCAAAAAGAGAACCATTTCCTGTGTGAGCCTGGGCAGAATTGAAAATTTTGTGGTTGACATAACTCAAAAAGCCCTGCTTAAGGAAATTCTGGAGTAGTTCTTATTTGAGAATTACTTGAAAGTTACAATCGTAACACCCGTATCGCCTTCTCCAAACTCACCAAGTCTGAACTCCTTCACATATTTAAGCTTCTTCAGATGTTTATGAACCGCCGCTCTTAGCGTACCAGTTCCGCGTCCATGCACGACGCGAACCTGCGGAAGATGGGCGAGATAAGCGTCGTCCAGATACTTGTCGAGGACCGGCATCGCCTCGTCCGTTGTCATTCCGATGAGGTTGACCTCCGGGGAGACGGAGAAGGACTTGGACATCTTGATCTTTCCGCTTCCGGTGTTGTTCCGCTTCATGGCAGCCGGATCGAGACCCGGCCCGGATACGGACGCCTCGTCTAAGAGCTCCAGATCCTTGATATTTACGAGGGAGCGCAGGATTCCCATCTGTACATAGAGATCGCCCTTCGCGTTCGGCAGTGTGCTGACCGTTCCCTTTAAGTTCATCGTGAGAACCCTGACGCCGTCACCGATCTTTAATTTCTTCGGCGAGATCGTCTTTTTCGGTCCCTTATTGTTCTTGAGACTTAAGTTTTTATCGACTTTATCCAGCTTTTCGCGGAGCTTCGTTCTCTCGGCCTCCAGTTCTTTTCCGACACCGGAGCTTGCGGCGAGCTTGTTGATGTTGCGGATCGTCTGGTCCGCGGTCTCCTTCGCCTCGCGTAAGATCCGCTGAGCTTCCTCGTTGGCGTTTTTTAAGAGCTTTTCCTTTCGCTCATCAAGCCGCTCTTCCTTCTGCTCGATATTCTTCTTTAAGCGGGAAATCTCTTCCTTGTAGCTTGCGATCTCTTCCCGCTCTTTCTCGATAGTCACACGGCTCTGCTCTAAGTTTGCAAGCAAATCCTCAAATGCTTCATCGTTGGACTCCAGGTGGGTCTTCGCGTCATCGATGATATAATCCGGCAGACCGAGCTGCTTGGAGATCGCAAACGCGTTGCTCTTTCCAGGAATACCGATCAAAAGCTTGTAAGTTGGACGCAGTGTCTCAACATTAAACTCACAGCACGCGTTCTCAACGCCCGGTGTAGACAGGGCGAATACCTTTAATTCGCTGTAATGGGTGGTCGCCATGGTCCGGCACTTCATGTTGTGAAGGAAGGACAGGATGGAGATCGCCAAGGCAGCGCCCTCGGTCGGATCTGTTCCGGCACAAAGCTCATCGAAGAGACAGAGGGACCGGCTGTCCGCCTGGTTTAAGATCTTGACGATATTTGTCATATGGGCGGAGAAGGTACTTAAGCTTTGCTCGATGCTCTGCTCATCGCCGATATCTGCGAACACCTCGTCGAAAACGGAGAGCTCGGATCCGTCAAATGCCGGGATCTGCAGTCCGGACTGTCCCATAAGGGTAAACAGGCCGACGGTCTTTAAGGATACGGTCTTACCGCCTGTATTCGGACCCGTTACGATCAGCAGGTCGAAGTCTCTTCCCATCCAGATATTGATCGGAACGACTTTTTTCGGGTCAAGGAGCGGATGACGTCCGTCTTTGATATGGATATAACCTTTGCGGTTGAATTTCGGCATGGAACAGTTGTAAATTCTTGCCAGAGCCGCCTTCGCAAAGATGAAATCCAGCTTCGTGAGGATCTCAAAATCCGTCGTGATCGGCTCGATATACGGGACAAGCTCGGTGCTTAAGGCAGCTAAGATCATCTCGATCTCTTTCTGCTCCTTTAACTCCAGCTCCCGAAGCTCGTTGTTCAGCTTGATGATTGCCATCGGCTCGATAAAGAGCGTGGAACCGGTAGAAGATTGGTCATGGACCATTCCGGCGAACTGGCTCTTATACTCGGCCCGGACCGGGAGGCAGTAGCGTCCGTCACGCATGGTGATAACGGCGTCCTGCAGCATGGTACGGCTGGAGTTTAAGATGGAGTTTAACTGAGTGTGGACCTTATCTGCCGTGATCTTCATCTGGCGGCGGACATGGTGGAGTCCCGGGCTCGCGTCATCGGCGATCTCATCTTCGCCGAGAATACAGCGGGTAATCTCACTGTTGACATTTGTCAACGGTTCCAGAGTGCGGAACATTTCATCGAGGGAGTCATCCGGCAGCTCCGTATTTTCCGGGTGGCGTCCATAGTTTTTCGCCCGGGCCGCGCATGTCAAAAGTCCGCTGACGGAGAGAAGTTCCATGATGCTTAAGGAACTGCCAATCTCCAGCCGCTTTAAGGAATCCCTTACATCCCGGACCCCGGCTAAGGAGAGACTTCCTTTCTGGCGCACGCGGGTCACCGCATCGGCGGTCTCGGTCTGGGCCTGGACGATCTCGTTGAAATTCGAGGACGGAGTCAGTTCCCGGCACATCTTCTTTCCCGGTTCAGACGCCGCACAGTCGGTCAGACGGTCAATAATTTTATAATATTCAAGTGTTTTTAATACTTTCTGATTCATAGGTCGATCCTTTTTCTTTATTAATACGCAGACATTCCGCCTTATGAAATATGCGGAGATTTCCAGTAAAGATGCCTGTCTGCACAGAAAAAGTATAACACAAACGTGTTAAATATCCTAGAGATTTTTTCTTACGGTGGAGGTGCGCCGACTCAGGCAGGACTGCCGGTGAAAGAAGCTGCTGAATGGAACACGGAAACCTGTATACACCATTTTTTTGTTGCATAATAAGAGGAAAAAAATTATAATGAAAAGGAGATAGGCTAAACGCAAAGAATCCGCAAATGGAATCATATTTGATGGATATTTGCCTGCAGCAGGAGTAAGAGCTGCTGTAAGATATGAAAAGGAGACTTTTTTCATGTCAGATACACCTAACGAGAAAAAATTTATGAGGGAAAAGGTCGTAAAACCTCCGATCGATAAGCGCAGGGCCGCGGGCCGGATCCTGTGCTATGTTCTTTTTGCGGCTATTTTCGGCGGCGTAGCGGCGGTGAGCTTTGTGGTATCGCTGCCGACGGCAAAAAAGCTTCTGGGAAAAGAGCAGCCGGTGACCTCCGCACCGATCACCATTGAACGCGACCAGGATCCGTCCGGCGATCCGACACCGGTGGAGACCATGGCGGAGACCACAGGAGAGGGGATCCGAGCGGAAGACCTGAAGGATGAAGTGGATAAGATCGTCGGGGATGCTATGGAAAAGTTCCCCTGGACGACGAAAAACCTCACCGAGTTAAACGACGCGTTCCGGAACATTTACCTGGAATCGGAGAAGAGTATTGTGACGGTCTCCGCGGTAAAAAACGACGTGGACTGGTTTGATAACCCCATCGAGACGACAGGACAGTACGCCGGAATCATTATCGCGGTAAATCCCAGCGAGGCGCTGATCTTAACAGGACAGAGCGCGGTGGCGGAAGCCGATTCCCTGCGGGTGACTTTTGGGGATGGATCCACGGCGGCGGTAGAACTGAAATCTCAGGACACCACCTCCAAGATGGCAGTCGTCAGCGCAAAGATCTCCGACATTGATGAACAGACTGTAAACTGGATGAAGGCGGTGGAACTTGGAAACTCCTATTCCGTCCGCACCGGGGATATGGTCCTCGCAGTGGGCAGCCCGTCCGGACATGTCCATTCCGTCAAACAGGGCCTGATCGCCTATGTGGCAAAGGGAGTCCAGGCGGTGGATGGTCAGACTCGTATTCTGTATACAGAGTTTGAGAGCCATGCAGAAGAGGGAACATTCCTCTTAAATCTTTCCGGCCAGCTTGTGGGCTGGGCGACCGATACTTATCAGTCCGGGGATAATGGACAGATCGAAGATAAGACGATGGCTATGCCGATCTCGGAGTACAAGGGCGTGCTCCAGAAACTTACAAACGGGCAGTCCGCCCCGTATTTCGGAATCAAGGGACAGGATGTGACCTCCGCGATGATGGAGAGCGGAATCCCCAGCGGCGTATATATTACGGACTCCGTTGCGGATGGACCTGCGTACAACGTGGGGATCCAGAACGGCGATATCCTGACAAAGATCGGGGACACGGAGATCCAGACGATCCGGGATTTCCAGAACCGGCTGGAGGACGCGAAGACAGGAGATTCTGTAAAAGTTACGGTAAAACGGAAGTCGATTGATGAATATAAAGAAATAGAGTATCAAGTGACGATTGGAGCCAGGTAGTTATGATTACTGCCTGGCTTGTAACTGCTCAGACATACTGAACAGTTATCTGGTTCAATAATAACGCTTCAGCCTTAAAACTGAAGCGATAGATGCGAAAGCAGTAAGCAGCTGCCGACGCAGTAAATAGAAGGAGAAATTATGAGATTTATTGAAACATTCCGGGAAGGAAACCACATTTCGGATGTATACCTGTGCAAGACAAAACAGATCGCACTCACAAAAAATGGAAAAGAGTATGGTTCCATGGTGCTGCAGGATAAAACAGGAACCATCGACGCGAAGATCTGGGAACTGAATTCCCCGGGAATCAACGAGTTTTCCGCTCTGGACTATGTGTATATTGACGCGGACGTGACTCTGTTCCAGGGACAGAATCAGTTAAACGTAAAGCGGATCCGCAAGGCGGACGAGGGCGAGTACCATCCGGCAGACTATCTCCCGGTGACCACAAAGGATATCCCGACGATGCAGCATGAGCTCACCCAGTACATCACGACCATCAAGAACGAGTACTTAAGAAAGCTGGCATCCGGCTATTTCAACGACCCAGAGTTCATGAAGGCGTTCTCCTTCCACTCCGCGGCAAAGAGCGTTCACCATGGTTTTGTCGGCGGACTCTTAGAGCACACCTTAAGTGTTGTAAAAATGTGCGATTACTTCAGCAAGCAGTACCCGGTGTTGAACCGTGACCTTCTCTTAACAGCAGCGATGTTCCATGATATCGGAAAGACAAAGGAACTCTCCGCATTCCCGGAGAACGACTACACAGATGACGGACAGCTTCTCGGCCACATTATCATCGGTTCCCAGATGGTAAAAGAGCGGATCGACGCGATGCCAGGATTCCCGAAAAAGCTGGAGAGTGAGCTGATCCACTGCATTCTTGCCCACCACGGCGAGCTTGAGTACGGTTCCCCGAAGAAACCGGCTCTGATCGAGGCGATGGCGTTAAATCTTGCGGACAACGCGGACGCGAAGATGGAGACCATGACGGAGATCTTAAGAGGCGCAGGGGATAACATGGGATGGCTCGGCTACAACCGCTTCATGGAGACAAATGTGCGCCGGACGAGCGAAAACTAGTGTGTAGAAAAAACGCCGCACAACGGATCATAAATCGTGCATAATTTTGATAATAATTTGTCAGAGAAAGATAGATAGCGCAAAATGTCCGCAGTAAAAAGATATATATGCATTTTATGGTGATAAGAAACCGCAAAGATCAAAAAATAGCGGTTGACAAAATCACTTTTGTGACTAAAATGAGTGTTGTTCATATTCAAATGCGATGAACGGGACAGGACTTTCTAACAGAAACTTATTCAGAGAGCTGCCGGACGGTGCGAGGCAGATAAGAAATTAGAAGGTTATCACCTGGAAGCAGCCGGGATGAACAGCTTGTTTTAGTAATTCCGGACGGAAACCTCACCGTTAAAAGGGGACCGATTCATCTGAGAGTACAGCAGATACTTGAGGAGGATGGGACTGAGAGGCCGGTTTTCCGGCAACAGAAGTGGTAACGCGGAGAATGTTAGATCCTTCGTCTTCTATGGGAGCGATCCCTGTGGAGACGGAGGATTTTCTTGTTTTACCCGTATATTCCACAGCGATTCCTGCCGTACTTTCACGACCGTTTGAATATGGATGGACTACAAGGGACCGGAACTCGCGACATTCCGGTATGACAAAATGAATTCACAAAGGAGCGAAATGACATGAACACATTAGTAATCGTTCTCATCTCAGCTGTGTGTCTGTTATGCGGATATATGGTATACGGACGCTGGCTGGCAAAGACCTGGGGCATCGACCCGAAGGCAAAAACACCTGCCTACACACATGAAGATGGACAGGATTATGTACCTACAAACGGCTGGATCGTTTTCTCACACCAGTTTTCTTCCATCGCAGGTGCCGGCCCTGTAACGGGTGCCATCCAGGCGGCTGCATTCGGCTGGGTTCCGGTTCTTCTCTGGATCCTCGTCGGCGGTATCTTCTTCGGAGCTGTCACAGACTTCGGCGCTCTTTACGCAAGTGTAAAGAACGAAGGTAAGTCCATGGGACTTCTGATCGAGAAGTACATCGGCAAGACAGGTAAGAGATTATTCCTGATCTTCTGCTGGTTATTCACATTGATCGTTATCGCGGCTTTCGCGGACATGGTTGCAGGCACATTCAACGCTTACACCGTTAAGGATGGCGTTACAGAGCTTGCGGTAGCAGCCCAGACAAACGGCGCTGCAGGTTCCATCTCCATTGCCTTCATCGTATTCGCTATGATCTTCGGTGTCCTTCAGAAGAAGCTCAACCTTGAGGGCAAGAGCGAGTTCTTCGTAGGACTTGCATGCACAGTTGCATCTCTTGCAATCGGTATGGCATTCCCGTTAATCGGCGGCAAGGACGCATGGACAGGATTTACATTTGCATACATCTTCTTTGCATCTGTTCTTCCGATGTGGCTCTTAAAGCAGCCGCGTGACTACATGACAACATTCATGTTCGCCGGAATGATCATTGGCGCTGTTGTCGGTATCGTTGTTGCACATCCGAACATGAACCTTCCGATGTACACAGGTTTCACAAACGAGAAGCTCGGAAACATGTTCCCGATCCTTTTCGTAACCGTAGCATGCGGAGCCGTTTCTGGTTTCCACAGCCTCGTTTCCTCCGGTACTTCCTCCAAGACCGTTGAGAACGAGAAAGATATGTTGAAAATTGGTTACGGCGCTATGGTTCTTGAGAGTCTCTTAGCCGTACTTGCACTCTGCGTAGCAGGTGCCGCTGCAGCCGCTGACGGTACTGCAGCAGTAGGAACTCCGTTCCAGATCTTCTCCTCAGGTGTTGCAGGACTTCTTGAGATGTTCGGTCTTCCGATCTACATTGCACAGTGCTTCATGACCATGTGCGTATCCGCTCTTGCCCTTACAAGCCTTGACGCGGTAGCACGTATCGGACGTATGTCCTTCCAGGAGCTCTTCTCCGTAGACGATATGGAGAACGCAGAGGGCTGGAGAAAATTCCTCTGCAACAAGTATGTATCCACGATCGTCACACTTGCATTCGGCTACATCCTTACAAGAGTTGGTTACTCCAACATCTGGCCGTTATTCGGAAGCGCAAACCAGCTGTTAAGCGCTCTGGTTCTGATCACACTCTGCGTATTCTTAAAGGTAACAGGCAGACAGAACAAGACCCTGATCATCCCGTGTGTGATTATGCTCTGCGTAACCTTCACAGCACTGGTTCAGAGAACTATCGCTCTCGTAGGCGCATTCAGCGCAGGTACTGCAGTATTTATGGTTGAGGGACTTCAGCTCATCGTTGCAATTCTTCTTATGGTTCTCGGTGTGATCATCGTTGTCACATCCGGTAAGGAGTTGTTCAATAAGAAGGCAGGTTCTGAGGCCAGAGCATAAATAGCGATTTACATAATGTGTAACTTATATATTTAAGAGTTGAAAACCGGTTTTCCGGTTCCGGGGACTTCTGAAAGGGAGTCCTCGGGACGCGGGGAGCCGGCTTTTTGATGCGATTTTCGCCCTGTTTGTCCCGTGGGGGTTGCAAATGCGTGAGGAATTCCTGTATACTTAAGAAAACTTAGAATAACCATAATATTTACTATAAATGAGCAAATACCAAAAAGTGCACAAAATCTGTAGCTGATTGTGCGT